>CALUPA010000039.1 GCA_944322395.1 uncultured Phocaeicola sp.
TGCAAACCTAAAAGATTCGGGGAGGTAGTAAAGAAATGAAAAAGCTAGAATCATCATTGAAGAATATGGCTCTCGCACTTACAGGTTTCTCTGTAGTGGCAGGAGCAATATTGGGCTGGGTGAACGAAGTGACTGCCGAACCTATAGCACAGGCAAATGCAAAGACATTGAGCGACGCTATAGCAGTGGTAGTTCCCGGTTTCGACAATAACCCTGCCGAAGCTCCTGAAACAATCGATGTTGACGGTGTTTCGTACAAGATTTACAAGGCTACAAAAGGTGGCGAGTTTATTGGTGCTGCAGTAGAATCTTCGTCTATGGGATTCGGTGGCGAACTGAAAGTCCTCGTCGGTTTCGATGTGGAAGGAAACATCATCGACTATTCATTGTTGAGCCATGCAGAAACTCCGGGATTGGGTTCTAAGGCTGCCGACTGGTTCAAGAAAGGTGCCAAGGGTGATATTACAGGCAAGAATCCTGGCGAAGCTCCTTTGGTAGTTTCAAAGGACGGTGGTCAGATAGATGCCATCACAGCTTCCACTATCACTACCAGAGCATTCCTTGCAGCAGTGAACAGTGCATACGGAGCATATAAGAACCAGCATGTTGACGGCACTAGTGGTGCTACTCAGCAGGCTTCTGATAATAACAAATAAAATAGGAGAGGAGTAAGATTATGAATAATTTTAAAGTTTTGATGAACGGAATCGTTAAGGAAAATCCTACTTTCGTTCTCCTTTTGGGTATGTGTCCTACTTTGGGTACAACATCTTCTGCCATCAACGGTATGGGTATGGGACTTGCTACAATGTTCGTGCTTATCTGTTCAAACATTGTAATCTCTTCTATCAAGAAACTTGTTCCTGATATGGTGCGTATTCCTATCTTCATCGTAGTCATCGCATCGTTCGTGACAGTTTTGCAGATGGTAATGCAGGCTTACGTTCCTGCCCTTTACGCTACTTTGGGTCTGTTCATTCCGCTTATCGTGGTGAACTGTATCCTTCTTGGACGCGCTGAGGCTTTTGCTGCCAAGAATAATCCTATAGCTTCACTGTTCGACGGACTTGGTATGGGTCTTGGTTTCACTATCGCGCTGACATTGCTCGGTGGTGTACGTGAATTCCTCGGAACCGGCAAGATATTTAATATCGCAATTATGCCAGAAGAATATGGTATGCTGATATTCGTTCTTGCACCTGGTGCCTTCATAGTATTGGGCTATCTGATTGCTATTGTAAACCGCTTGAAAAAAGCATAACCCTTAAAAGACTTTTTATATGGAATATATATTGATATTTATTACAGCTATATTTGTGAACAACATCAAAGAAAGTTGAAACAGCTATGGGTATGGGTGCGGCAGTAGCATTCGTGTTGGTTCTTGCAACTATCGTTACTTATGTTATCCAGAAATTTGTTCTTGATGCTTTTGGCCTGGGTTATCTTCAGACTATAGCATTTATCCTTGTCATCGCAGCATTGGTACAGATGGTTGAGATTATCCTGAAGAAGGTTTCTCCATCGCTCTATCAGGCATTGGGAGTGTTCCTTCCTCTTATCACAACCAACTGCTGTATCCTTGGTGTTACAATCCTCGTAATCCAGAACGATTTCGATTTGCTTACAGGTGTTGTATATGCTTTTGCCACTGCACTTGGTTTTGCACTTGCACTTATTGTGTTTGCAGGAATCCGCGAACAGCTCAGTATGGTGAACATACCTAAAGGTATGCAGGGTATGTCAATTGCCCTTGTGACAGCAGGTTTGCTTGCTATGGCATTTATGGGATTCTCTGGCGTTGACAAAGGTCTTGCAGCATTGTTTGGAATATAATCAGAAAATATAAATGTAGTCTCTAAAATCCGGTATCAGTCAGATACCGGATTTTTTTGTATAATTTCCATTAATTTGGTTGAATTTTGAATTTTATTTATTATATTTGCTCGAAATAATTCTAAAACTTTATTATACATAAAAATATAAAAACCTTTAATTATGAAAAAAAGAATTCTGGTTGCCGGTGGTACAGGCTACATCGGTTCTCATACAGTAGTTGAATTACAGAACAGCGGTTATGAAGTAATTATCGTAGATAATCTTTCAAACTCAAGAGATGATGTAGTAGACAGCATAGAACAGATTACAGGTGTTCGTCCGGCTTTCGAACAGGTGGACTGTCTTGATTACGAAGGAATGGATGCTGTATTCACAAAATATCCAGGTATTGAAGGTATTATTCATTTTGCAGCAAGCAAGGCTGTTGGCGAATCAGTACAGAAGCCTTTGCTTTACTATCGCAACAACTTGGTTTCACTGATTAATATTCTTGAACTTATGCCTAAGCATGGTGTTAAGGGAATAATTTTCTCTTCATCATGTACTGTATATGGTCAGCCTGATGTACTGCCAGTGACAGAAGCTGCACCAATCAAGAAAGCAGAATCTCCTTATGGAAATACAAAACAGATAAACGAAGAAATCATAGACGATACAATTGCTTCAGGTTCTCCTATTAAGGCTATCAAGCTTCGTTACTTCAATCCTATAGGCGCACATCCTTCGGCACTTATTGGAGAGTTGCCTAACGGAGTTCCACAGAATCTCGTTCCATTCCTCACTCAGACTGCTATGGGTATACGTGAAAAACTGAGCGTATTTGGTGATGACTATGATACTCCGGACGGTTCTTGTATCCGCGACTATATATATGTTGTTGATTTGGCAAAAGCTCACGTTATAGCAATGAACCGTATCCTCGAAGGTAAGCAGAAACAGGCTTCAGAAGTATTCAATGTCGGTACAGGCCGTGGCTTGTCAGTTCTTGAACTTATCAATGCCTTCGAAACATCTACAGGTGTAAAACTGAACTATCAGATAGCACCTCGTCGTGCAGGTGATATCGTAAAAGTATGGGCAGACCCTTCATATGCTAACAATGAATTGGGTTGGAAGGCAGATACTTCTATCGAAGACACACTACGCTCTGCATGGAACTGGCAGGTTCATCTGCGTGAAAAAGGAATCATGTAATAAGAATTCCAGACAATAATAGAACATTAATATATCAACAAAAACTATCTTAATTGTATGATTGTATGTGAGTATAGTCATGCAAGTCTGTGAAAACAGATTAATAATAGTAGTTTTGTCGTGTTTTATTTTGTGTTTGTGTTGTGGCTGTTCTTCGGCGTGAGTCGAGGGACAGCTCTTTTTTAATTAATAACTAAAAAAAATCATATGGATGTATTTTTGATAATTATTGCAGCAATATTGATGTTGCTGGGACTTTTGGGATGTATTCTTCCTGCTCTGCCTGGACCTCCCGTATCATATGCAGGTTTTCTTTTACTGCATTTCACAGATAAGGTTCAGTTTTCTACAACACAGATAATTGTGCTTCTTCTCCTGGTGATATTAGCTCAGGTTATAGACTATTTTATTCCTATACTTGGAAGTAAATATTCAGGAGGAACAAAGTGGGGTAGTTGGGGAGCTTTCATCGGATCTGTTGCCGGATTATTCTTTCTTCCGTGGGGATTGGTTCTAGGACCGTTTTTAGGTGCGGTAGTTGGCGAATTATTAGGTGATGCAGATATCAGGTTAGCTTTACGTTCAGGTACAGGTGCTCTTTTGGGCTTTCTTCTTGGCACGGTTCTTAAGCTGGCGTTGTGCATGTATTTCATAGTACTAATGGTAGGTAGTTTAATCTGATATGTGTATTTGTCGTTATCGTACACGGCGTTTTTCTGCCCAATAAATGATATAAATCAAGAAAAATGCCGTTTTTGTTAAAAACATGTTGTGTAACATTGTTTTTATCAATTTTACCCTTACCTTTGCATCGTGGTTGTGAAACCAGTAAGACTTATAAAGAGAATATGAACACAAAAAAATAACAAGGTATTAGATTAGACTTAAGGTAATTTATTTAAGGTATTAGGTTAAGGTTATTAGTTTAAAGGTAAAAGAGATTTTCAAGGATTAGTTTTTTAGGATTAAGGTTAAGAGAGAGTTTATTCGTTTTTAGGATTAGGGATTGGTTTTTAATAGGTTTTAGGAGAAACCAGGTAAAAAGACAAGGAGAAGGATAACACAAAAACTTGAAAAACAAAAGATGAAAAGAACCCTTAATTGGGGGGTTCTTTAGATGGTCGGCGGCATTCACAGAAAATTGGATGGCGCCTTTTTATTATTCCTTTTTTAGATGAGCCAGCTGATTATTGAAATAGTTATCAATATTAATGCTGTTCCTCGTAATATATTTCTTATTGTACTGTCATAAAACAGACTGAAGAGTACAATTGCAAGTGAATATCTTATAAGACGGTCACCTAAAGTAATGTCTGTTTGTACTATTGCTGATATAATAACAGCTATTGCCGGTATCATAATCATGATAGCAGTTGCAATATTTATATCCTGTTTCTTTATCATTATATTTTTATTGTTGTTACTGTATGTAAATATGGAAATAATCTTTAGAATATTATCTGTCTATATCTGATATATTGTTGTTCTATGTATTATTTTACATTTTTTCTTTCTCATATTTCAAGTATATTTCACAAAATAAAAAATATTCCCTATATTTGGGAAAAGCGATAAAACTTAAAATCAGATTCTTATGGAAACAGGCTTATTTTGGATTGTACCGATAGCCTCAGTTTTGGCATTGGTACTTGCGTGGTATTTCTATCGTCAGATGATGAAGGAAAGTGAAGGAACGCCACAAATGCAAAAGATAGCATTACATGTGCGTCAGGGTGCAATGTCGTACCTTAAACAGCAGTACAAGGTCGTTACCATTGTATTCATTGCCCTGGTAATATTATTCTCTATTATGGCTTACGGGTTTAATCTTCAGAATCACTGGGTTCCTGTAGCTTTTCTCACAGGAGGTTTCTTCTCCGGACTGTCAGGATATCTTGGAATGAAAACAGCAACATATGCTTCAGCCCGTACTGCCAATGCTGCCCGTACGTCGCTTAATCGTGGATTACGTGTAGCCTTCCGTAGCGGTGCCGTTATGGGACTCGTGGTTGTCGGACTCGGTCTTTTTGATATTTCTTTCTGGTATATACTCCTTGACAGGGTTATTGATGCCGATTCTGCCAACCCCACAGCGAAACTTTGTATGATAACCACCACTATGCTTACATTCGGTATGGGAGCTTCTACCCAAGCCCTGTTTGCCAGAGTAGGAGGAGGTATATATACCAAGGCAGCCGATGTGGGAGCCGACCTCGTAGGCAAGGTGGAAGTAGGAATACCTGAAGACGATCCGCGAAATCCTGCCACTATAGCCGATAATGTAGGTGATAATGTTGGTGATGTAGCCGGTATGGGTGCCGACCTTTACGAGTCATATTGTGGCTCTATCCTTGCTACAGCAGCTCTTGGGGCAGCAGCTTTTATCGGTACCGGTGATACGGAAATGCAGTTTAAGGCAGTTATCGCTCCCATGCTCATTGCGGCAGTTGGCATCATATTGTCCATCATAGGAATATTTGCAGTCCGTACACGCGAGGATGCCGGCATGAAGGATTTGCTAAAGTCTCTTTCTGTGGGCACAAATCTCAGTTCAATACTCATAGTAATTGCTACATTCTTTATCCTCTGGCTTCTCGATATGAAGAATTGGGTAAATATTTCATTTGCCGTTGTAGTAGGACTGATAGTAGGTATAATCATCGGACGCTCCACAGAGTATTACACATCACAGTCGTATAAGCCTACACAGAAACTCTCTGAAAGCGGAAAGACAGGACCTGCCACTGTTATCATCTCCGGTATAGGTCTTGGCATGGTATCCACCACTATACCGGTAATAGCCGTTGTAGCCGGCATTATCTTGTCATATTGGCTTGCATCAGGCTTCGATCTTTCCAATATAGGTATGGGCTTGTATGGAATAGGTATAGCAGCAGTAGGTATGCTTTCTACTTTGGGAATAACTCTTGCTACCGATGCATACGGTCCTATAGCCGACAATGCAGGAGGAAATGCCGAAATGAGCGGTCTCGGAGCAGAAGTCCGCAAGCGTACCGATGCCCTTGATTCGCTGGGTAATACCACAGCCGCTACAGGAAAAGGCTTTGCCATAGGTTCAGCTGCACTTACAGGGCTGGCACTTCTTGCATCGTATATAGAAGAAATTAGAATCGGTCTTGAGAGACTGGGTAATACAGTTCTTGAATTACCAAACGGAATCAGTGTCGCTATACACGAAGCTACATTCACTGACTTTATGATTTATTACGATGTAACCCTCATGAATCCTAAAGTACTTTCCGGTATGTTCATAGGCAGTATGATGGCATTCCTCTTCTGTGGACTTACCATGAATGCCGTAGGTCGTGCGGCTGCCCATATGGTGGAAGAAGTACGCCGCCAGTTCCGCGAGATAAAAGGTATACTCGAAGGAAAGGCCGAACCGGATTATGCCCGTTGTGTGCAGATATCAACCAAGGGAGCACAGCGCGAGATGGTATTTCCTTCAGTATTGGCAATAGTGGCACCGGTAGTAACCGGGCTCTTGTTCGGAGTTTCTGGAGTGATAGGCCTTCTCATCGGAGGATTGTCATCGGGTTTCGTACTTGCAGTCTTCATGGCCAATGCCGGAGGTGCATGGGACAATGCGAAGAAATACGTAGAGGAAGGCAATTTCGGAGGAAAAGGTGGTGAAGTACACCGCGCCACAGTCGTGGGCGATACGGTGGGCGACCCGTTCAAAGATACATCCGGACCTAGTCTGAACATCCTGATAAAGCTTATGAGCATGGTAGCCATAGTCATGGCAGGACTTACAGTGGCATGGAGTTTGTTATAGAATAGTCAACGTATATATTAAATTTATAAACTATGATTTCAGAAAAACTACAGAACGCAATCAATGCGCAGATTACTGCCGAAATGTGGTCGGCTAATCTTTATCTTTCAATGTCTTTCTATCTTCAGAAAGAAGGTTATGACGGATTTGCTACATGGATGAAAAAACAGTCACAGGAAGAACTGGACCATGCATATAATTTGGCCGATTACCTGATGAAACGTGGTGGCGAGGCTAAAGTAGACAAGATAGATGTTGTTCCTCAGGGATGGGGAAGCCCACTCGAAGTATTCGAACACGTTTACAAACACGAATGCCATGTGTCACAGCTTATTGACGAACTTGTAAATATCGCTTCTGAAGTTAAAGACAAGGCTTCACAGGATTTCTTGTGGGGATATGTCCGTGAACAGGTAGAAGAAGAAGCTACAGCTCAGGGTATCGTTGACAAATTGAGACGCTGCGGCGATCACTCAGGTATCCTTTATATGGATGATAAATTGGGACAGCGCAAGTAATTTATATACTGTGCATATAATTTTTGTGCTGCAATTTTGTCAGTGTGACAAAGTTGCAGCACTTTTTTTATGGCTAAAACATTTTATATTTGCTAATTTCATCTCTAAAACATAATTTTGAAATAAAATATTTGCGATTATAGAATAACAATAGCTGTATGTATTACAAATCAGACCTTAATTTTATAGCAATAGACTTTGAAACTGCTACATCCAAGCGTACTTCTATATGCGAGGTAGGTATCTGTGTGGTGAGAAACGGAGAAGTTGTGGAAACCCGCTCATGGCTTGTGCGTCCTGAAGACAACTATTATCAGTATTGGAATATCAAGGTGCATGGCATACGTCCGCAAGATACGGAGAATGCCCCTGATTTCCGTCAGGTGTGGGAGGAAATAGAACGTACTTATCTTGATGAGTTTGATACATTTGTTGCACATAACGTATCTTTCGACAGGAGTTGCCTGCAGCATTCTGCTGAACTATACCGTATTTATCTTCCCAAGTTGAATTGGATATGTTCTTTGCAGACGGCACGTAAGGTTTATTCCTTTACGTGCAATTCTCTTGATTATCTGTGTCGCCAGTTGGATATACCTATGGGAACACATCATCGTGCCGGCGATGATGCCGAGATGTGTGCCAGACTCTATCTAAGAGAGTTGGAGGATGCCTTTTAAATATGTCTGAAAAATAATTCTCTCTCAATAATATTATCTCAATTAAGATATTGTTATTACCTTTGCTCCCCGTAATTAAAAATCTCTGAAAATTTAATACAATAAAAACTATAATTATGGAATTGATTGAAAACCTGTTTATGGGTTATCCCAATTTATGGGGAGGGGGAGTGGCACATTCAGTGCTTATTCTGTCACTGGTAATAACGATTGGTATTGCGCTTGGCAAGGTTAAGGTGGCAGGAGTGTCATTAGGTATCACATGGATACTGTTCGTGGGAATTATCTTCGGACATTTTAATATGAATCTCAACGAGCATCTTCTTCATTTTCTCAAGGAGTTCGGATTGATATTGTTTGTCTATTCCATCGGCTTGCAGGTAGGTCCCGGTTTCTTCTCGGCTTTCAAGAAAGGAGGTCTCACACTCAATATGGTGGCAATGACCGTTGTCTTTACGGGTGTGATTCTTGCAATAGTGCTTCATTTTGTTTCAGGAGTGCCCATCACCACTATGGTGGGTATACTTTCCGGTGCCGTTACCAATACTCCCGGACTTGGTGCAGCCCAGCAGGCCAACAGCGACCTTAACGGTATTGATGCTCCCGAGATAGCACTTGGTTATGCAGTAGCCTATCCCCTTGGTGTGATAGGTTGTATCCTTTCTCTTTGGGGATTGAAGTATATCCTTCGTGTAAAGGTCGATGCGGAAGAGGCAGATGCCCAGCGCGGTTCAGGACATTTGCAGGAGCTTACAGTCCGTCCTGTCACCATAGAGATACATAATGAGTTTGTTCTCGGAAAGAAGCTTCGCGACATTCATCCTCTGGTGAAACGATATTTCGTTGTTTCACATATCTATCATGCCGACACAGGAATAGTGGAAATGGCCGATGCAGATACAGTTTTAAAGCTGAACGACAAGATTCTTCTTACTTCAGCACCGGTAGATATAGATGCCATTACAGTTTTCCTTGGATGCCAGGTAGAGATGAACTGGGAAAAAGAAGATACAAACTTAGTCACCAGAAGTGTAGTCATAACCCGTTCTGAGGTAAACGGAAAAATGCTTTCACAGCTTAAGATAAGAAACAGCTTCGGTGCCAACGTCATCAGAGTGAACCGTTCGGGTGTTGACCTTGTGGCTTCGCCTAACCTGCAACTCCAGATAGGCGACCGCGTGATGATAGTGGGCGACGAGCTCGCAGTGGGACAGACAGAGAAAGTCCTTGGTAACTCACTGAAACAGCTTAACCATCCTAATCTTATTCCTATCTTCCTGGGCATAGCTTTGGGATGTATCCTTGGTAGTATTCCGTTTGTATTCCCCGGTATACCTCAGCCTGTTAAGCTTGGTCTTGCAGGAGGTCCGCTCATCGTGTCTATCCTGATAAGCCGTTTCGGTCCTCAATATAAACTCATCACATACACTACCATGAGTGCCAATCTTATGGTGCGCGAGATAGGTCTTTCCTTGTTCCTTGCCTGTGTAGGTCTTGGTGCCGGAGCCGGATTTGTCGATACCATAGTACACCACGGAGGATACGTCTGGATAGGCTACGGTGTAATCATCACCATCGTACCTCTTATTATAGCAGGTCTTGTGGGCCGCTATGTGTTCAAGCTCAACTATTATACACTTATCGGAGTCCTCTCCGGAGCTACTACCAATCCGCCTGCACTTGCATACTCCAACGACCAGACATCATGCGATGCGCCTGCAGTAGGCTATGCCACTGTCTATCCGCTCACTATGTTCCTGCGTGTGCTCACTGCCCAGTTGCTCATTCTGTCATTGGCATAACAAGTCGGTTATTAAAATAGTAAAAGTCCTGAGTGAGATTTTACATAATCTCATTTCAGGACTTTTTTGATTCAGAGGCAACATAAAGACAATATTTCTACTGTCTTTATTTCTTTATTTATCGTTCTTACGAATGTTTATATATCTTCAATATCTGTTTTCTGTTTCTGTCTATTATCTGTTTGTTCGCTGCAAAATTACAATCTTGTCTCCAGATATACCTCTCATAAAGTGCCAAAATATTACCAAAAATTGCCATTATTCCTATGGCGTAATATGATATAAAGTCAGGTATATTATCCTAAACTATGTATATTTGTTTCCTAAATGCTGGAAAATGTGTATCTTTGCATCGTTTTTTCGAAAAATGATAAATAAATATACATAAAAATGACACAACAGGTAAAGAAAAAGTTAAACGACTCATGGGGCATGCGTTGGGGTGCCCTGGCTATTGTGGCTTTCACAATGATGGCTGCATATTATGTAAACGATGTGGTTGCACCGCTCAAGAGTATGCTTGAGGCATCACCATCCGAAAACGGACTTGGATGGACCAGTAGCGATTTCGGTATCTACACCGGTGCCTACAGTTTCTTGAATGTATTCTGCCTTATGCTTATATGGGGTGGTTTGATTCTCGACCGTTTCGGCATACGTTTCACAGGAAAGCTTGCCACTATACTTATGGTGGTAGGTACATGGCTTGAATACTATGCCATGACCAGCATGGTGGGAACTGCAGATACTATTCTCAGTTATAAAGCCGATGTATTCGTTGCTTCAGCCGGATATTCTGTGTTCGGAGTAGGAGCAGAGGTGGCAGGTATCACCGTCACAAAGATGATTGCCAAATGGTTCCGCGGCAAGGAAATGGCAACAGCTATGGGTGTGCAGGTAGCCCTTGCGCGTGTAGGTTCTCAGGCTGCATATGCAGTAGCCATCCCTGTGGCACGTTCGTTCGAACTTACCACACCGGTCCTTATCGGTCTTGTGTGTCTTGTAGGCGGTATGATAGCATTCTTCTCATTCTCTGTACTCGACAAGAAGCTTGACACTCAGATGGAAGAAATCAAGGATGAATCATCCGACGACGAGAAATTCTCTTTCAAGGATGTAGCAACCATCCTTTCGAATCCTGGATTCTGGCTCATCGCTCTTCTTTGCGTATTGTTCTATTCTTGCGTATTTCCATTCCAGAAGTTCGCTTCAGAACTGATGATTACAAAGTACGGTATCGATGAAAACGTAGCCGGCTTCTTCGCAGGTCTTCCTGCCCTGGGTGCGTTGATTCTTACACCTGTATTCGGAGGTATGGTCGACAAGCGCGGAAAGGCTGCATCCATCATGATGTTTGGTGCAGCAATGCTGATATTCGTACATTTCATCTATGCGTTGCCATTCATTACAAGTTCATACGTAGCCATAATTCTTATGATAATTCTTGGTATAGCATTCTCGCTGGTGCCTTCGGCTATGTGGCCTTCAGTGGCAAAGATATTCCCGGCCCACCAGCTTGGAACAGCATACGCACTTATATTCTTCATCCAGAACATAGGCCTTTGGGGTATACCTACACTCATTGGTTTCGTACTCGACAATTATTGTGTAACAGGTAAGACCGAGTCGGGAACAAACATCTACGATTACACCATCCCTATGACAATATTCACAGGTCTGGCTGTTCTTTCATTGCTTATAGCATTTGCCCTTAAAGTGGCCGACAAGAAGTTAGGATATAAGCTCGAAGAATCAAACATCAAGTAAATTCGGGAACTTCATTTCCAAGTTCCTGTGTAAAATAAAATCCTGCTTCCTGTGTTCTTCTTTCCTTGAAGAATACGGAAGCAGGATTTTTCTTTCCGGTGCCTCACGGCTGTCCGGAGGTTCATCTAATTTTTAATTATATAGCGGTATGTATTATTATTTTATTTCCACATTGCGCGAGTCGTAGTAGCATAACACCATTTCTCCGTCTGCTGTGCGGTCGTTCTGCACTGTTGGAGCGGACTTATATCTTCTCACGGTAAGCTTATAGATACCTTTTTCCGGCAGAGTCTGAAACACGAATCCCTTTCCGTCTTTTGTCACTTCGCCAAAAAACTGTATATACTTTCTTTTGTCGGCCTTTTCCAGCATAATCTCCATTGTTTCATCGCTTGCCATGGCAGCACCGGTCCAGTTGACAGGCTTTCCCGCCTCCAGAGTCTCTATTTCCTTTGGTAATGACAGCATAAGCGAATTGTCTTTTGCAATTTTGTTTTTCAGATTCTTAGTCTTGAAACGCGTAAATTCAAACTCCGCTTCGTTTGTGTTGTTGTCCAGTTTCAGCGAGTAACTGAATGTTACAGTATGAAACCTGTCCAGCCTGTTATAGTTCATATCTCTGCCGTTGACAGTGATTTTTTGCTCGCCGGTCATTTTTACAGGTTTGAGAAAGTCATTTCTCTCTTTCGAGAATGCAGCATATGCCACAGTCTCACCGTTGTTGCCCACAGCCAGCATATACTTCTGGAAGAGAGGTGCATCCCCCAGATCCTTCGAATCCTCCTGCTCGCACGATGTCAGATTCAGTCCGGATATTGTCAGTATCCCCAGCATCATCACAGAGCCCAGAAAATTCTTGGTAAGTGATTTTTTCATAATTCAAATAGTTTAGTTAAGTCTGGTTTAGTTTTAAAAATACAGTTTAGTCAAGTCTGATAAAAATGCAGTTAAGTCTAGTTTAGTTTTTCTTATTCATTCGTACCTGTCTCAGGCTCCAGTTCCAAGTTTATTATAGTATTGTCCCATTTGAACATCTTTCCCGTACCAAGGTCAACCAGGAATCCCGGCCAGAAAAGGAAGTTCCATAGCGATGAGACATTAAATTCAGTTTCCAGAATGAAAGGAGTAGGCGAGTAACCCTCTTTTCGTGCAACCAGCTGTTTGTCCGAAATTTTTTTCTTTATTTTTGTGGTCACCATATTATCCTTTTCCACTTCTGCTATTTTCACATTAGTCTCCACATCATATATTTTGGTCCCGTTCGGGGCCATGAATGTAACGTTCTGTTTCGATGCGGTAAACACCGTGCAGCACGACGACAAGGCTGTGGCTGCAATAATAATAAGTAATGACTTTTTCATGATTGGTCTCGTTGTGTTTTGTTTTCCGATTGCAAAGATATGCAGTTTATATGTCATAACAATAAAAAACAGATGTACAACATTGAAATGTAATATATTGGAAATCAGAATGTTGATAATTATCATGATGTACATGGCAGAAAACATAATACTTTTTCCCGCCATTCTCATCACGCCCTGAAACCTATAGGGCGTGGTGGAGACAGTCTGGCGGTTTTCAAGTCAAGGAAGTTGCGTTCCGCTTCCAGGATGTCCGTTTCCTCTATGTCGCACAGAAGGTTGATATCAATATTCCTGCCCGCAGTGGCCGACATCACCCTCCGTGCCATACTTTTAATGATACCCTGGTTTATCAGGTTATGTATCCATCGTCCGTTCCCGAAATATTCGTCACGGTGTGCGGCAGCCTTTTCTATCAGGGCTGCCAGCCGCTTGTGTGCACCGTCCGTCAGCCTGTAGTTCCCATCCTCAAGCGAACGGCAAGCCATCTCCATAAGCTCCTGTGCCGAATAGTCATCAAAGCGGAACGTCAGGGGGAAGCGGTCCTTAAGTCCCGGATTTGTTTTCATCATGTTCATCATCTTGTCCTCATACCCCGCCAGAATGACAATCATATCCGGTTGAGGCTCGGACAGGACAGTGAGCAGAGCATTCAGAATCTCCTTTCCGAAATCCTTGGTGTCGCTTTCATGCGATATAAGAGTGTAAGCCTCGTCTATGAACAGCACACCTCCACGTGCCTCTTCTATCGCCTCCAGAGTCTTCTTCTCTGTCATTCCGATATATTCGCCCACCAGTTTCGAGCGGTTCGTTTCCACTGTATGTCCTTTGCTCAGCAATCCCATGTTGTTATATATTTCCCCCACCAGTTTTGCCACTGTAGTCTTTCCTGTACCAGGATTTCCCAGAAACAGCATGTGGTTTCTCTGTTCACTGTCCGTTTGCAGACACATCTCAGCTCTTTTCATGTTGAACATGGCCATCATCCTTGCCTCGCGCATGTCATCCTTCACCCTTTGCAGGCCCACCATGCTTTCCAGTTTCCTTTCCGCTTTGCCGTATGGAGTTTCTGTTTCCTCTTCATAAGAGTTGCCGCCATACTTATCGTCCACCAGTTTCTCCAGCAGTTTCATGAACTCCTCATCCCCCTCGTCATATTCATATTTCGTACCCACAGACCTGTCTGACGACAATCTGAAAGTAGTTTCTTCTGTGAACAGTCCGTTCATCAGCACACATTTATCCATCATCTTTGCAATCTCCTTGTCCTTGCCATGCAGAATGAAAGTTGTGTTTCTGAACGCATCGTAGCGTATCATGCTTGCCATCAGGTTTACCATATTTATGGTGTGTGCACTGTAGTTCAGTTCCGGCACTTCCACTATCACAGCCTTAGCCTTTGCCACATGCTCCTCCATGTTTTTCCATCCGTATGCACCTGTAGTTATTTCTCCAAGCGACAGATTGTATTTCATAGTCACATCATCGCCTGTCACGAATCCTCCCAGTATCATCGAAGCCAGAGCCTTAGCCCCACATGTCTCGCCTTCGCCTGTGACCAGCAGATTTGGTATCTTTGCCGTTTTCCTGAGTTTCATATCACTGCTGAATGCAAACAGCCTGTCAATCAGCAGGCGTATCAAAGGCTCCTTGAAACGTCCGCAGTACAGCTTGTTCCACCATCCCGTCATGGCAAGTTTTCCGGCAAAAAACATCTCTTCGGGATATTCTTCAATCGGTTTCATCGCTTTCCGTGTCCAGCAGTCCGACGATAATGGCATGTTCACCTCGCAAAACCATTTGGGGCTTCCGTTCAGATAAATATAGGCACGATACATGCCGGCGTCCCACAAATCGTCGTTCCCAAGGGTGAACGAAGCCTTCTTCAGCACCCTTTCCGGACTGTGGGCAATACATCCGGCACCCATAAGCCTGTATGAAGCAGAGTATATACGAACCGACATTTCTTTCACATCCTTCAGACCCTCGGAAGCGGAAACCTCCACATCCAGATGGCAGTCGGCATATTCAGGAGCAAAATTATTTGAGATAGAATCGAAATTGCGTTTTACGCGTAATGATACATTTTTCATAAACAACGTGATTTTTGTGATTATTAAATCTAGCAACTAACAACTAGCAACTAACAACTAGTTTTCAAACATAGAACCCTCTCTTCCCAGTCGAAGATTAGGGTATGAACCCGTAAGTCAAAGAGCACAGCAATCCCTGCCGCATCATTTTTCTTTGCAGCCACAGTAGTGGAATTAGTTTAATGAATGATTTTGTTTTTTAATCCATAAACCTGCTGTTTTGCATCTTCGACATTGTTTTGTTGTTTATGAAATGAAATAGATATTGCGGTGCAATTCTCGCTATTACCGCATTATGCATACAAAGGTATATATAGCCGTAATATTTTCCAAATAAAAATGCAGAAAATTTTTATCTGAAAACGCCTTGACGTTTTACCTTAAATGCCTTGTCGTTTTAGTCAAAACGTCCTGTCGTTTTGTTGGTGTACGACAAGTGAAAAAAAGGCGGGCAAGTTTCAGATAAAACTTGCCCGCCTTTGGGATGAAACCTGCCCGTGTTTTATATCGGATTTGGGGACAATGGGGACACTTTTCTATATGTACCCATTTTTAGCTTATATTTCCTTTTATAGTAATCGTTATCCTTTGATAATAAGTCTGTTAGGGTATGCCCTTCAAAGCGGGTTTTTGACATTTTTTGAAACCTGCCGTTTTGTCCCCTTTCCGGATATCGGAGTGTCTGATGGTGTCCGACATCTTGTAGAGGATGGTGTTGAGATTTGTCGAAATTTGTCATATTGTAGCTTGTATCTTTTCATTGTTTTTGTCACTACAAGTAGTTTTTTATATCATCAGGAAAAGACCCGAGAATGTCGTTCAGGAATTTGAAAAATTGTCCCTTAATTATCTTTTTCTCTTTCTTCCTATTTGTTTGTAATATCTTTAGTATCAAGGGAAAAGCCTGTCTTAATACGAAAAAAAAGGTACATATGGAATTTTGTCCCAAAGTGTCCCCAATTTGTCTGATTATTTTCGCCTTCTTCGCTATGTTTATAACCCTAGTTCCAGCGCCCCGCTATGAACGAGCGGTCATAACTTGAATTCAGGAAGGCCCACTTCGGTGTCTTTCCTTCATGTACATGGAACCTGAAAAATAATATTTTCCATTTATGAAGGTTTTTAGACAATAACATTTAATTTTGTGGATACCAAATCAATAAAGTGTCTTAAATAAAATAACTAGTAATATTAATTTTTTTTTGATTATGATAGACAGATACCAGTCAATAGGTTTATTTATAGACGGCGGATATTATGCCAAGATAAATGAAGCACTCGAGGAAAGCATGTCATTGAACATTAATGTATCCAGACTTATGGCTTTCATAAAAGAAGAAATCGCAAAGATATGCGGTTGTAATGTTTCGGAATGTCATATCACTGAGAGCCATTATTTCCGTGGTCGCTACAGGGTAAACGATGCCAACAGCAAACACCTTCTTTACAGTGAGCGAAAATTTGAAGATTCCCTTATCGAAAACGATGTGGTATTCCACTATAAACACCTCAGGGAAGTTCAGAAAGGCAATAATATCACTGTAATAGAGAAAGGAGTAGATGTATGGTTTGCCCTTGAAGCATACGAGCTTGCCACAATAAGAAAGTTTGACTTTGTGGTTCTGATTACCGGCGATGCCGACCATGAAATGCTGGTAAAGAAACTTAAAGCCCTGAAGATACACACCGTTCTTCTCACATGGGATGTGTCGGACGATGACAGCACCTCTACCGCAAGATTGCTGAAAGACGAGGCATGCACTCATCTGGAAATAGATAAAATAATATCGGAAAATAAGGAACTGATTAAAACGTTGTGCAGGACTGTATAGCCATTATACATAATATTATGAATATGGGAAACACTATGAATACAAGTCTTTGCAGATTTATAGATGCCCAGAATGAAGATTATGCTCAGGCCCTTTCCGAGATACGTGATGGTGTGAAACGTTCGCACTGGATATGGTATATCTTCCCACAGATGAAGGGCCTGGGCTTCAGCTATAATTCGGAATACTATGGCATCTCTTCATTTCAGGAGGCACGTGATTATCTTCAGAATGAGCTTCTCCGCAAACGGCTGTTCGAGATAACAGAAACCCTTCTTCTTCACAGAGGTGAGAATATAGAACGTATAATGGGCAGCATTGATGCCTTGAAGCTTAAGTCGAGTATGACACTGTTCGATGCGGTCAGATCTGGTGATATTTTCGGAAAAGTGCTCGATGAGTTTTATGCCGGGGAGAGGTGTGAGAGGACGCTGGAGCTTTTGGCGGAATCTAAATGAAATACTGGGTTATACAGTATCTTTATATTAAGATTATTTTAAGAGAGTATTTAAAGTACTGAGTTGGATTGCAGATCCTTCTCTATAGGCTTTAATACTCTCTTTTTTGTATTAGTATGTAAAATGTTATATATTATGCTGATAAACATATAATTAATGGTTGATATTTATATTTTATTTTCATATGTTTGTAAACAAAATAATTATAGCATGAATTATACAATTTCAATATGGCTGAAAAATATCAGAAGAATGCGAGGGCTGACTTTGGATGAAGTTAGCCAGCGTTTGAATGGTATGGTTACAAAACAGGCAATATCAAAGTATGAAAGAGGGTTGATGAAACCTTCAGATGTTGTTCTGGATGCTTTGTGTAAGCTTTATCAGGCTTCTCCCGATTTTCTGTTGGGACGTAAGCCAGTGGAGCTTTCTGGTTTTTCTTTTCGAAGTAAGGAGCAGATTTCTCAAAAACTAAAACAGCGAATAATCTCTCAGGTACAAATGTGGATGGAGAATTATTTAGCTTTAGAGAGCCTTTTTGATGTGATGGCAGACTTTAAGAACCCTGTAAAAGGATTGTGTATTTCTGATTATGACGATATGGAAAACGCAGCTTTACAGGTAAGGCGTAAGTGGGGACTTGGAAACGATACTATGGCGTCTGTGTGCAGAGTGTTAGAATTGGCTGGAATAAAAGTCCTTGAACTTGACATCGAAGAGGATGTTGATGGGTTGTGCGGATGGGTGAATAAAAAGACTCCGTTTGTGGTTTTAAGGAAAAATAATGTGACTGTAGAACGTAAGAGGTTTACTGCATTGCACGAGTTGGCGCATATATTGTTTCCGTCGTTAGAAAGCATGGATTACAAAACGAAAGAGCGTATGTGTCACAGATTTGCATCTGCCATTTTATTGCCTAAGGAAGTTATTAATGCTTATGTAGGCAAAGTTCGTGATAATCTGGCTGTTTCTGAGTTGTCGTCTTTGCGTAGTATGTATGGTGTTTCTGTTGCAGCTATAGTTCACAGATTAAAGGATTTAAATGTAATAAGTATTGATTATTACAATCATATCTTTGATGATAGGATAAAGCAGAATTTGCTCGAAGAAGGTTGGGGAGCATATCCTTTGATTGATGAGGCGGTGAAGTATAAGTCTCTTATGAACAGGGCGGTTGTTGAAGGGTATGTAAAAGATGTTGAGCTGGGGGTATATATTGATGAGAAGTATAAGATTGGAGTGAGTGAAGTGGAAATTATGTAACTTAAAAAATAAATAGTATGGAAAATCTTTCTAATTTTACAAATCTATATCCTTTGTCTAAGACATTGAGGTTTAGACTTATTCCTATAGGGGAAACTTTAAAGAACTTTATCGATAGTGGAATATTAGAAGAAGATCAGCATAGAGCTGAGAGTTATATTAAAGTAAAGACTATTATTGATAATTATCATAGGTCTTATATTGAAAGTTCTCTTTCTGGTTTTGAATTGCCTTTGGAAAGTACCGGTAAATTCAATTCTTTAGAGGAATATTATCAGTATCATCATATTAGAAATAAAACGGAAGAAGTCCAGAACTCGATTTCAAGGGTAAAGGCCAATCTGAGAAAACAAATAATCGTTCAGTTAACAAAGAATGAAACATTTAAAAGAATTGATAAGAAAGAACTGATTCAGAGTGATTTGATTGATTTTGTTAAAAATGATCCTGATGCAAAAGATAAAATATCATTAATTTCTGAATTCCATAATTTTACCGTGTATTTTAAAGGTTTTCATGAAAACCGTAAGAATATGTATTCGGATGAAGAAAAATCAACTTCTATAGCTTTTCGTCTGATTCATGAGAATCTTCCAAAATTCATAGATAATATGGAGGTGTTTGCTAAAATACAAAATACTTCCATATCGGAAAGTTTTGATTCTATACAGAAAGAATTTTGTTCAGAGTCGTTCTCTCTTTCTGAAATGTTTAAGTTGGGATATTTTAATAAGACTCTAAGCCAGAAACAGATAGATGCTTATAATACAGTTATAGGTGGTAAAACAACACCTGAAGGAGAAAAGATTAAAGGACTTAATGAATATATCAACCTATATAACCATCAACACAAGCAAGAGAGATTACCAAAGATGAAGATTCTTTTCAAGCAAATACTCAGTGATAGGGAAAGTGCGTCATGGTTGCCTGAAAAGTTTGAAAATGATAGTCAGGTAGTATGTGCAATTGTGAATTTCTGGAATACTATTTATGAAACCGTTCTATCAGAAGGAGGTCTGAAAACAGTTATATCTTCATTGGGAAGTTATAATCTTGAAGGTATTTTTCTAAAGAATGATCTACAACTTACCGATATATCACAAAAAGCGACAGGAAGTTGGAGTACAATATCTACTGAGGTTAAACGTAAGATTGAGTCTATGAATCCTCAGAAGAAAAAAGAATCTTACGAAATTTATCAAGAACGTATAGATAAAATATTTAAGTCCTATAAGAGTTTCTCTATAGCATTTATAAACGAATGCCTTCATGGAGAATATAAGCTTGAAGATTATTTGGGCAGATTGGGGGCTATAAATAATGAAATATTGCAAAGAGAGAATCTTTTTGCACTTGTTTTCAATACATATACGGATTTTAAAGATATTATTGAAACATATTCAGAATCGTCAGATAACAAACTAATACAAGATAATAACTCTATACAAAAAATTAAACAGTTGCTTGATTCTGTGAAAGACTTGCAAGCATTTGTAAAACCATTGTTGGGTAATGGAGATGAAAATGGTAAGGATGAAAGGTTTTACGGAGATTTTCTTGAATATTGGAATCAGCTTGACTTGATTACTCCTTTATATAATATGGTTCGTAACTATGTCACTCAAAAGCCATATTCTATAGAGAAAATTAAGATTAATTTCCAGAATCCAACTCTTTTAAATGGGTGGGATCTTAATAAAGAAACAGACAATACATCAGTTATATTGCGTCGTGATGGTAAATATTATTTGGCCATAATGAATAACAGGTTCAGAAAAGTATTTATGAAATATCCATCAGAATCAGAAGCGGATTGTTATGAAAAGATGGAATATAAACTATTGCCAGGAGCCAAGTCGTTATGGCATGTATTTTTCTCAAAATCTAAAATTGGAATATTTAAGCCAAATAATGATATTCTTTCTATTAAGTCAGAAAGTTCATATAAGAAATCAAGTAATTGTTTTAGTTTGACTGATTGTCATACTTTAATAGATTTCTTTAAGAAGTCTTTGGACAAACATGAAGACTGGAGAAATTTTGGCTTTAAGTTTTCTGATACTTCTACTTATTCAGATATGAGTGGTTTTTACAAAGAAGTAGAGAGCCAAGGTTATAAATTGACTTTTAAACCGATTGATGTTGCTTATGTAGACCAGCTTGTCAAAGAAGGCAAGATTTATCTGTTCCAGATTTATAATAAAGATTTTTCAGAATCCAGTAAGGGAACACCAAATATGCATACCTTATATTGGAAGATGTTATTTGATGAAACAAATCTTAGAGATGTGGTATATAAACTTAACGGTGAGGCAGAATTGTTTTTCCGTAAGGCAAGCATAAAAAATACACATCCTACACATCCTGCCAATGTTCCAATTAAGAAAAAGAATCCTAAGAATAATGGTGAAGAAAGAATTCTTAAATATGATATAATTAAGGACAAGCGGTACACTGTAGATCAATTTCAGTTCCATGTTCCAATAACTATGAATTTTAAATCAGATGGAACAGGAAATATAAATCAAAAGGTTGTAGAATATTTACGTTCTGCATCTGATACCCATATTATAGGTATTGACCGTGGTGAGCGAAACTTGTTATATCTTGTTGTAATAGACAGTAATGGTAAAATCTGCGAACAATTTTCTTTGAATGAAATAGAAGTTGAACATAATGGTGAAAAATATTCAACTAATTATCATGATTTGCTTGACATTAAAGAAAATGAGAGAAAAAAGGCGAAGCAGAGTTGGCAAAGTATAGCCAATATAAAAGAATTAAAGGAAGGATATTTGAGTCAGGTTATCCATAAGATTTCTGAATTGATTGTCAAATATAATGCAATTGTTGTACTTGAGGACCTGAATACAGGATTTATGAGAGGCAGACAAAAGGTTGAAAAACAAATCTATCAGAAATTTGAAAAGAAGCTGATAGAAAAACTCAATTATCTGGTATTCAAGAAACAATCACAAGATTTGCCAGGAGGTTTACTTCATGCATATCAGTTGGCCAATAAATTTGAAAGTTTCAATAAGATTGGCAAACAGAGTGGTATTCTATTCTATATACCGGCATGGAATACAAGTAAAATAGATCCAGTTACAGGTTTTGTTAACTTGTTTGATGTGAAGTATGAAAGTGTTGATAAAGCCAAAAGTTTCTTCAGTAAGTTTGATTCTATAAGATATAATGTAGAACGAGACATGTTTGAATGGAAATTTGATTATAGTGAATTCACTAAGAAATCCGAAGGAGCCAAAAGTAATTGGACAATATGTTCCTATGGGAATAGAATAGTTACATTTAGAAATCCGGAAAAGAATTCTCAATGGGATAATAAAGAGATCAATCTCACTGAAAAAATTAAGTTGCTGTTTGAAAAGTATGGAATTGATTTTTCTTCAAATTTAAAAGAAGAAATAATGAACAGGACAGAGAAAGATTTCTTTATTGAACTTCTATCTCTATTTAAGCTGGTATTACAGATGCGTAATAGTTGGACAGGAACAGAGGTAGATTACCTGGTGTCACCAGTTTGTGACGAAAATGGTGTATTCTATGATAGTAGAAAAGTTGATGAGACGCTTCCAAAAAATGCTGATGCGAACGGTGCTTATAACATTGCGAGGAAGGGCTTGATTCTTCTTGATAAAATTAAGCAAAGTAGCAGTGACAAGAAGATAGATTTCTCTATAACAAACAAAGAATGGCTTACCTTTGCTCAAGGATATTGTAAGAATGGATGATTTTATAGCAATATCATTACTGAATGACTTTATCTTTTGTCCGTATTCCATATACTTACATAATGTGTATATGGAATCGGATGAAAGCCAGTATCATGCTGCTCCTCAAACAATGGGGCGTATCGCTCACAAAACAATTGATGAAAAAAAGACAACCAATGGAAAGGGTGATTTGGTCTCGGTGTCTGTTTGTTCAGAGGAATTAAGATTATATGGAAAAATTGATTTGTATCGTTTCTCTACCAAAACTCTTATTGAAAGAAAGTACCAACTTAAAAATATATTCCGCGGGCAAATATATCAATTATGGGCACAGTACTATTGTTTATGCGAGATGGGTATAAGGGTTGATAAACTTGCTTTCTATGAGATCTCTACAAATAAAATGATTCCAATAAACATCCCTGAAGCTGATGATAGAGAAGAATTTATAAATTTTCTATGTTCTGTAAGAAAATTCAATGTGTCTTCTGATATAATAGTTAATGCTAATAAATGTAAGCATTGCATATATTGCAATCTTTGTGATAAAAATAGAATAGAGAATGTATACATTTAAGGATCTTGAAGTTAAAACTATTTTTGTGATTAATTGTATTGATCATGAAAGAAGTCTTAGAGTGAAAAATGGAGAATTATTGCTTGAAGAGAGGAATAATGAAAAAAATAAGACATTGACCAAAATTCCTTTTCAGAAATTATTAGCATTATTTGTTATCGGACATTTAACAGTTACTACACCTTTGCTGGAGAAATGCAAAAAATATAATGTAGCTCTTATTGTGGTTAAACCAAATCTACGTCCGGTATTTTATTGGGCTGACTATGCAGAAGCAAATTTCCTTTTGAGGAAGAAACAATATGAATATTCCGAAGATGATATTACTATTGCAAAACATATAGTGTGCAATAAGATAAAAAACCAGTTGATAGTATTACACAAAACAAGAAAGAAAGATGATGCAACAACGCTTGCGGTTGAAACCTGCAAAGCAGCTATTGACAGTATATATGATATTACAGACTATAATAAGTTGATGGGTTTGGAAGGGGTGGTATCAAAAACTTTCTTTAGTGCATATTATAATGGTTTGGGTTGGAATAAAAGATTACCGAGAACAAAAATGGATATTCTAAATGTAGTCCTTGATATCGGATATTCTATTTTATTCAATTTCATAGAGTGTTTTGTTAGAATGTTTGGTTTCGATTTGTATAAAGGAATATATCATAGGGCTTGGTTTAAGCGTAAGTCCTTGGTCTGCGATTTGATGGAACCATTTAGGTGTATTATAGATCATACTATATTATTGGCTTTTAATCGGAACCAGTTTAAAAAAATAGATTTTGTATTATTAAAGTCTGAATACCATTTAAAGAATGAATGCTGCGGAGAATATTATAAATTATTTTATTCTACTCTAATAGAATATAAGATGGATATATTCAGATATATACAATCTTATTATAGGTATTTTATGCAAAGAAAATCAGGAATAGAATTCCCTTTATTTAAGTATTAATGGTAATAGTTAGTTATGACATATCGGATGATCTTATACGTTCACGTTTTCAGAGAATGCTGACTAAAAATGGTGCTATTCGTTTGCAATATTCTGTTTATGAAGTTATTAATACTAAAAGGGTTATTGATAATATCAAACTGAAAATTACGGCGTATTCCAAGCATTTTAGTGCTGATGATAGTGTGGTAATTTTTGAAGTTGGTAATGATTCTTTGATAAAATTCGGGAATGCTATCCATCGTGATACTGATATTGTATTTTTCTAACAATTATCTTCTATGTGCAACTATAAGTATTCTAAATGACTGAGTTTGGTGGTAATATATTGATTTCCAGATTATTAGCTGAAGCGCTTCTGTCTAGGTGGGGTGTTGTTCAAAAATAAATATCTATCTATTTATTTGATTTTTAATAGAAAATAATGATATTTGCATTGTAAGAGTCTATATGACTAAGTAATTTCTACTATGTGTAGATTTGTAGTAATTCATACCGCTTCCAAGAGTCTATATGACTAAGTAATTTCTACTATGTGTAGATAGAGGACAGGTTTCAGACGTTCGCATATTGTCTATATGACTAAGTAATTTCTACTATGTGTAGATACATAGTATTCAAGCCTTAGCCAGTTAGTCTATATGACTAAGTAATTTCTACTATGTGTAGATAAAGATGCTTTTATATTTACAAGTTCAAAGTCTATATGACTAAGTAATTTCTACTATGTGTAGATGTGAAGGAGCTGGAGCCGCAGTCCGTCGTCTATATGACTAAGTAATTTCTACTATGTGTAGATAATATGAAGGAATAAAATTTTTAAAGAGGTCTATATGACTAAGTAATTTCTACTATGTGTAGATTGTGGAGACGAGCTGATAGATTTTCTGTTGTCTATATGACTAAGTAATTTCTACTATGTGTAGATTCGGCTTCAAGACGTGCTGTTTTCTCGTCTATATGACTAAGTAATTTCTACTATGTGTAGATCACCTTATGTTCATTCGTCAATGAAGGACGTCTATATGACTAAGTAATTTCTACTATGTGTAGATAGATAAAACTATTGATATGCTCAATTCGGTCTATATGACTAAGTAATTTCTACTATGTGTAGATAGAAAAGTAGTCGGTGAGTCTGATTGCATGTCTATATGACTAAGTAATTTCTACTATGTGTAGATACTTCATAACTTCTTTAACTTCTACTACGGTCTATATGACTAAGTAATTTCTACTATGTGTAGATATTGCTGTATTCTCTGTAATGGCAGAAGTCTATATGACTAAGTAATTTCTACTATGTGTAGATATACAAACACCTTACTTTTACTCTCAAACGTCTATATGACTAAGTAATTTCTACTATGTGTAGATGATATCGATACCCTTAATATTACTTTGGTCTATATGACTAAGTAATTTCTACTATGTGTAGATAAGAACTTCGAACAGCTGTAGCCAATCGTCTATATGACTAAGTAATTTCTACTATGTGTAGATATGTCGGTTGTTCTGTGTACCATTGGAGTCTATATGACTAAGTAATTTCTACTATGTGTAGATGAAGCATGGTTGCGTGAGTTAGGTAAGGTCTATATGACTAAGTAATTTCTACTATGTGTAGATGAATACCATGGGGCAGTCGGTTAAACATTGTCTATATGACTAAGTAATTTCTACTATGTGTAGATTGTGAGTCATTCCGCTATGTTTCACGTGTCTATATGACTAAGTAATTTCTACTATGTGTAGATAAATACATGCTATAACTTTGCTCACAGAAGTCTATATGACTAAGTAATTTCTACTATGTGTAGATAGAAGGAAGTTGGTTTGGTCTACACGGTGTCTATATGACTAAGTAATTTCTACTATGTGTAGATTGCCGATGAACCACGCAATGAAGGGAAAAGTCTATATGACTAAGTAATTTCTACTATGTGTAGATATAAATTCCAATTGCTTTAAAGCTTGTTTGTCTATATGACTAAGTAATTTCTACTATGTGTAGATTGAATGCCTTGCCTCCATTATCCTTGAGTAGTCTATATGACTAAGTAATTTCTACTATGTGTAGATTTGATATTCACCCGATGCATTTATAAAAGTCTATATGACTAAGTAATTTCTACTATGTGTAGATTATATTATATACTGGTTATATATAAAGTGCTGAAAACGGTTGATATCCGTTCACCCAAAACGGTGATATCCGTTCACTTTTCATACTCTTTACCTATGGCGA
>CALUPA010000040.1 GCA_944322395.1 uncultured Phocaeicola sp.
ATCTAAATGATCCCCTGATTCCGGGGCTTTTTGATTAATTGTTTAACTCGTCCCATTTTAACGGGACACTAATGAATATAATTAATTATGGGTAGAGTTAGCAGATATAGTTATTATAGGAAACAAAAGTATATCAGAAAAGCGAAAGATTCGTTGAAAATAAAACTTCTGGTAGATGAATGGGTAAAGGACAAAAAATATCTTGGACACGAAGTAGGTATAGAAATACTTGGAAGAGATTTAGGTATTAACCGAACATATATTTCCAATTATATCAATGACACGTACAACTGTAACTTCAACACATGGCTACACAGAATGAGAGTTGAAGATGCTAAAAGAATAATTACTGAAAAACCTGAATTATCTATGGGACAAGTAGCGATAATGACAGGATATAATGATCAGGCACATTTCAGCAAACAGTTCAAATACGTTATGGGAATATCACCTATGAAATGGAAAAAAGAACAAATGACAAAGTTCTAATTTAAGACTTCAAAACAATACATATAACAAGAAATTATCATCATTTTTTACCTCAGACTAGCTTAGAATCTTTCGGAACAAACCTACTTAAAACACTATAATAATCAGACTTAAAAAAACACACTAGCGCATTAAAGACAACAGTAGAAAAATCATTGAGAAACTAATAAATTAAACTATAGAAACAGTATCACTTTGTACAATTCAACTGCTGACAATACAGTAGTTTATTGAACTTAAATAAATCCTAATCAAAGCAAATTAAACAACAATAAATAATTAATAATATTCAAGTCGGAATAATCCGACTTTTTTTATTATGTAAACAGCCCAAAAGCACAAGTTAATAACCGGTTATTTTGCAACACTATCAAAATTGACTAACTTTGCAACATTATTATCCGGATAATCAATAAAAAACAGAAATAAATGAAAATAGAAGACAAGCTTACAGCCGCGATACTACAAGGTATCAAGCAACTGTATGGACAGGATGTACCTGAAAAAATGGTACAGTTGCAGAAGACCAAGAAAGAGTTCGAAGGTCATTTAACATTGGTTGTATTCCCTTTCCTGAAAATGTCGAAGAAAAGCCCTGAACAGACAGCACAGGAGATAGGTGAATATCTGAAAAACAATGAACCTGCTATTGCAGATTTCAATGTAATAAAAGGATTCCTAAATCTTACTATAGCATCAAGCGTATGGGTGGAACTGCTCAACACCATAAACAAAGACGAAAAATGGGGTATAAAAGATGCTACAGATACTTCTCCGCTGGTAATGATTGAATATTCATCGCCTAACACAAACAAGCCTTTGCACCTTGGACACGTGCGCAACAACCTGCTTGGAAACGCACTGGCTAATGTTATGGCTGCAAACGGAAACAAGGTGGTGAAAACAAACATCGTTAATGACCGCGGTATTCATATCTGTAAGTCTATGCTTGCATGGCTGAAATACGGTAACGGCGAAACTCCCGAATCATCTGGCAAGAAAGGTGACCACCTGATTGGTGACTACTATGTAGCTTTCGACAAGCACTATAAAGCTGAAGTTAAGGAACTTACAGCTAAATTCATGGCTGAAGGAATGAACGAGGAAGAAGCCAAGGCCAAAGCAGAAGCAGAATCGCCATTGATGCTTGAAGCACGCGAAATGCTACGTAAATGGGAAGCTAACGACCCTGAAGTACGCGGACTCTGGAAGATGATGAACGACTGGGTATACGCAGGTTTCGACGAAACTTACAAGATGATGGGCGTAAGCTTCGACAAGATATACTACGAATCTGAAACTTATCTGGAAGGTAAGGAAAAAGTTATGGAAGGACTTGAAAAAGGTTTCTTCTTCCGTAAGGAAGATGGTTCTGTATGGGCCGACCTTACAGCCGAAGGACTTGACCACAAGCTTCTGCTCCGTGGCGACGGTACTTCTGTATATATGACTCAGGACATCGGTACTGCAAAACTCCGTTTCCAGGACTACCCTATCAACAAGATGATTTACGTTGTTGGTAACGAACAGAACTATCACTTCCAGGTGCTTTCTATCCTCCTTGACAAGCTTGGCTTCGAATGGGGTAAGGACTTGGTACACTTCTCATACGGTATGGTGGAACTTCCTGAAGGCAAGATGAAGAGCCGTGAAGGTACTGTAGTTGATGCCGACGACCTGATGGAAGCAATGATTGAAACAGCAAAGGAAACAAGTGCAGAACTTGGAAAACTGGATGGTCTGACTAAAGAAGAAGCCGACGATATAGCACGCATAGTAGGTCTTGGAGCATTGAAATATTTCATTCTAAAGGTAGATGCAAGAAAGAACATGACTTTCAATCCTAAGGAATCTATCGATTTCAACGGTAATACAGGACCATTTATCCAGTATACTTACGCACGTATCCAGTCTATCCTCCGAAAGGCAGCAGAAGCAGGAATAAGCATTCCTGAGACACTGAATACAGATATTGAATTAAGTACTAAGGAAGAGGGTCTGATACAGATGCTTGCCGACTTCAGAAACGTAGTGGCACAAGCTGGCAGCGATTATAACCCTTCAATCATAGCAAACTATGCTTATGATTTAGTTAAGGAATACAATCAGTTCTATCACGACTTCAGCATCCTGCGCGAAGAGAACGAGGCAGTCAAGGTATTCCGCCTTGCACTGAGCAAGAACGTAGGAAAGGTTGTGAAACTGGCTATGGGACTTCTTGGTATCGAAGTACCTGAAAGAATGTAATAATGGCCGGAAAAAAATATTATACAGTCTGGAAAGGTGTCAATCCTGGAGTCTATGACTCATGGACAGACTGCCAGCTCCAAATAAAAGGCTTTAAAGGCGCGCTCTACAAATCCTTCAATTCAAGGGAAGAAGCAGAGCACGCCTTTGCTTCACCTGCTCATGAGTTTATGAATCCTCCGGGAAGAAAAAGTGGAGAAAGCAATGTAAAGAAACCGGAACTTAATCTGCCGGAAAACTTCAATTTCGAATGTATAGCAGTAGATGCGGCATGTAGCGGAAATCCGGGTATGATGGAGTATCGTGGCATTTATCTGCGTACAGGAGAACAGATTTTCCACTTCGGTCCGGTATATGGTACTAACAACATAGGTGAATTCCTTGCCATAGTTCATGGCTTGGCACTGCTAAAGCAGAAAGGTCTGGACATGCCTATATATTCCGACAGCAGAAACGCACAGCTCTGGGTGAAACAAAAGAAATGCAAGACAAATCTGGCTAGGAATGCTAAAACGGAGGAATTGTTCAAATATATAGAAAGAGCCGAAAACTGGCTGAAAAACAACTCCTACTCCACTCCTATTCTGAAATGGCAGACAGACCTTTGGGGTGAAATTCCAGCCGATTTCGGACGAAAATAAACAAAATTATAACGCTGTTAAAACGGTATTAGAATGATGTTAAAATACGGTTTAAACAGCGTTTAATTTATATTCTGATGTATTATTATTCCCAATTGTCCGTACGGAACGGATACATAGGAAGTTCTCGCAGATTTGCTACATTTCCAGGCTTGAAATCGCGGAAGCAGTAACGTACGGCAACAGGATTCTTAACCTTGTCCGACTTAACCTTTATCTGAAGGTTATTATAGACCTCAGCTTCTGCAGGATAGAACACTTTGTCATCTCCGGCAACTTCGAATCCTTCCATACCTTTCAGACGGTTGAATCCGTCTTTTGCATGGTCGAACGAAAGTATTGCTGCACCATCCTTCACCTCCATTGACTTATATACAGGACCCATATCTTCCATTCCCTTAAAGCCGTATGTACGGCTCAATGCCATATATGCCAGACGTTTTCCTACATCTGTCTTGTTTTTTGGATGGATATTGTCCTTTTCATACTCTTCCACTAGGTCGTTGGTAGAAATCATTCCGCTGTTTGAGATTATAGACTGTGCCTTGAATTGTGCTTCGCGAAGTAATGCGCTACCATTTGTTTCACGCGAACCGAAAGGAGCTATCTCAACATAATAGAATGGCAGTTCGCCAAGTCCCCACTCTTTTCTCCAAAGTTCAACCATTGTTTTCAGGCGTTCATGGTATGTCTTATGTTTTCCTACGTTAGACTCTCCCTGATACCACAGGAAACCTTTTATTGTATAGTTCTGTAACGGTTTTAACATGCCGTTATACATCAGTGTAGGACTCATGTAATGCCACCAGTCGTGACCGTCTTCCTTGCGGATATCTTTCTTAAGATTGATATCTTTATATTGTGCTACAATTTCACGTGGAAGCCATCCTTCTACTGTACTTCCTCCCCAACTACAGTTTATTATTCCTATAGGAATATCCAGTACACGGTTCATCATCATTGCAAAATTGAAAGCTGTGGCACTGAATGCGGGTGCATTTGACGGATTGCTCACTTTCCAACTTCCCTTACAGCTTTCTACAGGCTCAAGCTGACCGTTTTTCTCTATCGTGGCTACTCGTATACCCTTCCATTGTGCAGATGTAGCAATGGTCTCGTTTGCACCTTGAATAGGACAATTCCAAAAGCCTGCAAGCGGCATCTCCATGTTAGACTGTCCTGAACAGAACCACACCTCTCCTATCAATATGTTATTAAGCTTTGTTACTTCACCATCTGAGAGTGTAATGGTATAGGGTACATAACTTGCCGACGGAGTCTGTATCGTCGCCATCCACTTACCGTCACTGCCGGTTTTTACGGTATATGTACTGTTTGTCCACGACGGACAAATACTTACTTCGGCATTTGCCTTTGCCTTGCCCCAGAGTTTCACCTCTGTCTGCTGCTGCAATACCATGTTATCACTAAGAATCTCAGGCAATTCTACTTTTGCCCATGCGCCCATATTCACTAGCATGAGTGCTGCCAATAATGTTTTTCTCATATCTTTAAAGTTTTCCACAAAATTAATATTTTAAAGACATATTACGTGATACTATTTTATCTTTTATAATACCTTGCCAAATAAAATGCTCTACGCAGAGCCAATTGTAGTAATATTGAAAAAGAAAAGATACTCAATCGTTACATAGATGTTTCAATAATGTAATACGAAGGTAATAACTTTGCAGAATAGAAACATTGATTAACTACTTTAATAATGAAAACAAAACTTTCTCAAACTATTTTAATCTTTACAGTTCTATTCAGTTATGCAACTGCACTTATGAGCAATACTGCACAAGCTCAGACTCAAATTATAGCCCACAGAGGATATTGGAAAACTGAAAATTCCGCTCAAAATTCTATTACAGGATTACAGAAAGCAGCAGAAGCAAAAGTTTACGGTTCAGAATTCGACGTACAGCTTACAGGTGATGGAGTAATAGTAGTAAATCATGACGACAAAGTAAACGGAATCACGATAGCAGAAGTTCTTTACAGCAAGCTTAACGGAATAAAACTGAAAAACGGTGAGAAAATACCTACACTGGAAGAATATCTGGAAGAAGGGAAAAAACTTAAGGATATCCAACTTATATTGGAAATTAAACCTCACAAGACCAAAGAATTGGAAAAGGAAATATCAGAAAAAGCAGTTAGAATGGTCAAAGCAGCAGGCATGGAAAAACAGGTGGAATATATCTCTTTCAGCAGGTACATTTGCGAAAACCTTGCCAGACTCACCCCTAATTCTGAAATAGCATACCTGATGGGAGATGTATCGCCAAAAGAGCTTAAAGAAAAGGGTATCAATGGAATAGACTATCACTACAAGGTCCTCAAGAAAAAACCTGAATGGGTAAAAGAGGCTCACGAATTAGGAATGAAAGTAAATGTATGGACTGTAAATAATACAGAAGACATCAAGAATATGCTTAGATTGAAAGTCGACTATATCACGACAGACCACCCTGTAGAAGCAGCAAAACTGGCAGGTAACAAGAATTAAACAAAAACATAATATAATGGAAATAGGGGTGTAATACAACATCCCTATTTTTGTACAGTGAAACTAAATCATGAAATAAATGAAAGCAATTATTTTCAAAGGTATTATTTTGGGCCTATCTGTATTAGGATTCTCACTTTCTGCATATGCAGAAGACAATGTGAATGAAAACAGTAATGTTTCTAAGAAAAAGGTACTTGTCATCGGCCTGGACTATGTAAACTCAAACTACTTTCCCCAAAGCATGATTACAGAAGAAACCGGCATTCCTACAGACAGTATCAGCTACACTTATAACAAAATTATTACCAGTAATATCATTAATGCAAACAAAGATAAAGACTATGTCTTCGTATCTCCGGCTGCATCATCTGAAATAAGTGAAATTATAGACAACATTAAGTTGGAAGGAGAAGAAGAAGAGAAGTATATCGATCCCAGTACTCTTGATGATAATGAATACAGCCACTTGATGGATAATACACATGCGGACTATGTACTATTCCTAAATCAGCACTACCTGAAATGGCAGGAAGAACCACTAAGAACTTTATTTCATTTTGTAAGCTATTCTCTGTACGACAAAAACCAAAAAGAAATAACAAAAGGAAATAACTATTTTACTTGTATGAATCTTGAAAAAGCCGACAAACTGAGTAAAGCCAGCCGTAAAAGTTCATCAAAAATAGCATCTACTGTTATAAAAAGTATAAAGAAATAATTTAGGTATACTTCTAATAATTACCATATCATAGCTTATGATACGATCATACCACGAATGTGGCATGTATCGTATCATTCTTTATTTGACACGTCTGTTCAATTGATTATTGGCTTTCTCGGGTCTGGACTTTCCTACTCGCTTGCCGCTGCTTTTTTTCTTCGCACCTTGTTTGGCTTTAAAAGCAAACGGATTATTGTTCTTTTTTATAGGCATAACTGAAATTGTATTTTATGTTCAGCACAAATTTACAGCATTTTTGTATCATGTCAAAATGCAAAATCAATCAAAAAACATTCATTTTATTACCATAATAAGAAAATATACTTTACATTTGCCAATAATATCATAAAATCCAAAACAATATGACCCTATTTAATTATTCACATATACTTACAGATACTGTAGACAAACTATCTGACAACAACTCATATCGCGGACTTTTCCACCAGCATAAGGATGGCGAACCTTTGCCTTCAGGAAAAGCACTTGAAGAGATTATAGACTTGTCGAGGGCAATATTGTTTCCGGGGTATTTCGGAAAATCGAACATAAACAGCCAAAATATAAACTACCATATAGGAGTAAACCTGGAAAGGCTGTTCGAACTGCTTACTGAACAGATACAGGCTGGCCTGTGCTTTGGTGTAGAAAACAACGGCATAGAGACAAAAAACGAACCGTGCCGTGATACAGCAGCACGTCTGGCATCGGAATTCATAAGCCGTATGCCTGAAATAAGAAGCATACTTGCCACCGATGTAGAGGCTGCATATTATGGCGACCCTGCAGCCACATGTTTTGGCGAAATAATTTGTTGTTATCCAATAATCAGGGCCATTACAAATTACAGAATAGCGCACGAACTATATACCCTGAAAGTTCCTCTTATACCAAGAATTATAACCGAAATGGCGCACTCAGAAACTGGTATAGATATACATCCGGGAGCTACTATAGGCCATCATTTCACCATCGACCACGGAACAGGTGTTGTGATAGGAGCGACATGTATCATTGGAAACAATGTAAAACTGTATCAGGGTGTTACATTGGGAGCAAAAAGCTTCCCAATGGATGAAAACGGTAATCCGATAAAAGGTATTCCTAGACATCCTATACTTGAAGATGATGTAGTGGTATATTCAAACGCTACAATCCTGGGACGCATCACGATAGGAAAGGGGGCAACCATAGGAGGAAACATCTGGGTGACAGAAAGTGTACCGGCAGGAACTCGCATTGTACAGAGAAAATAATATGATACAAAAGACAATAACAAAAATACTCCGATACTTCACAAACAGCTGTATCGGAGTATTTTTAGTTTTCATTAATCATATATTTATCTTAAAATCCATTCCAAAGGTAAAGAAATAAAGTTCATTGAATAATGTCCGCTCATTGTTCCATCCTCATAATATATACCTACAGAACCATTCTCACATTTAACTATAGTGGAATATGCTCCAGGAAGGCTGTTGAAAACATACTTATAAGGCCATGTATTTCCTTTATCCTTACTGGCATATATTGTAAGATTCCGGCGGTTTTCGTCATTAGGCATAGTATGGAGATATATTGACTCAGAATAGACCAACATATCGGCATTACAACTGCTTCCCCACAAATCCTTATTGGTATAACCTTTACCCCATGTAAGTCCTCCATCGCGTGAAACATTAAATCCGCGTTCCCCAATACGACGTGTTGACATTATTACAGTACCATCATATTCTTCCACAAGCTTAGCCTCATCACCTCCAACGAATGCCGCTTCTTTCGAAACCTCCCATGTCTTTCCTTCATTATCCGAATATAAAATATAATTGCAATATGGTCCACTTTCAAATTTGCAAACCATAACGAACAATATTCTACCATTCACAGATTTTCTTTTCTGATGTTTGAGACACAAGCCTTTACCGGAAGTGACAAACACCCCCTGAAGCTTTGACGGAGCATCTTTATATACAGCATTATATATTAAATCCGATATTTCTTTAGGCTGATTCCAAGTATCTCCACCATCAGAACTTGAAGTCTGATAAACTTTTATTCTGTTATCATATGTAGAACTCTGAAACTGACGATCGGCTGCCATAAGACAAATAATTTTCCCATCAGAAGTTTCCACTATAGCCGCATCACCATAGCCATAATCAGGTCCTTGGCTATAATTACCAGCTATGGTTTTTGTTTGGCTCCACGAATAGCCATTATCATCACTATGTTTTGCTACGAGATCAATTTTATTGGGCAAGTCTGCATTACTATTAAATCGTCTGTCTGTCACAGTCAGTATACGCCCTTTAAACTGTTCGTTTTCCAGTACTATCATCGCAGGTATCCTATAGAACTCCGAACCGTTGTCCCACGGATTGAATAGCATAGCCTGCTTATCATATATACAAGTGACACCATCAGGATTACCCGATTCTACAGGTATTAATGTTCCGTCATTACCCAATAAACCTTCACACATTACATCTATCTTATTGCCCGTCTTAGCTTGTAACGAAATATCTGCTGTAAGCCACAGATAATTCAATTCATTCAAAAGAATATATTCTGAAGAAAATTTAATATCAAAACTGTTTATAGTACAATATGCAGGAATGTCATTTTTAGCTAGAATTAAGGAATAAACTTTTATATCACCGTTCAAAAAAGGATATTGCGTAGCATAAACTTTTAATGCAGATATGTCATTATGGTCTGTTGTTCCATTCATGGAAATCCTTAAACCGGATAGGATAGGAGCCTCCATGGTAATATCTCTTCTAAGACTTATTCTAAGCAATATATGATCTGTATTACCTTTTCCTGTTGTAAGGAAACCTTGTTCAACTGTCAGTTCTGTAATACCATTGTAGGCAAATGTAAAGACACTACATAATAAAATAAAACTGAATAGGAATATTATTCTTATGTGTTTATTCATAATAATTATGTTTGAAGGTTAAGGTTTATATCGGAACTATTATTTTAGATTATTTAAATATCAAAATAACATAGAGTAATGAAATTGATTCTCCTAATATAATTATAAATATTTCATTATGTATTATTACAAGTAATTTCCGCAAATGTATGGAAATTATTTGGATAAATCACTTTTTAAAATAAAGATAAACATATGTACTGCAATTATTACCAATCTATAATCAGCCTTTTCTAGCAGCAATATATACACCAAGCATTACCAATATAACACCAATTACGGCATAACAGGTTAATGTCTCATCAAGAAATATGGAGGCTGCAACAGTTGTAAACAATGGATTAAGATATAAATAGTTGGATGACATAATAGTACCTATACGAGTCAATACTACGTTCCATACAACAAAACAGACAAGTGATGCCAAAAGACTAAGGAACAAAATATTAAATAAGACCTCATGACGGATAAGACCTTCAATAGGAAATGAAGGTGGATGAATGACAAAAGTAGGCAAAACACATAAAGCTCCATAAAAGAAAACTTTCCTTGTAATAAATACCGAGTTATATTTCTTCGAAAGCTTGTTTATTATCAGACTATAAAATGCCCAAGATAATGCTGCAGCAAGTGTCAGCAAATCTCCTACAGGTGATAACTCCAGAATAACACTGCCATTGAAAATAAGGATAGCCACACCAACCAATGCCACAAATGAGCCTAATGCCCATCCACGCCCCACCTTACTGTCTTTGTTAACCCAAAGAGACATAGCAGTGGTTATAAGTGGAGTTATACATATAATGAAAGCAACATTAGTGGTCTGTGTGAATTGTAATGCTGTATTTTCCGTGATGAAATACAGCGTCCCCCCTGTTAATCCGGCAGCAAGCAAAGTAAGCTCATCTTTTATGCTTTCTGAAAATATCCTGCGTGGAGAAATAAACCATATCCCTATATACGCAATTACAAAGCGTAACAAAAATATCTCATGAGGAGTCAATCCATTGTTTATCAGAACTTTTGTTGATATAAATGTAGTTCCCCATACAGCAACTGTAAGTATTGCCAGAATGTGATATTTGGCACTGTGCAAACCTGTCATATAGTTTTCAAAATTTACAATGCAAAATTAGATATTTTTCAATATTAATCACTCATAATTTTTACAATATAAAAGTTATCATGCATATATTTGCACCCGAATTATAAATACAAACAATAATGTTATATTTTTACACAGACTATATGGAAGGTGCACATCCTGAAGTGATGCGCCGACTGATGGAAACTAATCTTGAACACACCACAGGATATGGCTCCGACCAATATACACAGAGAGCAAAACAGCTTATAAGAGAGGCTTGCGAACAGCCAGAAGCTGCAGTACATTTCTTGGTAGGAGGTACTCAGACCAACGCAACAGTGATTGATGCACTACTCAGGCATCATGAAGGAGTACTGGCAGCCGAAAGTGCACATATCAACGTTCACGAATCGGGGGCTATAGAAGCTACAGGACACAAAGTACTGACCCTGCCTCAATATGAAGGTAAAATAAAGGCTGAAGATATAGAAAAATATATATCCGACTTCTATCGCGACGAAACTTACGAACATATGGTTGCTCCTGGAATGGTTTACATTTCACATCCTACGGAATACGGAACACTCTACACACTTGAGGAACTTGAAAGTATCAGCCGTGTATGCCGTAAGGCAGATATCCCATTGTATATGGACGGAGCAAGACTTGGTTACGGACTGGCAGCAGAAGACACTGATGTCACTCTGAAAGATGTAGCAAGGCTGTGTGATGTGTTCTACATTGGTGGAACAAAGGTAGGAGCACTCTTTGGCGAGGCAGTAGTGGCTGCAAATCCTAAACGTCTGCCTCACTTTTTCCCTCTGATAAAACAGCACGGTGCATTGCTTGCAAAAGGAAGATTGCAGGGTATACAATTCGAGACTCTGTTCACTGACGGATTATATCTGAATATAGCCAGACATGCAGTCCGCATGGCAATGAAACTGAAACAGGCTTTCAAAGAAAAAGGATATAAGATTTATATCGACTCACCAACAAACCAGCAGTTTGTTTGCTTGCCAAATACAGAGATTGACAGACTCTCACCACATGCCGGATTCGAACTTTGGGGACCTCGTGGAGAAAAAGAAACAGTAGTTAGATTCGTCACCAGTTGGGCTACACGTGAAGAAGACGTGAACTCTTTTATAGAATTATTATAAGAAACAACGCTAAAACATTGATTAAGCGACTGAAATTACGTAATTTTGTCCCCTAAAACAAAATTACGTAATTTTTTCTCAAACATGAATCAAGAATTCGAGCTTATCGCCAAAACGTTCCAAGGTCTAGAAGAAGTATTGGCACAAGAACTCACAGAATTGGGAGCCGGCAACATTGAAATCGGTCGTCGTATGGTTTCCTTCACCGGTGACAAGGCAATGATGTACAAAGCAAACTTCTGCCTTCGTACTGCAATCCGTATCCTTAAGCCTATCAAACACTTCACAGCAAACTCTGCCGACGAAGTTTATGATGCAGTAAAGGCTATCGAATGGAGCGAGTATATCGACAATACAAGCAGCTTCAGCGTAGATGCTGTAGTATTCTCGGAAGAATTCCGTCACTCTAAATTTGTTGCATACAAGGTAAAAGATGCTATCGTAGACTATTTCCGCGAAAAAACAGGAAACCGTCCGTCAGTACGCATCAACAAGCCTGATTTGGGTATCAACATCCATATTTCAGAAAACCAATGTACTTTGTCACTCGACAGTTCAGGAGAGTCTCTACATCGTCGCGGCTACCGTCAGGAACAAGTAGAAGCTCCGCTTAATGAGGTTCTAGCTGCCGGAATGATATTGATGACTGGATGGAGAGGCGAGTGCGACCTTATTGATCCTATGTGCGGTTCTGGTACTATACCTATCGAAGCTGCACTGATAGCACGCAATATTGCTCCTGGTGTGTTCCGTAAAGAATTCGGATTCGAAAAATGGAAAGATTTCGACCGTGAACTTCTTGACTCTATCTATAACGATGATTCGCAGGAAAAAGAATTTAACCACAAAATATACGGTTACGACAACAATCCTAAAGCAAACGAAATTGCTACCCACAATGTAAAAGCTGCCGGTCTGAGCAAGGATATAATCCTGAAGATACAGCCATTCCAGCAGTTCGAACAGCCAAAGGAAAAGAGCATAATCATAACCAACCCTCCTTACGGTGAAAGAATCTCATCAGACGACCTGCTTGGTCTGTACAAGATGATAGGAGAGAGACTGAAACATGCATTCACCGGCAACGATGCGTGGATATTGAGCTACCGTGACGAATGTTTCGACCAAATAGGACTTAAGCCAAGCGTAAAAATACGCCTGATAAACGGTGCTCTGGAATGTCAGTTCCGCCAGTATCAGTTGTTCGACGGTAAGTTCAAGGCTTTCAGAAGCGGCGAAGAAGGAAAGAACTTCAAGGCTAAGAGCGAAGAAAGAAGCGAAAAGCCAAAAAGAAGAAGTGAGAAACCAGATTTCAGCAAAGGCGACCGAAAGGACAGAAAGCCTTTTGGCAATGACAAAGGTGAAAGAAGAGACCGCAAAAACAGTGATGCCAAACCTGCATTCAGAGGAAGAAGAGCGGGCGACGGCAAAGAATTCACACGCGAAAGAAAAAGCGAATTCAAATATCGTGACGAAAACAAGCCACGTACTCCACGCCCGTCTACAGACGACGGACGTCCTAAAGCAGCGCCTGCACCAAGATATATGCACAGCAGACGTAAGGCGGAAGATTTGTTGTCAACAGAAGAAAACAACGTTGATTAACCATATCCTTGCAGGGTAAAAACATTACCCTGCAAGGTTTCATATTTTTAAAACGATTCTATAACCTAATAGGAAAAACATGATTCTCAAGAACAAAATTATAACCCTATTGAGTATAATGGCACTTAATATCCCTACTACAGGAATCCTGGCACAGGAAAAGACATCGTTCACTCTGCAGGATGTAATACCGGGAGGTGACAACTATTTCAACCTCATTCCGAAAAGAATGTCAGGTATGAAATGGTGGGGTGATGTATGTATCCGCACAGGAGTGGAAGAGATAGTATCTATCGATACAAAAAACGGTAAAGAAAAGAATATCATCACTCTGGAGGAACTGAACTCTGCATTAAAGGCTGACGAAAAGACCAAGGGTATCAAACCTCTACGTTCGCTCATGGGTGCCTCAATGCCGTGGGGAGACGAAAAAGAAATACTTCTCTCGCACGACGGTAACATCATAGTCTATGACTTCGAAGATAAGGTGGTAAAATCAGTTATCAGAATAAACAAGGGAGCTGCCAACATTGATTTCTGCAAGGAAAGCATGACTGTGGCATATACTGTGGGCGACAATCTGCATATTGCTTCCGAAAAGATTGCTGACAAGCAGGTTAATCCTGACATAAATATTGAGAAAGCCGCATGTGGTGGAAACGATATCCACGACATAGTTTACGGACAGGCTGTCCACCGCAATGAATTCGGTATCTTCAAGGGTACATTCTGGAGTCCGGAAGGAAAATATCTTGCTTTCTACCGCATGGACCAGAGCATGGTGACAGACTATCCGCAGGTAAACACCACTACACGTATTGCAACTCTCGAACCTGACAAATATCCTATGGCAGGTATGACAAGCCATAAGGTTACTGTGGGTATCTACAATCCTGAAAACGGAAAAACAGTCTACCTGGATGCTGGCGACCCGACAGACAGATATTTCACAAACGTATCATGGGCTCCGGACGAGGAAAACATCTATGTGATAGAAGTTAACCGCGACCAGAATCACGCTCAACTTGTAAAATATGATGCCGAAACAGGAAAGAAAATCGGTGTACTGTACGAAGAAGCTCACCCAAAATATGTTGAGCCTCAGCACACTCTGACATTCCTTCCATGGGATGAAACAAAATTCATCTACCAAAGCCAAAGAGATGGTTTCAACCATCTGTATCTGTTTGATACGAAGAAACCTAAACCTGTCACATTAGAACTGATAGAAGGTATGAACAGATACAAGGAGTATGTAGAGGTGAAACAACTCACTAAAGGTAACTGGCTGGTACAGGATATTCTCGGTTTCAACACAGCTAAAAAGGAAATCATCATTGCATCTACAGAAGCATCACCTTTGCAGACTAATATCTACAGCCTAAACATAAAGAACGGCAAACGCACTCTGATAGGCGAGGAAGACGGTAATCACAGAGCACAACTCTCTGCCGGAGGTACTTACATCATCGACAATATGACTTCTTTCAGTGTTGCAGGCGAAACAAGTATATTGCCAACCAACGGCAAGAAGGGTGTTACAATATTCACATCAAGCGACCCTATGCCAGAGAAATTCAATATGCCTGAGATAACATTAGGAACAATCAAGGCGGCAGACGGTAAGACTGACCTTTACTACAGACTTATCAAACCGGTTGATTTCGACCCTAACAAAAAATATCCTGCTATAATCTACGTATATGGCGGTCCTCACGCACAGATGATACACAACACGCGTTTCTACGATGCACGCGGATGGGACTTGTACATGGCTCAGAAAGGATATGTAATGCTTACAGTAGACGGTCGTGGCAGCGACAACCGCGGACGGGAATTCGAAAACTGTACTTTCCGCCAGCTTGGTGTAGAGGAAATGAAAGACCAGGTGGAAGGTGCAAAGATGCTACAGTCACTTCCTTACGTTGATGCTAATAGGATAGGGGTACACGGATGGAGCTTCGGAGGATTCATGACTACTAACCTTATGCTTACTTATCCCGAAATATTCAAGGTAGGTGTAGCCGGAGGTCCGGTTATCGACTGGAAATATTACGAAGTGATGTACGGCGAAAGATACATGGACACACCGGAAACAAATCCTGAAGGATATAAGAACTCGAATCTGAACTTAAAAGCAGGAAACCTGAAAGGAAGACTGCTGATTATTATCGGCGGCGAAGACCCTACATGCGTTCCTCAGCACAGCTATACATTCCTGCGTTCATGCATTGATGCCGGAACACATCCGGACTTCTTTGTCTATCCTGAATCAGGACATAACATGATTGGAACAGAAAGAGTTCATCTGCATGAACACATTTCGAGATACTTTGACGACTTTTTAAAATGAAGGTAACAAGGTGTCAGTTACAAGTTGACAAGGTCATCCATCCAAAGAGAAGCCTCGTTAACTTGTCAACTCGTCAACTTGTCGACTAATTAAGAATTATAAAACTTAAAAACTCAAAATATGAAACTCTTACTACTTGGCTCAGGCGGCCGCGAACATGCACTGGCATGGAAAATTGCACAAAGCTCAAAAGTTGAGAAATTGTACATCGCTCCGGGAAATGCCGGAACACGCGAAGTTGGTGAAAACGTAGCTATCAAGGCTGACGACTTTAATGCCATCAAACAGTTTGTTATTGAAAACAAGATAGACATGGTGGTAGTAGGTCCGGAAGATCCATTGGTAAAGGGTGTATACGACTTTTTCCGCGACGACGAAGCATTGAAGTCAATCCCTGTTATCGGCCCTTCAAAAGCCGGTGCTGTGCTCGAAGGAAGCAAGGAATTTGCCAAAGGATTCATGCAGCGTCATAATATCCCTACAGCCGGATATAAGAGCATTACAGCCAAAAACCTTGAAGAAGGATTGGCTTTCCTTGAAACTCTTGAAGCTCCATATGTACTTAAGGCTGACGGATTGTGCGCAGGAAAGGGTGTATTGATTCTCCCTACACTGGAAGAAGCTAAGAAGGAACTGAAAGAAATGCTTGGCGGTATGTTCGGAAGCGCATCTGCAACAGTTGTTATCGAAGAATTCCTTAGCGGCATAGAATGTTCTGTTTTCGTATTAACAGACGGAAAGAATTATAAGATATTGCCAGAAGCAAAAGACTACAAACGTATCGGTGAAGGCGATACAGGTCTTAACACAGGAGGTATGGGTTCTGTTTCACCTGTTCCATTTGCAAACGCAGAATGGATGAAGAAGGTGGAAGACCGTATTATACGTCCTACAGTGGAAGGCTTGGCAGAAGAAGGTATCGACTACAAAGGATTCATCTTCTTCGGACTTATCAACGTGAAGGGCGAACCAATGGTTATTGAATACAACGTACGTATGGGTGACCCTGAAACAGAAAGCGTAATGCTCCGTATCAAGAGCGACCTGGTTGACCTTCTTGAAGGAGTAGCAGAAGGTAATCTTGACCAACGCGTTCTTGAAATAGACCCTCGTTCTGCTGTATGCGTAATGTTGGTATCAGGGGGATATCCTGAAGCATACGATAAAGGATTCTCTATGAGCGGTATAGAAGATGCCAAAGCAGGCGGAAGCATAGTATTCCATGCCGGAACAGCTGTCAAGGACGGACAGGTTGTAACAGCCGGAGGACGTGTCATCGCTGTAAGCTCTTACGGAGCAAACAAGGAAGAAGCCTTGGCTATGTCATTCCAGAACGCAGGCAAAATACAGTTTGAGAAAAAATATTTCCGTTCAGACATAGGTTTCGATTTATAATATATCATGCGTAACCGCTTACAATATCAGATAGCTACTGGAAGACTTACGCTTCCGGTAGCTATCATATTATCTGTAATTCTGTGGATAACAACTTTCAGCGACAAGATGGAAGCTGCATCTTTCATTACAGGAGGTCTGGTAACATATCTTCTCATTGAGTTCAATACTTCATTTGCTCTTATAAGAAGTCGCTCATCATTACCCTCTGCCTTATTTGCCATACTTTATTCATCGTCATTATTCCTTCATGAATATGGCAAAGGGGAATGCTGGATTCTGTTGCTTTTCATGGGAAGTCTTTATTGCCAACTCAAGAGCTATGAATTGAAAAAAGCATCTCCTTATATCTTTCATGCTTTTTTATGGTTAGGAATAGGAAGCCTTATAGAGCCTGGAGTAATACTTTCGGCACCGTTGATGTTCATTATGATGTTCCAGCTCAGGTCTTTCTGTCTCAAGACTTTCCTAGCAGGTATAGTAGGTATATGTACACCATATTGGCTCATAATAGGATATGACTTATACTGTGGCAATATTCCAGTGTTTTTTACATTATTCGATAACGTCCTGGAATGGAATATAGACATATACAGAAACATGCCTATACATCACATTGTAACTGCTGCATGCGTGTTGCTGTTGGCTGCTATAAGCGGAGTAAACAGCCTAATAACGTCACAAAGCGACAAGGTGAAGAACAGAATCATGATAGGGGTAATAAACACTATAGGCATATATGAAACAATACTTATCATATTGCAACCGCATATGCTGAAGTCCTTACTTCCAATTGTAATGACAATGTGCTCTATCCTTTACGGATATACCATGGTACAGAAAACAAACAAGTTTACAAACATATTTATGATAGTTTCACTGGTTATCGTTGTCCTTATGGCTGCATATAACCTGATGATTAATTTTTAGTCTAAAATAGGAGGATAAATAAAAATACATGGATGCAATGCTTCAGTTTCTCACAGAATGGGGTTATTGGGGAATGTTCATATCAGCATTCCTGGCAGGAACAGTTTTGCCGTTCAGCTCGGAGGCTGTACTGCTGGCATGTATAGGCCTGGGGCTTGACCCGATACTGTCCACACTGTCAACCACGGCAGGAAACGCCCTTGGAGGACTGACCTGCTACTGGATAGGACATCTTGGTAAGATGGAATGGATAGAAAAGTATCTGGGAGTAAAAAAGAAACAGATGGACAAGGCAGAAAGATTTATCAAAGGAAAAGGTTCATGGATAGCTTTCCTGTCATTCCTGCCGGTTATAGGCGATGCCATACTTGTGGTTTTAGGGTTGATGAGAGCAAATGCCATTATCGTTACGATATCGATGACTCTTGGAAAACTTGCCAGATATGCCATATTAGTGGCCACCACACTGAAATTGATATCCTTATAAAAACTATTAAGGTTATGGAAATAGAAAAGACAGCAGACGGAAGCTATACGCTGTTCGTACCGGAACTGGACGAACATTATCACTCTGTGAAAGGTGCGCTGACAGAATCGGAACATATATTCATCAATATGGGTCTGAAACACTCAACTGCTACATCACCACGGATACTGGAAATAGGGTTTGGAACAGGACTCAATGCCTTCCTAACATCGCTCGAAGCAAAAAAAGAGAACAGAAACATATTCTATACCACTATAGAGAAATATCCTCTGGATATGGAAACTATAAGGCTACTTGACTATCCGGAACTTATTGCCCCTGAAGAAAGCAACCTGTTTTACTCTATCCACAATGCCGTATGGAATTCTCCGCAAAGCATTTCAGAACATTTCACTATTGAAAAAATAGAAGGCGACTTTACTGGATATCATTTCAGAAAAGGCTACGATATCATCTACTTCGATGCCTTTGCTCCTGAAAAACAGCCTGAAATGTGGAATCAGTCGCTGTTCAACAATCTGTATGAAGTATTGAATAACAACGGAATACTCACCACGTATTGCGCAAAGGGAGCAGTAAGACGTATGCTTCAGGAAGCCGGCTTCATAGTAGAACGCCTGGCAGGTCCTCCGGGAGGCAAAAGAGAGATACTGAGAGGTACCAAGAAAGTATATGACAGATAATATCTGCATATCACCGAAACCAGTTGTGCAAGAAACAACATATTAATTAATCTTCTAAATTTTAATTTGAACATGAAAACATTTTTACCTATTATATGCCTGCTCCTGGCTTTTTCATCATGCCAGAACAGTGAAAGGAACGATAAGCCTACCATAACCGTAACCATAGAACCTCTAAGATATTTCACAGAAGTCATAGCAGGCGACAAATTCAACGTAGTAAGCATGGTACCTGCAGGAAGTAGTCCGGAAACATACGACCCAACTCCACAACAAATGGTCAACTTAAGCAAAAGTGCTGCTTATCTGCGTATAGGATACATAGGCTTCGAACAGTCATGGACAAACAAACTACAGGAAAATCTCCCAAAACTGACATTTTATGACACATCGGCAGGAGTAAACCTTATACATCAACAGTGTTCACACTCGCATGGCGACAATACTCCGGAAGACCATGCGCACGGAGTAGAACCACACATCTGGAACTCTACGGAAAACGCCAAGATAATAGCCAATAATATCTGTAATGCACTGCAAGAACTGGACAGCAAGAACTCAGAGTATTACAATAACAGACTGGACAGTCTTACCCAAATAATCGAAAAAACCGATGAAAAAATAAAGGATATAATTACTGATGCCGACAAGACTTTCCTTATCTATCATCCGGCCCTTACATACTTTGCCCGAGACTATGGTTTGGAACAGATAAGCATAGAGGAAGGTGGCAAAGAGCCATCGCCTGCTCATCTGCAGTCGTTAATAAAGCTATGTAAGGATAAAAATGCCAGAGTAATATTTGTACAGCAGGAATTCGACACACGCAATGCAGAAGCCATAGCCAAGGAACTGGGAGTGGAAGTTGTCCCTATAAACCCACTGAACTACAACTGGACAGAAGAAATGATAAATACAGCCAAAGCACTACACACAAAAGAAGTTACAAAAAACGAATAATGAACAATAGTATAATAAAAATAGAAAATCTTTCAGCCGGATACGATAACAAGATTGTCCTGAATAACATAAACCTGGAGATAGCAGAAAAGGATTTTCTGGGAATAATAGGTCCTAATGGTGGAGGAAAAACCACACTGATGAAGGTTATACTTGGACTTCTGAAACCTACAGAAGGAAAAATAACCTATTATAACAATGGAGAGCCTACAGAAAATCTGGAAATAGGCTATCTGCCACAATACAACTCAATAGACAAGAAATTTCCTATTTCAGTATATGAAGTGATATTGTCCGGACTTAACAAACAAAAAGCATTATTCAGACGATTCACAAAGGAACAACACGAGAAAGTAAAAGAAACCATTTCCATGATGGGACTTGAAGGAATGGAAAATAAAGCCATAGGACAACTCAGCGGTGGACAAATGCAAAGAACTTTGCTTGGTAGAGCTATTGTATCAAATCCTAAGGTAATAATCCTTGATGAGCCAAACACATATATAGACAAACGATTCGAAGCCAGACTGTATTCCCTGCTTGAAGAAATAAACAAACAGAGAACTATTATTCTGGTAAGCCACGACATCGGTTCGGTACTGCAGAACGTAAAAAGTATAGCTTGCATAAACGGCACCCTGGACTACCACCCTCAAAGTGAAGTTTCAGCTGAATGGATAGAAGAGAAGCTTCAATGCCCCATAGAACTGCTTGGACACGGGGAACTACCGCATAGGGTACTGAAGAAACATAGTCACTAAATTTTATAATACTACCAAGAAACAATCTGATATAGTAGATAATCAGTCCAACAAAGAAGATATTTTTTTCTTTAAATTTAAACGTAAAATATCTTCTTTTTCCAATTCAAGTTCTACAACTATTTTAGCTTTATTAATTTTCTTTTCATTTTTATCTGTTTCATCAAAATTTGTCTGTTTTTTCTTTATCGAATAAAGTTGTGCAAAGTCATAATCCAATGCTACCGATACATTATACAATGTATCGGTATCTATACTTTTACGCCCTAACAAATAATCCACACTCTGTGGTCTAATGTTAAGTCTTCGTGCTAACTCTGCCTTAGATATTTTCTTTTCAGACATTACACTTGAAATAATTTCACCAATATAGATGTTACTTTTTTCCATAGAAGTAAAATTAACCGTTTTTTTCCACTTAAACACTTTTTAAAATCCTATTATATCTGTTTTTATTATAAATTTTATCCTATTTTACTTGTTTTATCAGATGTATTTTGATATTTTTGCCAACATGATTTTATAAGATATTAGTGTATTTTAAAATTTAAATAAAAGAAAAAGCAACAAACATATCATACTTATAAAAACAAGAATATAAATATTTTAAAATTTTAATTATGAACAAGTTTTTTATTTTTATGTGTATCATGTGCTTACTGTTATGCTTTAGTTTTTCATCATGTGGAGGTTCTAAGGTAGCAGTAGCCAGTTATCCTGAATACACCGGTAAAGGTAATACAGGAACTAAAAAAGTGACAAAAGTGAAAGAAGAAATTGATGAATGCGAAGAACAATCATTAAATGCTCCAGCTGGTGAATTAAGAGCATACGCTTCTGCTATAGACGAAGATCGAGATTTTGCCCGCCAACAAGCCGTTTTGTTTGCTAAAGCACAACTGGTTTCAGATATTGAAGCCCTAGTTAGTAATGTAATGAAAGGATACAGGGGTAAAACAAAGAAAGATGGAGTAAGTACAAGTTCTACTGATATCAGACAAGATGTTAGTTCTATGGCAGAAAGTGTAGTAGAAGGATGTAAAGTCATTTGTTCAAACAGGTATGCTCTTTCCGACGGAACATACGAGTGCTCTGTATGTATAGCAATTGTTTCACCAGACGTAGAAAAAGTAGCAGGTGTTGCAGTTCTTTCTGAAGATGAAAAGTTAGGAGTAGAATTTGAAGCAGAAAAGTTTAGAGAAAGTTATAAAGAAGAACTGGAAAAATTCCGTGCTCAAAAATTAAACAAATAACCAATGACCATGAAGTTTAGTTATATTTTCTTATTGCTGATGCTTTTATACAGTAACAGTTTTAATATAAATGCTAAAACTGTTTCTGATAGAATGAAACCACGTTGGCTTACATCTTCACTTCCAGAAAATATTTCTCCATCGTATATTTTTATCAGCGCATCAGGAAGTGGAAATTCATTGGAAGAAGCCAGACAGCGAACTTTGGTTAATTTGACTACTAAATTGGAACATGAAAGAGGAATTAAAATAAGCAGTTCGGTAAAAGTAAATAGCGAAGCACAGCGTATTAATGGGAAAAGAACCCAAAATACAGTCCAAACATTTCAAATGGAATGTACAGAAGATGACAAAAACATTACTCTGACCACTCGTGCAATAGATGAATATTGGGAAAGATCAGACTACGGAAGTTTTATCTGTTATATTCTTTATACAGTATCAGACACAAACTATGCAGGCGGAAGTTATGATGATGAAATTAAACTAACGACATCTTATGGAGCCAAAGGATTATTTATGTCTTTAATACCAGGAGTAGGTCAGTTATACAAAGGTAGTAAAGCCAAAGGTGCATGTATTATGGGAGGCGAGATTCTTCTGATAGGTGGAATTATTACAACCGAAAGCTTAAGAAGCTCTTATATAAAGAAAATGAAAGAACAGCCTAAATTTCTAAAGGAATATAATACGAAAGCTGATAATTTTGAGAACGCAAGAAATATTTGTATAGGAGCTGCAGCTGCCCTATATGTATATAACCTTATTGATGCAATAGTTGCCCCTGGAGCTAAAAGAGTCATAGTAAAAAGAAATAGATTTCCTATTATTCAACCTGTTGCAAACAGAGATATGAACGGAGTTTCACTTTCATGGAATTTTAACCTTTAAATTATAAAATCTATGCCAACTACTAACAAATCAATAAAAAAAAGCCTTAACAGGATATTTACCGTTATTGCTTTTATTTCGTTTTCTATATGCAATATATTTGCACAGACTGATAATGTTTGGGACGGAGAATGGTTAGGTAAGAGCCAACAAGGAGATATGATTATAAACCTGAAGTTAAACACAGAAAAACCAAACATTGTAAATCCTTATGATTACCACCGAGTAAATACAGGTTTTATCACAATATCGGCTATAGAACCAGGTGGAAACAAAACCATTTTACAAACATTTGAACTTATACTGGAAAACAAAGAAGGAAATACCGCTATTTTCAAATATAAAGGTGGAAGAGAAAATGTTGACAATAGTAATGGTAAATGTAAAGCTGTAATAAACAACGGACAGCTTTCTTTTAGTATAATAAATAATGAGGGGGACGATCCTTTATTTACCTCCATAAATATAAGCAAGGACAATACTGTTATAGTCAAACAAAAAACAAAAAATATAATAAATTACATCTTTTCAGGCTTAGTGCTCATTGCATATATAGCAATGATTATACACATGATATACATAAAATATAAAGGTGTAAGATACAAGAGAACTCTTACTGTAGAGGAGATGAGGGCCGAAAGAATTGCCCAAAACAAACCTGAGGAAATGTCTCCAGAAGAATTCAATGAAGCTGTTACACTACTTGCTGGTGTATTTGATACCTGGACTGTAGTAGGACAAAATGATGAAGGAGAAGAGTTACGTAAACCAACAAAGATGAAACAAGTAAAAGCCTCATCAATGTTACTAGATCAGGCTATTGCATTGCAACCTACAGATAAAGAAATGATTGACCATATAAACGAATTGGCAGATGTCATTAATTCTAATGAAGAAAGATATTTTGATGGTTCCAAACCTCTTGCATGGCTAGGTGGAATAGTAGGAATAATATTTTTCTTTATTTCTCCTCAGTTTGGAATAATAACACTGATTTCTACAGGAGCATATATATTATCAAGCCGAACTCCAGTATTCCTTATTGAAAAACGTCAAAAACGTGGAGGTGGAAATATTCACAATGGAATTATTGCAGGTGTATTCGGAATGATAGCTGGTGCACAAACTATACGTACAGTATACAAATACAGTGACGGACATAAAGAATATGAAGACGACAATTCACAACATTGGATTGCATGGATTTTAGGTCTTGCTATTCTTGTCTGTATTGCAGCAACAATGGCTTTATGGGCCATGATTAATTATTTGAGAAACTATGTACTTTACTTTTAATAAACAATTAAAAAAATAATAATATGAGAAAGTTACATTCACTTATAGTTTTACTTACTATAATATTATTAAATTCATGCGCTAAAGATGAGATTAATATGTTTGGTAATATCTATGGAGTAGTAATAAACAGTAATACTTCTGAACCTATACAAGGTGCAAGAGTAACACTTACTCCTACTGGAAAATCAACAGTAACAGGAAACGACGGTTCGTACGAATTTGTTGATCTTGAAGCCGGTTCATACAAAGTAACAGTACAAGCAGACGGTTATACTTCTACACTAAAAAATGTAACCGTAGTAGCAGGTGAAAGAGGTATTGGAGATGTCTCATTATCACCAAAACCACAAAACTCAAAATTAGGTGTAAACAATGATTTGGTACTTCTTACAAAATCAATAAAAACAACAACCATAAAAATACAGAACCTTGGAAATTCTGGTGATATAGACTGGACCATTACAAACATACCCTCATGGCTAACCGTATCGCCAGTGCAAGGAAGTACAGGTGTAGGAAAGGAAACCGCAGTTGCCTTAAGCCTTAACAATTCTTTTTCCGGGAAAGGAGACTGTGTGCTTTTAATAAATGCAGCAGGAGAATCTGTTTCAATAACAGTATCTGCAGACACTAATTCTGATGGAGAAACAGGAGGAGACGGTGGTGATGGAGAAACTAATGATGATTATTCAAGTGCAACAGTTACAAGTTGTGATCCAGACATTGAAGTAGGTATTACAAGTTGTAGACGTTCGGGAAATGCAGTCATATTTAAATATTATGTCACAAATAAGAAGGATGAGGATATAAATAATTTTAGAATGGATATAAAATTCGGATATTCTAAAACTTCTATAATATCTGATAATGAAGGTAACAGATACAATTATCAGAATATGACAATAGTGTTTGCAAATCAGAATCCTTCAGTAGGTGAATTTGATGTTCAATTATTAAAAGACATCAAAACAAATGGAGAAATTGCTATAAAAAATGTTTCGGAAACAGCTAAGAATATAACTATTAAAATTGGCGCATACTCATATAACCAATATAATTTCCTTAATGAGTCTATTGACTTCCGCAACGTTCCAATATACTAAATATATAATCAAGAAATACATCAGCATAATCCGTTATAATAACACATCGGATTATGCTGTTTTCGCTTTTTATTGAACCTTACCACTATAAAAATACAAGTTTCTCACCTTTTGGATTTTGATCGTTTATGCGTTTAAAAACGCTTTGTCATTTTATCCAAAACGACAAGACATTTTGTCTAAAACGCCCTGTCGTTTTTTTACAGTTACTAAAATGTATATTTTATCTTGATTACTCATAAAAAAGTTAAAGAAAATTTGGAAGATAACATAAAAAGATAGTATCTTTGCATCGCATTTCGAAAGAAAGCACCAAAGTTTGGACTATGGTGTAATGGTAGCACAACAGGTTTTGGTTCTGTTTGTCCAGGTTCGAATCCTGGTAGTCCA
>CALUPA010000041.1 GCA_944322395.1 uncultured Phocaeicola sp.
ATACCGCAAATTCTTTCGTATGCCTTGAGCATCGATATATCCCTCAGGTTGTTCAGGTCGCTGAACACACTCACCTTACCGAATTTCGTCACCCCCGTAAGCAGGGCAAAACGTATATACCGGTCCATAGACTTCAGCGCCCCGTAGAAAGCCTTAAGCGTGTCGCGGTATTCATCCTGCAGAGCATCATTGCCTATAGCCTGCAACATAGGCTTGTCATATTCGTCCACCAGAATGACAGTGTTTCTTCCTGTCTTTTCTGCAGCCCTGCGTATCACACCCTCAAATCTGGTAGCCAGAGAATACTCATCCGGATTTTTGCCATAAAGCGCTTCCCACTGCTTCAGAAACAGGTCAAGCTTGTTCTCAAGATCCTTCGGAGCGGCATACCTTTCAGTATTCAGGTCCAGATGCAATATCGGATGTTCCGTCCATTCCTTCTCCAGTTCCGATATCTTCAGCCCCTCGAACAAATCCTTCCTCCCACTGAAATACGCCTCCAGAGTAGAGATAAGCAGACTCTTTCCGAACCGGCGAGGGCGGCTCAGGAAATAATACTGACCTCCTTTTACAATATCGTAAATCATATCCGTCTTGTCGATATACAGATATCCACCTTCACGGATTTTCTCAAAATTCTGTATTCCTATAGGGTATTTCATGTTGGTCAATTAATAATTAAGAGTTAAGCAAATCCAATTCTTAATTAAAAAAATCAATCATTATTATCTACAAATAAAATCATTTCTTTTACTATAACGAGCATCTCCGGCAAATTGGTTTTCACAACATTATATACAATTTCTGCATCTAAATCAAAATAGTGATGTGCAATAATATCTCTGATTCCCATAGCACCCTTCCAGTCAATCATAGGGAAGGGTGTAAGAATAACATACAGGTACTTTCCAACCGTTCCATTCCTGCAGAAGTCAAATAATAGAAATGATACGAATCTATCTCTTTTGAGTTTTCAATTATTCTTTCCAATGTCATTTCTATTTTATGCAACAGATGTAAAACATACTCTTTCTTATACATAAATACCCTCCTCGATGATATCCTTTTTTAATAATGCATCCATATTCTGACGTATGCGCACTACATCCACTTCACAACCAAAGAGTTGTTTTAACTCTTCCTTTATATGAACAAGGCTGAATATATTTGGAACCTCCAAATCTACACATACATCCACATCACTACCTTCAGTCTGTTCACCTCTGGCCACTGAACCGAAAATACCAATCCTTGATATACCGTAAAGTATTCCTCTTTTTTGTTTATATTCCTTTAATAACTGAATATACTCCTGTGTTGTTTTCATACCTGTATTTCATTTTCAATTGATATTCCTTCTAATCTACAAAGATACATCTTTTTCACAATATCCCCAACTAAACACCGTCATTTCAGTTTTGTTACATATATATTTCATCTGTATTAAGCGTATTTTTATGCATAAACCAAGATTAGACGTTCAAACATTTTGCCGTTTCGGATAAAAGGCATAATTTTGTCATCAATTGCCTTTTCACGGCAAGCGAAAACAAGTGGATTAAATGTAATTTTGTTATTTATGGCGAATATCTATATTCTCATAGGAGCCTTTCTGGTGTCAATATTACTGAGCAGGATTATCATTCCCAATATTCTGATAATATCAATCAGGAAAAGACTTTTCGACCAGCCCGACGCCCGTAAGGTACACCATCACCCTATCCCGCGTCTGGGAGGCGTCACTTTCTTTCCGGTTATTGTATTTTCATTTGCAGTCTTCACGGCAGCCCGAGTCCTTGGCAATGACATTGTATACGATGTCTTTACCCCAACCATGGCATGCGAGTTCCTCTTTCTCATAGCGGGGCTCACCTTGCTCTACATTGTCGGCATAGGCGATGATCTCGTAGGTGTACTCTACCTTAAGAAGTTCATCGTGCAGATAATATCCGCCTCACTCTTCCCCATTGCCGGACTCTACATCAACAGCTTCTACGGACTTTTCGGCATCTGGTTCATACCCTCATATGTGGGCATACCGCTTACCATACTTCTTGTAGTTTTCATCACCAATGCCATCAACCTCATCGACGGTATCGACGGCCTTGCATCCGGTCTCAGCATGGTGGCACTGGTCATCTTCGGTGTTATCTTCATCCACTACGGACTCTGGAACTTTGCCATCCTCGCATTCATCTGCGTGGGTGTCATAATACCGTTCTTTGCATACAATGTGTTCGGCAATGCCGACAAGGGCCGCAAGATATTCATGGGCGACACCGGCAGCCTTACCCTGGGCTATATCATCAGCTTCTTCGTCATCAAATACTGTATGTACATCCCCGGCGAAGACATGCAGGCCTACGGCTCCCCTATAGTAGTGGCATTCAGCATGCTCCTTGTGCCATGTCTCGATGTTGTCAGGGTAGTGCTCAAGCGTGCCCGTCTGCACCATCCCCTTTTCATGCCGGACAAGAACCACATACACCATAAGTTCCTCGATATGGGCTTCACGCCGCGCCGCGCCCTTATCACCATACAGCTCATGTCGGCAGGGTTCTGCGCCTTCTCATTCGTGGCAGTACGCTATATGGACAACACCCTTGTGTTCGTCATCGACATAGTGGTATGGACATTGCTCAACATGTGGTTCAACAAGATTATCAATGTAAGACTTTATGGAGGAGGGAACGAGGCGACAAAGGAACAAGCAGACAAGTAACTGAAACTCCGTCACCTGAAACCAAGAACTAAAAACCAATAACTAAAAACTAAAAACTAAAAACCAATAACTAACAACTAACAACTAAAACCCCATATGAAACTCCTCGCCCCAATAGCACTTCTACTTCTTCCTCTGCCGGCACTCTCACAGACCGGCGGAAGCCAGCATCTCAGCATTCATGCCGGGACAGAAGCCACTGTGTCCGACGGAGACAATGCCCCGCTATGGCTCTCTTCCAACAGATACGGTATGGGCAGCACCTCACCATCGTCCTGGTATCTCAGGGCAGGTGCCGATTATGAAAAGAATTTCCGCCGCGGATGGAACATTTCCGCCGGCATCGATATGGCAGGAGGCATAAACACAGCCTCGCGTTTCTGGCTCCAGCAGGCATATTTCGACACCTCGTGGCGCATGCTCACCCTGAGTATAGGAAGCAAGGAACGTATAAGTTCGCCACTCGACAAGAATCCGTCACTCACTTCAGGATGGATGCTCGAGGGCAACAACACACGTCCTATTCCACAGATACGTGCCGAGATACGCGATTTCTACTCCATCCCTTTCACACGCGGATGGCTCGCCCTGAAAGGACATCTGGCATACGGCGCCATGCTCGACGGCAAATGGCAGGAATCCTTTGCAGGACCCGGACAGAACTACTCGCGCGATGTGAAATATCACAGCAAGGCACTCATGTTACGTGCCGGCAACAAATCCGTATTCCCGCTCGAATTTGAAGTAGGGCTGCACATGACCACACAGTTCTGCGGCGACCAGATGCAGAAACAGCCCGACGGCAGCAGCACATTACTTCTCGACATGCCCGACGGCTTACGCAACTACATAAATGCCTTTTTCCCGACTACAGGAGACAGCAACACCACATGGGGCGAGCAGGTCAACGTAGAAGGAAATATGCTGGGAAGCTGGAACTTCGCCCTCAACTATTATTACCGCGACTGGAAGTTCCGCCTTTACCTCGACCATTTCTTCGAGGACCAGTCACAGCTTACCACCCAGTACGGCATCTGGAAGGACGGACAGCTAGGCTTCGAAGTCACCTTCCCTTCCAACCCATGGATTAGCTCATTCCTTTGGGAAGGCACCTCCACTACCGACCAGTCAGGACCCATTATCTACGACGGGTTCGACGGATCCTTCACCGACGGCCAGTTCAGCGGATGCGACAGCTATTACTACCACTACATCTACCAGGCATGGCAGTACTACGGCCTGGGCATCGGATGCCCCCTCCTTCCCGGACCGGCCTACAATGCCGACGGCGCTATCACATTCCGCAGCAACCGCATGAAAGCCCACCATATAGGTATCTCCGGCAACCCCTCCCCGCAGTGGAAATGGCGTGTGCTTGCCTCCTTTGCCCGTCATTGGGGAACATACCTGGTACCTTTCGACCGCGTGGAACACAGCTTCAGCGGCTTGGCAGAATTACGCTACACCCCCCGCCGTTTCAGCCACCTCACCGTAAAGGCAGCACTGGGCATGGATCGCGGAAATTTCCCCGGAAACAGCTTCGGAGGAACAATAGGCATCAGATATGAAATTCCAATCATGTGACAAGGCCTCCCAAACCCAGTCCCCTGAAAACCAACTACCAACAAATAAAGAAACTCATATGAAACCCCTCCTGACAATCATCCTCACAATCCTCATAACAGCATGCTCCAAGGCCCCCATCAACAGCGATGTAGAAGGCTTCTGGCAGCTTGACGAGTTCCAGATACTCTCCACCGGCGAGACAGTGGAATGCACACGCTTGTACTACAGCATCTCCCGTATGGTCACCGAAGTATCCGAAAGGCAAGGTCCCAACGGCTATGGAGCATACATAGGCCGTACAGCCTACAGCGACGACGGCAACACACTCATACTGACAGATTTCAAGGAACGCGGCGGAAATGCCGGCACCGGCGACAACAAGGTCGATGCCCCGGTAGAACAGCTGCGCCATTACGGCATCAACTCCCAGAAAGAAACAAAGTTCCGGATCGTGCGCTGCGACGGCAGGAGCATGGTCCTGGAGTCCGACTACGCACGTCTGGAACTAAGCAAGTTCTAGCCACCCGTTGCGGGCGTCTATAAGTCCTTTTTCACATCAAAGCACGGACACACCTTTATCCATTCTTCCGGCTCTATCACCCCGTCGCCATCCGCGTCAGGGCTGAAATCCCTGTGTCCTGCCACCACAGTTATCGGGAACTCCCTTTTCAGTACCTCCACCAGGCTTCTCATAGCCTTAATCTGCTCCTTCGTCCTCGTGTCCGCCGGGTTACCCTTGGCGTCCAGTCCCCCTTCGTAGCAGATACCTATGCTCCCTTCGTTATGCCCCTTGCAGTGAGCCCCAATCCTTTCCACCGGTCTCATGTCGCATATCTCGCCCGTCCGTCGGATATAGAAATGATAACCGCAACCGTTGAATCCCCTCCGTCGGTGCATTTTAGTCAGGTCGGCAGGTTCCAGCCTCACATTGCTCCTTGTGGCAGAGCAGTGAATGATGATAGTGTCAACATGTCTCATTCTCTCCTCCGTTTCCCTTGTTTCTGAATCCTCCTGTCAGAAGACATATCAGGCACTTCAGCACTCTGATAATCACTCTTTTCATTTTGATCATGACATTTTCTCCTTTCTTTTTTTGGTTAGTAATAAAGTTTCCACTGCAAATGTCATGAATAAAAAAAAGCCGCAGACAGGTTTTGTCCGCGGCTCGCATTATTTGTCTATCTTTGTTTGGATTATTCGTATATACCACCTACAAATTCCACATCCTCAAAGTCCGAGTACCATCCTTCCTCAGTGTCAACATCCATATTGATACCGTTTCCGTCCGGGCTGTTTGCGATAGTCACCTTCAGATTCTTGATTACATTTCTTCTGAATTCCACCTTTTTGGCTCCTACTCCGAAAACATTACCCTCAGCATCAATCCTGTAGATTTCCACCAGCACATCCTCCACGTATTCGAAGCCGAAACTTCCGTCTTCCAGACGATCAACGAAATAAGCAGCGTCCACGTCATAGAAAGAGAACGGAAAAGCAACCGTAGTTTCAGGATATGAAACGGTAAATCCCGGTGCACCGTCTATTGCCACATATATACTTTCCCCCTCTTTCAGGTTTTCCACTTCTATACCGGCAGCAAACGAAGTTCTTGCCATATCAATATTCACAGTTCCACCTTTCACCGGAATATATTCCTGCGATTCGCCGTAATATCTGAACTGGCTAGGTCTGTTGTATACAATATATTTCTGTTCGTCATTTACACCTTCAATAGTAGTACCCTGAGTCATCGAAGCCACATCAAACTGTCCAGAATATTCAAATCTGTTGTTCAGCGGAGCGTTGAAAGGAGCAAAATAATATATCGTATCATTATAGTTTTGAGAATACACATAGTTCTTTCCATCTTCCACCATAGTAGCCCTGAAGAAATACGTATCATTCTCATTCAGTTCTATTCTCATGTCCTGCATATTGTCAAACAGTCCGTGAGCATAACACATATATCCTGCCTGCTCCCTATCCAGTCTGAAAGCCTGTACATAATACAGGTCATCATTGCTTTCCGCCCTGCTCAGCGGAGTTTCACCCATATCCAGAATTTCACCGCCGCAGCTCAGCGACACTTCCACCATCTTGCCTTCTTTGGCAGGCCCGTTTTCCACTGTCATTTCCTTTGTACACGACGCCATACTCATGGCCATAACCACCATTGCAGCAGCTGCCTTCATTAAATTCATAGTCTTCATACCTCTATAATGTTTAATCGTTAATATAAATCTTCTTTAGAATTCCACCACTTCGTCATCCACTATCATGTCCTCGTCATCTATGGTGATATTGAATCCGTTTTCATCCTTCGGCAATATAATTCTCAGCGGTCTTGCCGTATTTCTCTTCATTTCCACTTCAGTGCTTCCCACCGGTGTCTTGTTGCCGTCCTCATCCATTGTGCTGGCAATAATCTTCACCGTCTCGCTATAGTCGAAGGTATATTCTCCCACCCCTTTCCAGTCCGTACGGAACGCCTCGGCAGGGTTTGCCAGCGAGAAAGTTGCCGAAAATTCCGTTACAGGATATTCCATAACCATTTCCGGTGCCCCTTCCATCTCCACGCACAGTTTTCCTTCCTTGAAGTTCTCTGCAGTCAGTTTAATTCCGAAATAAGTTTTCAGCAGTTCTATATCCACCTTTCCCCCTATAGAGTCGTTGGCAGTATAGATTTCCGATTCCCCGTAGTATCTTCCCAGGTTCGGTCTCATGAACACCCCTTTCTTCGGAGCAGTTGTTTCCGCTTCACCGCTTCCTATAGCGCTTTCTCCAAAGCTTTCCGTATACACAAATCCGTTAGTCAGTTCCGCCATGAAAGGTGCCCCGTACATCATATATCCGTTCTTGCCTTCACTGTGTGCTATTCTTTCCGTACCTTCTTTCACCACAGTAGCCTTGAACAGATACTTCGCCCCCGGCTCCAGCGTAACCTTCATGCTGTCCGTCACCGAGAACAGTCCGTGTGCATATCTGTCATACTTGCCACTGTCCTCCACACAGAACGCCTGTACATAATAGAGGTCCTTTCCGTCCCCGTTTCCTGCATATTCTCCTGTACATCCCAGCTTCACCACAAGTCCTTGCGCCGGTCTGTTGTTGTTTTCGTCATCCTTTTCGTCCTCCGGAGTATCCGTATTGCAGGATGCCACTCCCATTGCCACTGCCACCTGGACAGCTGCAATTCTCAGTAAATTCAAGGTTTTCATATGTAAAAAATGTTTTTCTTCATCTCGTTATTTACAAAATTATATATTTTTTACATACCTTCCTTGTTTATTCATAAAAATTTACCTCATTCCATTAAAAAAAAGTCACACATCAGAACGGTTCCCCCAGATGCTTCACTATTATCTCCACTTCCGTTTTCAGCAGATACTGCCTGTTCTTGTCATACCCCACATCGCACAGTTCCTTCATCATTACCGTGCTTCGTGTCAGCCACCGTCTGAAGCTTCTCGATGCCGCCTCTTTTGTCGAGTTCGGGAAATACATCAGTGCCAGTTCGCTTTTCTTATAGGTTCTCACCTTGAATTCCTCTTCGTTTCTGTTCATAATACTTCTTATTTAATTATTCTCAAATTTACTGAAAATCCCCCTTTTTCGCAAATTCCCGTGCCATAACTTTGCCATTTTGTCCCCCTTTGTTCACATTTTTCCTTTCCCATTTTCCGTCCCTCTTTTTCCCCCTTTGCTTTTACCGTTATCACAAAACATTTGTCAAAACGTTTAAAAAGCAGTTTTGAATAAAGAAAAAACATCAAATTGTTTGTTTATTCATTCCAAAGAGTCTAATTTTGCAGTGAAATTCAATTATTATGAAGAGATATATAGTATTATCATTGCTCGCTGCCTCGTTTTTGGGCAGCTGTACCTCATATAAGAATGTGCCTTATATGCAGGACATCGAGACTGTAAACAATTATGGGAAGGTAATACCCCTGTACGATGCCAAGATTATGCCCAAGGACCTCCTGAGCATAACAGTAAATACCACGGACCCGTTGGCGGCTGCTCCGTTCAATCTCACTGTGCAGACTGAGCTTACTTCCTCGCTTGCACAGAATCTGCGTACCACAGCTACCCCTAATCTCCAGCAGTATCTGGTAAATAATGATGGAGAGATAGATTTCCCGGTAATAGGGCGTCTCAAGGTAGGTGGTCTTACCAAGAACGAAGCTGAGGATATGATACGCGAACGCCTTATGCCGTACCTTAAGGAGACGCCTATCGTCACCGTCCGTATGGCAAACTACAAGATTTCTGTACTTGGTGAAGTGGCACGTCCCGGAACCTTCAATGTAAACAATGAAAAGGTAAATATCCTCGAGGCACTTGCCATGGCAGGCGATATGACAGTCTATGGTGTCCGTACCAATGTCAAACTTATCCGCGAGGATGCCGACGGCAAGCGTGAGATTAAGGAACTGGACCTTACCAAGAGCGACCTCGTCCTCTCGCCATATTTCTATCTGCGCCAGAACGACATCATCTATGTCACTCCTAATGCAACCAAGGCAAAGAGTTCCGACATCGGTACCACTACCACCACATGGATATCAGCCACATCCATTATGGTGTCCCTCGCCAGCCTGCTAGTCAATATATTAAAATAATATGTATTTCATTGACAGCATCAACTTATAATTCTTAATTAACTTCGTTGACTTAAAGTTCTTAATTATTAATTTTTAATTAACTCGTCGTTGTGGAAAATCCAAATGAAATGCAAGAGGCACAGGAAAAGCCTTTCAACATTTACGAAATAGTTTTCAAGTACATGGTCTACTGGCCATGGTTCATTGCCAGCGTCATCGTCTGTCTGGCATGCGCATTTATCTATATGCGCTATTCTACCCCAGTCTATACAGTCAGTTCAAGCGTACTTATCAAGGAAGCCGACCCACGTTCACGTATGATGGGCGGAACTGCCATTGCAGCCCTTCAGGATGTAAGCGGTTTCACCATGACCAGCAGTTTCGACAATGAAGTGGAGATACTCAAGTCCGTTACCCTTGCCAATAAGGTGGTGACAGATATGGGTCTGTATATCATTACATCCCTTGACCGTACATTCGGTTACAGTATCCCTCTTTACAAGGATTCCCCTCTTAATGTATATATGAATCCTCTTGAGGCAGAAAAGCTTAAGGGAGCCGTAAAACTTAAGATGAAATATCAGGTTTCAGGCGGACTTACTGTAAATGGTAAATATTCGGTAATAGATGAAGAGTACAAGCTTGACGAACAGTCATTCTCTACCCTTCCTGCCGTGCTCACCACACCAGTTGGTGTAGTAACAATAAGTGCCAATCCTGAATATGTGGCAGACACAACAGACGTAGACAATAAAGAAATCCGTCTCCGCTCGGTAATCGTGTCCCCTCTTGCAGCAGCAAAGGCTTATGCAAAAAATCTTTCTGTATCACCTACATCAAAAACCACTACCATCGCTGCCCTTACCTTGCAGACCGGCAACACCAGCCTTGGTATGGATTATATCAATAATCTGGTACGCCAGTATAACGACGATGCCAACGACGAAAAGAACCAGGTGGCAAGCAAGACAGCCGAGTTTATCGACGAACGTCTTTCCATTATAAACAAGGAGCTTGGCTCTACAGAATCAGAAATGGCTGAATTCAAGAAACGTGCCGGACTTACAGATTTGAAGACAGATGCAGCACTGGCACTGGAAGAGAATTCCAAATACGAACAGCAGCGTATTCAGAATGCCACACAGATTAGCCTTGTGCAGTTCCTTAAGGACTATATCAACAATCCTGCCAATCAGAACGAAGTCATCCCAGCCAATGTAGGTCTTGACGACCAGGGATTGAGCTCTGTCATCAGCCAGTACAACACCATGCTTATCGAGCGCCAGCGTCTGTTACGCACATCTTCCGAGAGCAACCCGGCTGTAATAAATCTTAATACAGGTATCGAGGCTATGCGCACCAGTGTCCGCACCAGCGTGGAAAGTGTTCTTCAGGGACTCCGCATCACAAAGGCAGACCTCGACCGCAAGGCAACAGGTCTTGAGTCACGCATCAGCAGCGCCCCACAGTACGAAAAGGAATTCCTTACCATCTCGCGCCAGCAGGAAATCAAGGCACAGCTCTATACCATACTTCTGCAGAAGCGTGAGGAAAATGCAATCACACTGGCAGCCACAGCAAACAACGGACGTATTATAGAGAATCCTCTGCCATCTTCTGCACCAGTATCGCCTAAGAAACAGATGATAGCTCTTGCAGCCCTGATTATCGGTCTGGGGCTGCCAGTAGGATTTATCTATCTTCGCGACCTTTTGAAATATAAGATAGAGGACCGTGCAGATGTTGAGAAGATTACAGATGTAAGCATCCTTGCAGAGCTACCTAAGACTAACACACCAGCCAAGGGAGCCATAGTAGTACGCGAGAACCACAACAATATCATGGAAGAGATGTTCCGCGGCTTGCGTACCAACCTCCTCTTTATGCTTGAGAAAGGCCAGAAAGTTATCATGGTGTCATCCACCCAACCCGGCGAAGGAAAATCCTTTGTTGCAGGAAACCTTGCCACCAGTCTGGCATTCCTCGGCAAGAAAGTCGTTATCGTAGGTATGGACATCCGCAAGCCAGGTCTTAATAAAGTATTCAATCTCAGCAGCCGCACTCACGGTATTACCAACTACCTAAGCGACCCTCAGGGAGTGAAGCTTATGGATATGATCCAGCATTCCGATGTGAGTCCTAACCTTGATATCCTCCCAGGCGGTCCGGTTCCACCTAACCCTACCGAGCTTGTCACACGCGATGTTCTCGACAACGCCATTGCACAGCTAAGCGAGAAGTATGATTATGTCATCCTCGATACAGCACCTATCGGTATGGTACCGGACTCAGCCATCATAGGACGTGTGGCAGACATACTTCTCTATGTATGCCGTGCCGATGTTACACCTAAGTCAGGCTATGAGTATATCAATGTCCTTAAGGCAGAGAAGAAGTTCCCTAAGCTTGCCACAGTCATCAACGGTATAGATATGAGCAAGCGCCGTCACAGCTACGGTTACGGTTACGGCCGCAAGTACGGCTACGGTCGCGGCTATGGTTACGGCTACGGTTACGGCTACGGAGAAGCAGAAACCAAGAAATAAAAAAAACGCCTTGACGTTTTGATTAAAACGCCTTGTCATTTTGTTTGAAATGACAAGGCGTTTTTCCATTAAATTAAGGGGTCACCGTGGTCACAGATATCCATTGAACCTTCTGTCCAGTAGTTTTTCCTTTCTATACCCGTCATAAGTCCTTGAAATCAAGCCATTTTCCACATATTTACCCAATGCCCTTTTTGCAGCCGTAGCATTAAGTCCTGCATCAATGGCAGCATCTCTGAATTCATGATATCTGAAATGTTTTTTCATGCTTTTCAGTACCGGCAGCAGCCTGTAGAAATTTGTCAGTTTTTTCCTCTTCTGCTTTCCCTCAATCATAGTCGAAACATGTACAGAATGCTCCATAGCAGTCAGTACAATTTTCATTGCACAGTCAAAGTCCTCATCCGAACAGGTATACTCATTCACATCCCATCCTGCCTCCATAATCCTCAGTCCGCACAACACCATAGCCACCCTTATCATTATAAGCCCCGCACGCACCACTATGGCTACCGAGTTATGATTACATTCCCCAGCCATTACGCCAAGTTCAGTCTGAAAAGTTTCCTTATGCCTGTCCCATTGTTCGCGGGTAAATTTAATGTCTATCCTCTTCCCCCTAGTCTTGAAGAAATTCACCTTCAGTTTCACCGATAGCTTACCGAACAGTTCTTTGGCGTCAATACCCCCCGATGCGTCCAGAGGCGACTGCGATTTCCAGCTATGCACAGGCGGCAGCATATAGAACATTATTCGGCTGAACATACCGTTCTCCATTGTTTTTATGAAGTCCACCATCTGTTCAGGAGTTCCTGTCATCATCATAGCCAGCCTTGGCGATTCCACAGAAACCGGTTCTTTATCCGTTCTGTACCTTAATCCCACCTTTTCATGATGGAAAATCATTCTAAGCTCAGCAGTATGCCTTCCGAAATCAGTATTAAGAGCTTCTGCCAAAGCCTCCATTTCCGATATTGTAAGTATTCCGCCATCATCCCCTGCCTTCATCAGGTCCCTCAGGAACTGGCTTTTCGACGTATTGGCCTGCATGGTGAAAGTCTGTATGGTAGGTTCTTCCGGTTTCAGGTTCGTGTCCGGCAGCCTTTTTTCACTGAAAGCCTTCTTCAGTTCCATTTCCCATACCAGCAGTTTCTTCTCATAGTCTTTTTTCTCCTGCCTGTAGATTTTCTCAAACTCATCGTTTATCTCCTTTCCTAAAGTCACGGAATGCATGGCCGTACCTTTTCCGGAACCGGCTTCACCCAATATACAGGTAAAAATCTGTGGAGAGTATTTCTGGTTGCCGTATATAGTTCTCAAAGCCGGAAACATTCCGCTCAGCATCGTTATTGCCGATATAAGTATAATGTCCCTTTCCCTTTTGTCCTTAGCTATCACCAGCAGTTTCCCAAGTTCTTCAGGCAGATTGCCGAACACATCGTCCGGAAGTATAGGGCAACACTCGGTTATCATTTCATCCTCATCTTTTTCATCACCCTGAGCATCCTCATTCTCAAGCACATATGCATCTTTCTCTACGGATAAAGGGTTCATATTTGTTTTGTGACCATTGTGACCACAGTTTCCCGCGAAATGTTCTGTATTTCCCCTACCGTTGTCATATCCCCACATCACTGCATTACGTACCTCTTTCTCCGTCATATCCGTCTGTACGGTATGCAGAAAAATCATAGACAGGGTCTGTTCCATCTCATGCGGTTCAATCCCCCACCATTTCAGATAGCCACCCAGATGCAACAGCGTGTTGTGCCTACTTCCTCTGGTGTATGGATTCCTCGAAAAGAAACGTTCTATAACCATAGCCGCTTTGTCCCTCTGTGCCGTCCCAGCCTTAAGCATTCCGGCGTTGTTGTTTCCCTTATGTATTTCCGGCACAGTAGTCTGATATCTGAAATCCTCCGACGGATCAGGACCAGCAGGCACCACATAATTCAGCGGATTCCTTTCACCGTATTCAAATACAGTTGCATCAGGATTATAATAAACATCCGGATCATACGAAGCCAGGCTTGCACGGGCAAAATCCTTGCAAGCCATATCAGGCTCCAGTCCGGTAGCCGTCCTCAGGAAGTCAGCCACTATCTCATACGCATCACGGTACACGTCTATATGCACCATCCCTATGTTCGCTATCACCCTCAGCCCCCTTCCGGAAGATGTGACATGCATCATCACCACCCATGGAAAGTTTCTGATTATCTCTGCAGCCGCTTTTATCTGTCCCTCGTCCAGATTGTCAAAATCCAGAGGCGCATGTCCTGTTCTCTCGGTGGTATGCTTGAAGAACCTCCCCTTCATGCACACCCCTGCCGGAACTACGGCAGGAAGCCTCAGTTTCAGCTTTCCCGCTTCCTCCTTCATCCCCTTTGCCAGCAGTTCCCTTATTTGTTCCACTGTTGTCCTGTACTTGCCATCCCTGATGGCTTCCATCCACTCTCTTGCGTCTATCACGCATTCAGCCTCTTTGCTATAAAGGCTGGAGAATCTTGTAATTCTCATAACACCCATTTTTTCTTTAATTAAAGTTTAAAATCTCAATAAAAAATCCGGCTTCACAATATTTATTCATCCGTTTCGCTGCAAATATCCTAAATATTAATCAAATCATAAAATGTTAAAACACACTGTTTTATCTTCATTTATCCCCATTATGAAGCATTATATCCGCATTTACCGACTAAACAGCTATAGAAATTAACATGGAATTAAATTTTATTAAATGACAAAATTCTCTTATATTTACCGGTGACATTAACATTTTTAACATTAAAATTTCATTACCATGAAAAAAAAGAAAAATCAGCGTAGAAACCATCTGCATGTATCTTGAGTTGATAATCCGTGTCCTCTACCATCGCAAGGAAAAAGGTGAGCTTAGCAATGCAGACATCTCCAAGCTCCGCCGTTTTATCCGTCAGTTCCGTCATTTTATCGATGAAATAGACAGGAAATTCAAGAAATGATATCTGATAATCACCACGCATGGCTGTCTATATCTGGTTGCCTCTGTAAAATGAGGCAACCATTTTTGCATTTTCGTAAAGAAAACACCGTTTATTTCAAAATATAAGCGCTGTAAAGACTTGCTTTTACAATATAATACTTATCTTTGTCCCTTGTTAAGAAAGTATAATTGTGTCTTTCTGCACTTCCGTAGTCAGTTTTATTAGAAGAAACGGAATGTGACAGGGAGCCGCGAAGCGTACCTGAAAGTGAAGATTAATTAAAAAAATACATATAAGGATGGGTAAAACAAGTAAATTAATTGATTTGATACTGCACTCACGATATGTAAACTATCGCATTATTGCAGCATTCGATGTATTGTTGTCCGTAATTTCCACATCATTGGTATTGGCATTTACGAACAGCTTTTTTAAAATGAATATCAGTTGGGGAAATTCACTCAAGATTTTGGGTTTAAGTCTTATAGTATCTATTCTATCATTTTGGGCATTGCGCACATACCGTGGCATCATACGCCATTCCGGTTTGCTTGAGTCTTTCAGACTATTGATGGCATCTCTTTTCAAAGTATTATTCTTAACTGTTATAGTATACCTTATTGGCAAGAGTTTTTCTGAAAGGTCAATTCTCATATTGTCTGCTTGCGATTTCTTCATTACTTTTTGTCTGTTACTGCTTTTCCGTCTGGCAATCATTTTTGTCTACAGATTTGTAAATGCCAATGCATATAATTCCAATGTGTTGAGACTTGTTTTGGTTTATGTGGGCGATGATACTACATCCCCTCTTGGAACCGACTTGCTTGAAGGTCTTTCCCGTTCCTACGGAATAGTAGGATATCTTCGTTTCGGTAAGAAGATTTCACTACGTTTGGGCAGACATCCCCTATTCTCTATTGAAAACGGAGATGATTTCAACAAATTGATAAAGGAAAAACATATTCATTCCATACTTTTCACAAAACGTGAGGACATCAATAATGAACGCGAGCGTCTGGTACGACTCTGCGAAAAGAACCATATACAAATGCTCCAGTTGCCTTCCATCAATAAGGTAGGTGAACCTGGAAAGCCTATGTTGCGCCGTCTTCCTGAAGTAAAGATTGAAGATCTTCTGGGACGTCCGGAAATCAAGCTTGACATGCAAGAGGTTATAGACGAGCTGAAAGGAAAGGTAGTAATGGTGACAGGTGCAGCCGGTTCCATAGGTAGCGAGTTGTGCCGCCAGCTTTGTACATTCGGACTGAAACGTCTGGTGCTGTTCGATGCTGCGGAAACACCTATGCACAATATCCGTCTGGAACTTGAAGAGAAATTCCCGGATATGGAGATTTTCCCTATAGTGGGCGATGTACGTATACCTGCACGTGTGGAATATGTAATCAGCGAACACAGACCATACGCTATATTCCATGCAGCTGCATATAAGCATGTACCGCTGATGGAGGAAAATCCATGCGAGGCTGTACTGGCTAATGTAGTGGGAACACGTATTGTGGCAGATACAGCCGTGAAATACGGAGTGGAACGTTTCGTTATGATTTCCACTGACAAAGCAGTGAACCCAACCAACGTGATGGGTGCATCAAAACGTCTTGCCGAGATATATGTACAGACATTGAGTATGAGCATAAGCAAGGGAGAAATTGAGGGTAAGACCAAGTTTATCACAACACGATTCGGAAATGTGTTGGGAAGTAACGGTAGCGTAATTCCCCGATTCAGGGAACAGATAGAGAAAGGCGGTCCTGTAACCGTTACCCATCCTGAGATTATCAGATTCTTTATGACTATCCCTGAAGCATGCCGTCTGGTGCTTGAGGCAGCCGTTATGGGACAGGGTAATGAAATCTTCGTATTCGATATGGGTACACCTGTCAAGATTGCCGACCTTGCACGCCGTATGATAGACCAGGCAGGTCTTACACCGGATGTGGATATCAAGATTGAATATACAGGTCTGCGCCCTGGAGAAAAGCTTTATGAAGAGCTTTTGGCTACAAAAGAGAACACCCTCCCTACCCCTAACAAGAAGATTTTCCGCGCTCATGTACGTGAATATGAGCGTGAAGAGGTTGTAGCTTCTATTGACAGGCTTAAGGTTGTAGCAGAGACAGTAGACCGTGTAGCTACAGTCAGGGAAATGAAAAGAATTGTACCTGAGTTCAAGAGCAAGAATTCAATATATGAAGAACTAGACAAAGAAACAACTAGTAAATAAAATAGAGAAAGTTTTATATTTATAAAAACTATTTCATAGAGTATATCCTCATAAATTCATGAATCAACTTAGAATAGGTGCTTTTTTAAATTATTTCATAATAATTCTGCAAACATTATTAGGGTTATTATATACTCCGTATATGTTGCGTATAATGGGACAGAGTGAATATGGACTTTATTCACTCGTTTCATCAGTTATTGCTTATTTAACTGTACTCGATTTAGGATTTGGCAATGCAATAGTACGATATACTGCAAAGTTTAGAGCAGAAGGCAAAATAAAGAAACAATATGAGATGTTTGGCACATTCCTAATACTATATTCGATTATTGGGTGCATAGCATTTATTATTGGTTCTGGGTTATATTTTAATATAAATACAATGTTTAGTGATACCATGACATTGAAAGAGTTAGAGAGAGCACGAATAATGATGCTCATCATGGTTTTCAACATTGCATTTACTTTTCCTATGAGTATTTTTGGCAGTATAATGACTGCATACGAACGTTTTGTTTTCCCTAAGGTGGTGAATATTATACGTATAATACTCAATACAACTATAATGATAGCTCTACTTGAATTAGGTTATCGTGCTTTAGCTATGGTTGTACTTGCAACGGTATTTAATGTTATTACATTATTTATAAATCTATGTTATTGCTTTTACAAACTCAAGATAAAAATACTATTTGGTAAATTTCAATGGGGATTTTTAAAGGAAGTAACCTTATATTCTTTTTGGATATTTCTAAATGCCCTTATGGATAGAATATATTGGAGTACAGGTCAGTTTGTTCTTGGCACAGTATCAGGAACAACAGCAATTGCCGTTTATTCAGTAGCAATACAGTTGGAACATCTGTATATGCAATTTTCTACAGCCTTATCAAGTGTTCTTTTACCTAAAGTAACAAGTATGGTGGTTAGAAATAATGGTTCCAGTGAAATATCAAACCTTTTTATTCGTGTTGGAAGAATACAGAATATTATAATGGTATTTATTCTATGTGGTTTCATAGTTTTTGGGAAACAATTCATTATTTTATGGGCTGGAAGGGAATATTCAGATGCATATCAAATGACATTATGTTTTTTTATAGCTATGTACATTCCATTAATCCAAAATCTTGGTATCACTATACTTCAAGCACGTAATCAGATGAAGTTCCGTTCTATGCTTTGTATATGCATGGCTTTATTTTCACTTATTACACAGTTTATATTAGCAAAATCATGGGGTGGAATTGGATGTGCAATAGCAGTTTCAGGAGCTCTACTGTTAGGGCAAGGTCTTATTATAAATATCTACTATCATAAGTGCCAAAATATTGCTATTGGATTTTTTTGGCGTGAAATCATAAAAATGAATATAGTCCCATTCATAATATCTGTATTTGCAATAATTATCATTCAATTTATTACTATTAATACATGGTCTACATTAATTACATGTATAATAATTTATATTATTATATATTTGCCGTTTTTCTATAGATTTAGTACAAATGAGGATGAAAAAAAATATATTACTGTAGCATTAAGTAAAATCAAAAAGAAATGATGGATAAAAAAGGACTGTTGCAGATGGGGGACATTTGAGATGTATAATATAATTATTGATGTATTAAAGATAACAGTTTTAAAATGCATGATGATAAAGTATTGTGCTTGTCTATACATGAAATGAGGTTTCTAATGCAAAACTTTAGAATAAATCATAAGAAATAATTGCTAAAAGATATTCGTCTTTGTTTTATAGGTAAAGCTTTTTTAATAACTAAATTATATTGAATATGCTATACAAGAATCTAATAAGTAAAATAAATATTTAAACTTATAAGATTCACTAAATGTTTAATTTTTGAGTAAAATTTAATGATTAAACAATACAAAAAATGAAAGCGAATTATTAATATAAAGATTAAATAATAGAGCTTTATCGTCAATCTTTTTATATACAAATTTATAAATATTAATATGAAAATAGGAATTATTACTCAACAGCTCAAGAATAATTATGGTGGATTATTGCAAAACTTTGCCCTCCAAACAGTCTTAAAACAATATGGTCACGAACCTAAAACAATGAACCATATTAATAAAAAAATATCTCCTTTACGTTTATTTATTCATAAAACCAAAAAGAGAATATTACATTTTTTGTTCCCTGATAAGTATGATAAACCCTGTGCGTTTGTTAATGCTGAACAAGAAAAAATAATTCGTAGATATACAAAAGAATTTGTTAATAAATACATTTCAACTACTAAAACAATTGACACAGAAGATGGCTTTTATGAAATAGCCATGGAAGAGAAATTTCAGGCTTTCATAGTTGGTAGTGATCAGTGCTGGCGTCCTAAATATTCACCTTATTTTTCAGCTATGTTTCTTTCATTTGTGAGAAATAGAAATGATATAAAAAGAATAAGTTATGCGACATCTATTGGTGTTGATAGATGGGATATGTCTAATAGCGAATCAAAATATTATGCGGAACTAGCAAAGCTTTTTAATTTAGTTACTGTTAGAGAAGCAAGTGCTATAGATATATGCAAAAAATATCTAAATGTTAATGCTATACAAGTTTTGGACCCTACAATGCTTCTAAAGAAGGAAGATTATATAGAATTAATTAATAAAGAAAAAGAAGAGCAAAGTCAAGGTGATTTATTTTACTATATACTTGATCCTACAATAGAGAAACAAGCTTTTATTTCGAGAATAGAAAAGGAAATGGGACTAAAAGCTTTTAAGGTATTACCTAAATATAAAGAAGAATATTGTACTAAAGAACATCTAACAAAACACATTGAAGATTGTGTGTATCCTCCAGTTACAAAATGGTTAAGAGGTTTTTATGATGCCAAAATGGTAGTTATTGACTCTTTTCATGGTGCTGTATTTTCAATTCTATTTAATAAACCATTTTGGGTAATTGGAAATAAATATAGAGGTAATACACGTTTTGATTCTTTATTATCAACTTTTTCACTCCAAGATAGATTCCTTAAAACAGATGAATTGACTTCAGTTGATATACAAAAAAACATAGATTGGAACTATATAAATGAAATTCTAGATAAAAAAAGAATTTTCTCAAAAGAATTATTAATAAAAACATTGAATTCATAAAACTGATACATCCTATGAAATTTATCATATTTACCGATAAAAACTATAATTTTAGAAAACCAATGTCAGATGGGCTTGCCAAACATCTAAAAGAAATTGGTCATGATGTTCTTGTGTTATATGATGGGAACTTTTGGTTGTCAAAAACACCTTTATGGAAAATATTAGTGACTGATATCGCTAAAATTTTTAATAATATTAAGAATGGTAGGAAGTTATACTATACACGATTCTTTAATATTTTAAATTTCAAAAAACGTTTTTACAAAGAAATATTAAATTCTGATTGTATTATTGTGGTAGATAACTGCCCAAATGTATTTTATTGTGAATCTATTTCTAGACTAGAGGATTTAAGGAAAGTTTATAAAGGTCCAATTGTTAACTATGATTTACATTATTTACCCAATCAAGGATGGTATGGAATGATAAGAGAAAAAAATATCCAAAATTTTGGATTAGAACGATTTGATTGGTATTTACCGGCAAGTTTGGTAACAGAATATGCAATTCCTACGTCAATCCCTAAAATATATAATAATATTGGTTTTGACATACAATCAGAAAATCTTTATTCTCAGCAGGATGATTTTTTAGCAGTACTAGATTTTGAGCACAAAGGATGGGAAAGAGAAAGGGAAATACAACTAACAGCATTAAAAGAAACAAATACAAAATACATATGTTTAAAAGGTAAATATACAAGAGATGAAATACGAGCGATTTATAGAAAATGTAACATTTTCTTTACATCTGTTCGCGAAAGTTTTAGTTTGCCGGTTCTTGAGGTGCAACATTGCGGTGGTTTAATAGCAACCCCATATAGCAATTGGCTACCAGCACATTTTATTGACAAAAACATATATGAAAAAGGGAATGGATCTCTCGGGAGAAACTTTTTAGTTTATGAGAACGACTTAGAGACATTAAAAAAAATGATTAATCATACCAAATTAACATTTAACGCGGCAAACAATATTTTAAGATTTAAAGAAGACTATCCGTTTTATTATACTATTAATAATGACGAATTGAACTTATTTTGTAAAGCTATAGAAAAAGGATGTATACATGGTAATAAGCATAATGAATTTGCTTCATATAATTCCATGATAGATATAAATGACAGAGTAGAACTAAGATGAGATTTAAAATATATAATTACTTTAAAGACAAAGATGGAATAGGTGTTTTATGCCTGATGCTCCCTCTAACATTGAAATGGATACTACCTCCAGGATTAGAGCAAAAGTTATGCATATACTGGGGTGATATATACTTTTTTTTACCCAATATTTTTCTAATTTTTGTACCATTTTTGTTTCCAATTTGTAAAATAAATGCACTCCAAAAAACACTATTATGTGTTTGGATTACGATAGAACTTATTGTAGTATTATTATCAAAATCACCTAATCCATTTATTAATATTATATCAAATTTTCATTTTTTATTTGCCTTTTATATAGGTTTAACCCGTACAATAACACAAAAACAATTCAATCTTATTAAACCTATATTCCATATAATGGTATTATTATTAAGTTTACAAGTAATTATATTTTCATTAGGTCTAGTAAATTATGATTTTGGTGACAGAGGGGAGTCATTTGCCGGTATTTACAGAATATACACAACTGTTGGTGGTGTTAATTCTACAGGACCTCTTATAATTATTATGACATTTTTTATTATGCTTAGTAATGATAGATACACCCAAAAGATAATAATAGTCACCATTAGTGCTATTTCGGTATTTTTTACTGTTACCCGCTCTGCTATAGGTCTTATGGTACTCTTATTCGTATATTTCTTTTTTAAGACAATAAAAGTATCAAAAATATATGCTCTATATTCTATAATAGGAGTTATAGTTCTATATTATTTGGGCATTTTCAATCCAATAATCGAACGCAATGCATCAAAATCTACTGATGGTGATATGTCTAGTGGTCGCGATATTTTGGTAGAAAATGTTCTAAAAGATGTAAACCATAATGATGCCAGTTTATTTGGATTAGGTATTGGAAATGTTTATCAGAGCGATGAAGTAAGACGTTCAAATGTAAAAATGCCTTTTGAAGGCGCTCCACATAATGTATATGTATTAATGTATGCTGAACAAGGTATAATCGGACTTTCACTTTGTTTGTTAATACTTGTAAAATTTCTTATGCGTAATTATAAAACGAATAAAGATACCACAGTATGTATTCTATTAATATTACTTACTATATTCAATACAGAAACTGCATTTGCAAGCAACAGTGAATTAATTTTCGTATTTAGTATATTGTTTATGATATCTAATTCTCCAATTAATTATCGTGTAATAAAAACTTAAAAAAATGAAGAAAATTCTATATTTAACACTATTAGATCTTAATATCATTAATGGAGGTACATTAGCTACATTAGCATATTATCGTGCACTATGTCATTTATACCCAGAGAAAGTGGATATTGCGACAATTGAAGAAGCAAAATACGGTGAGTTTAGTAACATAATAGGTGTACCTAAAAGAAAATGGTGGGACTACATTATTAATTTTTCAATACATCGTGGCAAAACCTTCCTAAGTAAATTCATAAAGGAGCACCACAATGAATACAGTTCTATCATAATCAGCAATAGTAGATATGGTGGGGATTTGATAAATTTAATGCATAAATACAAACTTAAGGTTGTGGTTATTCATCACAATTATGAAGTAGAATATACTATGCAGAATAAATCTATTTATACATTGAAAGGACATTTTTCATATTTAGTTTCAATGATAGAGCGTAAAGCATACAGAAATGCAGATATAAACTGTTTTTTAACACAAGATGATATGGAACTATTGAAACAGCATTATGGAGAGTCAAAAGGTAAAAATTTTGTAATAGGTACGTTTGAATTAGGCAATAAATCTTTTTCGCCCTCTGAATCTACAGATTTAAATCAAATCATATTTACAGGAGCTATGTGCGATTATCAAACATATCATAGCATAGAGATTTTTGAAAAAAGATATTTAAAAATTTTACATGATAATTATCCAAATTTAAAATTAAATCTAGCAGGAAGGAACCCACATAAAACAATATGGGACATGAAGGAAAAATATCCCACAATTATAAATGTAATTCCTAACCCTGAGAATATGAATGAAGTGATAAATAAATGTTCTATATTTTTGTGTCCAACTTGTCTGGGGGGAGGATTAAAACTACGCATTATGGATGGCCTCAAAAAAGGTTTACCTATATTAACACATAAAGTATCAGCAAGAGGATACGATGTTTTTTTTGACAAGCCATATTTTCAAATATATGATGATGAAGTTTCTTTCAAAAAAGGACTTGATTATATTGTAGAATATATTAGAACCCAACCTAATCATAGAAATATTATAATAAAGGATTATACTCAATATTTTAGCTTTGAAAACGGGGTTAAACGATTAGAAAACTCTCTTAAACATCTAAACATATCTTAATTATATAAATAAGAACAATCATATAAAAATGAAAGTTTTAATAGTAGATCCATCTGGAAAAGTTCCCATTTATGATAATGCACTTTGTAATGCGTTAGCAAAAGAAATAGATTTTGAATTTGCGTCACCTTATAACCACAAAAACGAATTCTATATTGGTTTCAAGTTTAGACGTTTGTTCTGTATTACTAATAAGCGAAAAAATACGACATTAAAAATATTAAAACCTATTGAAGGATTAATAAATTACATATATATATTTTTTTTATTGTTAATTAATCGTTATGAAGTAGTACATTTACAATGGTTGCCATTTCTTGAATATATTGGAATGGAAAAATATTTTTTAAAATTGTTTCATCTAATTTCTCCTAATACAAAATTCATACTTACTCAACATAATTTATATCCTCATAATAGTTCCAATATAAAAAAAATGAAATATTTCAAAAGAATGCAGGATATTAAAGTGTATTTTTCTCATTTTATTGTACATACTGAATCTTCAAAAAATGCATTTTGTAAAGAATTTGATATAGAACCTAAAAAGGTTTCTGTTGTTTATCATGGAATTTTTGAACCCCAAAATATACCAAATAGAAAAAGTTCTATTAAACCAATTTGTTTTCTAATGTTTGGGACTCAAACTAAATATAAAGGAACAGATATAGTTGTGGATTCGATAGCCTTGTTACCAGATTATATTCGCAAAGAAATACATATCACAATAGCTGGTAAAACAGATACAAATCTATTTAATGAAAAAAAAGAAGTAGCTAAGTTATTTGGTATTGAATGGATAAATCGTTTTATTTCTGACGAAGAACTTTACAAACTGATAGTAGATTCAGATGTTTTATTGTTGCCTTACAGGGCTATTTCTCAAAGTGGTGTTCTGCTACTTTCATTATCGTTTAAAAAACACTTAATTGTTTCAAATCTACCATCTTTCAAAGAAACACTTGAAGGTTATCCTGAAGAATGTTTTTTTGAAGTGAATTCTGCAAAGTCACTTGCTAAAGCAATTACTTTATATGTAGAAAAAAAAATAGATTTAAATAAAGAAGCTATTGCAAATGATCGGCTAATAAACAAATATTCTTGGAAAAAATCTGCACAAAAAACAGTCAAAATATATTATAGAATAGTAAAATCCCTTGAAAGTAATATTAACTAGTGTAAGCTTCCAAAATTGACGTATTGACTAGTATGGCTCTTTCCCATACCTTCGTGCTAAACTTAAAACTTGAAAGAT
>CALUPA010000042.1 GCA_944322395.1 uncultured Phocaeicola sp.
TTTACGATGGCGACGAATGTTTCACCATCAAGAAATCAAAACTCCGTGGTGTAGAATCAAACGGTATGATTTGTGCAGAGGATGAAATCGGTGTGGGAACAAGCCACGACGGTATCATCGTTCTTCCTGCAGACACAGTTCCGGGAACTCCAGCTAAAGAATACTACAACATTCAAAGCGAATATGTACTTGAGGTAGATATCACTCCTAACCGTTCGGATGCATGTTCACACTATGGTGTGGCTCGCGACCTTTATGCGTGGTTGATTCAGAACGGTCATAAGGCTGAATTGAAACGTCCTTCAGTAGACGCATTCAAAGCAGACAGCAACAATCTGAATATTGACATTGAAGTGGAAAACACTGAAGCATGTCCAAGATATGCAGGTATTGCTATCAAGAATGTAACCGTAAAGGAAAGTCCTGAATGGCTTCAGAACAAACTTCGCCTTATCGGTGTTCGCCCTATCAACAATATCGTCGATATCACAAACTATATACTTCATGCCTACGGACAGCCAATGCACTGTTTCGATGCAAACAAGATTAAAGGTGGCAAAATAGTAGTGAAAACTTGTGCAGAAGGTACTAAGTTCGTTACACTTGATGAGGTAGAACGTACTTTGTCTGAACGCGACCTTATGATCTGCAATGCAGAAGAACCTATGTGTATTGCCGGAGTATTCGGCGGTCTTGATTCAGGTACTACTGAAACTACAACTGACGTATTCCTCGAAAGTGCATACTTCAACCCAACTTGGGTTCGTAAGACTGCACGTCGTCACGGACTGAGCACAGACTCTTCATTCCGTTTTGAACGTGGTATCGACCCAAATATCACTATCTATGCACTGAAAGAAGCTGCAATGTTGGTGAAAGAACTTGCTGGCGGTGAAATAGCTTCTGAAATCAAGGACAATTACCCTGCTCCTATCGCAGATTTCGCTATCGAACTTTCATACGATTATGTAAATAGACTTATCGGAAAAGTTATACCATCAGAAACAATCAAGAGCATAGTAAGTAGTCTTGAAATGAAGATAGTAAGCGAAACAGCTGAAGGTCTTTCTCTGCTTGTTCCTCCTTACCGCGTAGACGTACAGCGCCCATGCGACGTAGTGGAAGATATCCTCCGTATATATGGATATAACAATGTAGAAATACCGACTAGTCTGAAATCAAGCATTAATGTCAAAGGTGCTGAAGACAAGTCTGTAAAACTTCAGAACATCGTTTCAGAACAGCTTGTAGGATGCGGATTCAACGAAATAATGAACAACTCGCTTACTGCAGCTGCTTATTATGAAGGACTGGAAACTTACAAGCCGGAAAATCTGGTTCGCCTGATGAACCCGTTGAGCAACGACTTGAACGTAATGCGTGCTACTCTGCTGTTCGGTGGTCTGGAAAGTATCCAGCACAATGCAAACCGCAAGAATGCCGACTTGAAATTCTTCGAGTTCGGTAAATGCTACCACTTCAATGCAGAAAAAAAGAACCCTGAAAAGATTCTTGCTGCTTATTCAGAAGAACTTCACCTCGGCATGTGGGTTACTGGTAAACGCGTAAGCAACTCATGGGCACATGCTGACGAAAATTCTTCTGTTTATGAACTTAAAGCATACGTTCTAAATATATTCCGCCGTTTAGGTGTAAACTTCGGTGGTCTTGTATTCGGAAATCTTTCTGACGATATCTACTCTGTAGCAATATCAGTACACACTCGCGGAGGAAAGCTGTTAGCTACATTCGGAGTAGTAAGCAAGAAGATTCAGAAAGCATTCGATATCGACAATGAAGTTTATTTTGCCGACATAATGTGGAATGAACTGATGAAATCAATCAAGGGTAACAGAGTTACTTATAAGGAAATCTCTAAGTTCCCTGCAGTTAAGCGTGACCTTGCATTGCTTATCGACAAGAACGTTCAGTTTGCTGAAATCGAAAAGATAGCTTACGAAACGGATAAGAAGCTCTTGAAATCTGTTGAACTGTTCGACGTTTACGAAGGCAAGAACCTCGAAGCAGGTAAGAAGAGTTACGCAGTAAGCTTCATGCTCCAGGATGAAAATGCCACTCTTAATGACAAGCAGATTGACAAGTTCATGCAGAAACTTATCACCAACCTGCAGAACAAGCTTGATGCTAAATTGAGATAATAATAAAAATAAGGAATCTGTCAATAAGTCCAGGATTCCTTATTTATTTTCATATTTATTGCATACAATCTGTATAAAATGAAGAGCAGTAAGGAGTGCTAAATCAAACTTATGAGTAAAGATAAAATTAAAATAATTAACACATTATCTGCAATAGCGCGTATCATAATAGATATATGGATAATATACCGGTCATGTGATGTTATGGTAAACAATACAATATTGTGGAAACAAGTTCTTGCAGGCATAGGTGGAACAATATTTATAGTTTTTCTCATAATTGAATGTTACTGCTTATTTAAGAGAAAGAAAAAAATAACAACAATAAAATAATATAACAATTTAAAATAATAAACCAATGGGAAGAGCGTTTGAATATAGAAAAGCTGCCAAATTGAAAAGATGGGGTCACATGGCAAAGACCTTTACACGTCTGGGTAAACAAATTGCAATTGCTGTAAAAGCAGGTGGTCCAGAACCGGAAAACAACCCTACACTTCGTTCTATCATCGCTGTCTGCAAGCGTGAAAACATGCCGAAGGACAACATCGAACGTGCTATCAAAAATGCTCAGGGAAAAGACCAGAGCGACTACAAAAGCATGACATACGAAGGATACGGTCCTCACGGAGTTGCTGTATTCGTTGATACTCTTACTGACAACACTACTCGTACAGTAGCCGACGTTCGTTCAGTATTCAACAAATTTGCCGGTAACCTTGGAACTACAGGTTCACTTGCTTTCTTGTTCGATCACAATACGACGAAGATCCGGAAGAAGGAACAATCACTATCTACGGTGATCCTAAGAGCTACTCTCTTATCCAGAAACATCTGGAAGAATGTGGTTTCGAAGATGTCGGTGGTGAGTTCACATACGTACCAAACGATTTGAAAGATGTTACTCCAGAACAGCGCGAAACTATTGACAAGATGGTAGAACGTCTTGAAGAATTCGATGATGTGCAGAATGTTTATACTAACATGAAGCCAGAAGAAGAGTAATCATTCTTAATGATACAGACAAAAAACAGATTTCGCATAAATATTCTTCGTGTGAAATCTGTTTTTTTATAATCACTACAATTAATAATACAGATGAAAATAAATTACAGAACACAGGGTACATGCAGTTCTTTTATTGAAATTGAAGTAGAAGACAGCAAAGTGAAAGAAGTTAGTTTCACTGGTGGCTGTAACGGAAACCTTAAGGGTATCTGCTCGCTCGTAAAAGGTATGGAAGTCAACGAAGTTATATCGCGTCTTGAAGGCATCCGCTGTGGAAATAAGAATACTTCATGCCCTGACCAACTTTGCAAAGCATTGAAAACTTTATAAGTTCTACTAAATAATATAGCCCATAGGTTACTTACAAAAAAGAAACCATGGGCTATATTATTTTAAGGATTTAAACACTACTTTTCCGTAAACTCAATTAATGTATTATCCCCCAGCATAGAAAGAATCAGATTTTTTCCTTTCCCCCTTATATCAATGAAAGAGTTTTTATACCCATACCCTGAAGCTGTAGGATATTGGCGTAGAAGATAATCAATACCCTTATACTTAACTTGAGCCATACCGACAGTATTAAAATAAGTAACATTAAGCATATCACCACTATCATTAATAAATTCTGCATCTATAGTATTATTTTTTCCGGTAGTAGTATAAAGCAGTGTGTTTCTTTTGCTCACCAGCCATTCATCATAGTATTTTTCAAGTATATATGTATCATCATCTTCAATATTCCATACAGCTGAATCATTTGGTCTGGTACGCTTTTCAAGGATAACAGTTCCCTCCGGTAAAAACAACTCTACATTAGAAGAATCTTCAGAGAAAACGACATAACCCGCCATGACAGCATTAGAATCTGTAGCTGACAATACACGGCTACCAACTTCAAAAATCCTTATTTTCTTATCAAGAACCTTAGAATAAGTATATCCCATAGAAGCATCACTATCTCCTATTATCTGTTTATTAGTTTCCAGAGACTTTGTATATTGTATTCTATACATATCCCCCTTTCCAAGAGTCAAAGTATCTCTATTAAGCGATATTACATTAAGTGTATCTGTGAATTGTATAGTTTGTCCATTACCAATACTCTCACCAGACAAAACTATTCTACATTCCTTGCCACTATTCAGTAACTGCCATCCATTATATTTCAAAGTTGCCATCCCTACTGACGAAGCTTTTCCATCCTTCTCCAAAATAACACCCTGAATAATATGTTTGTTTACGGGCATTATCTCATGCCATTCACCAAGTAACTGCTTCTCATTACATAAACTGTTGCTTTCTGTACATGACACCATCATCATTAATGATATCGGTAAAAACATAAATCTACTCTTCATACTATTGATTTTATTAAAATACTATAAACAATTTTTATTGTGCATTTACAGATAAAACTTCCCTTACAAAATAAACCCCCGAATACTCAGCAGCAAAACCATCATCCCATACACCATTATACTCCAATTTCAATGTTGCCTGTACTGGTTTACCATTTTTTACCCCATTAGTAACCTTATCATATACATCATTAAGTCTGCCAGTCTTATCCACAATCCAAAACTCTTCATCACATCCCTCCGGTTTGAAAGAACGAACCTCATGACCAATACATAATGTACCACTTAATGTGTACAACTCATCAAAAGACTTCTTTGCAGCTGAAAACTCAGTACTATAAAACTGAATGCTTGTTTCATCAAATAAAGGTGCGTCCTGACCTATTTCAATAAATATGGCTTTGTTCGGATTAGCATCATGCAACTCAAAGTATCTCGTTCCACTATTGCCAATCCCCCAACCATTGCAAGTGGAAGGTACAGGACTTACTTTTGTCTCGGAGTCTATTTTTTTTGCATAATCACCATCAGGAACCATAAAGAACTTTCTTATACCATTTCTTCCAGATTCAACTTCCTTGAATTTGCATGTCTGAGTATCATCCCACCCCCTAGATTTCTTCAAAACATTTATAACATCATTAATACTCTTATTGGGCAAATTGAAAACTTGTATAACTTTATGCGGCGAAGAATCACCATTTCTGACCATTACTATACCAGGCAATGAAGAATCGGCAATCAAACGTACATTATCATTAGTCTGATACCATAATTTCAGTCCGGCACCAGATAATTCTTTCCACTCAAATCCATCATACGCCTTTCGCGAAGGTATATAATTTACAGCTACAGTATCTGTTTCTGCTAGCTTAGCTTCTTTCCTGTTTCCTGAACACGCATACAATGTAAGTGATAATAAAAACAAAACTTTTTTCATAATACTAAAGATATTTATTGGTTGTTTATGTAATTATACACTAGAGACGATATCTCAGCGATTATCTTCTCCGTAGTTTCATAATCCTCGGCAGAGTCTTTTACAAATACTGCTATCAGATATCGGCTACCATTAGGCAAATCTATAAATCCTATATCATTTATGCCTATATATCGCCCCTGTGAATTCTTGTCACCGGTTCCGGTCTTATGCCCTATCACAGCAGCCGTATTCCTCAGTGGATATGGCAATCTTGCAGTACCGGTAGTACATTCTGTCATTGTTCTTTTTATAAAATCATAATATTTGCCAGAAACTGCTTTTCCTTCAAGAAATAAATTTATCAGGCGTACTGCACCACTTGGTTTTGTCCAGTTTCTGTAACAGTTGTCAAGATTCTGATGCATATCATTTTCATCCATTTCAATAGAGAAACCATCAAGACCTAAAGAACGAATATATTCTTCAGTATCTTTCACGCTGAGAATACGATTGAATAGAATATCACAAGCATTATTATCACTCTGCTGGAGAGTATATATCATAAGTTCAGACATGCTAATACTGATATTTCCTTCCGGAAATCTATCACGCAAAGGACTGTATGTATTCTCCCTAAGTTCATCTTTTGATACTTGTATAACAGAATCCAATTGTATTCCTCTCGTCTGCAAAAAATGACATACAGCCAATGCCTGATGAAACTTGAAAACACTCATCATGGGATAATCCACATCGTTGTTCACCGTAAGAGTGTCTCCACTGTCCGTCATCACAGCAACTCCAACTGTAGCATCGTATTTACAGACTGTACATAGTATCTCATTTCGAAGCGAATCCAATGAATCTGCCTTTGTAATTATTGAAATAAAAGCAAATAATAAAAGAATAAGTGATTTTAATTTCATATACGATTTACATTAAAACGGTAAAAAAAAATAATTGACAAAATTAAGCATCTGCATGATTAATTCTGCCAATTATCAATATTATAACATTTGTTATGTAAATGTTATTATTCTGCCGCGTTATTCTTTAGCCATTCCAGTCTGCGCATGTCAGGCAGATGTTTAACTATAAAGTTCTCGAACTTAGCGTTAAATCCGTTTCCATCGGGTGAGGCTGCCATGACACCAACTTTCATCGGAATATTGTCCTGCATCCAGGCATTACGCATCATAATGTATTCCTTATCATCGAAAGAATAAAACACCTCTACGGCATCAAGCCTTCTAACTGCCTTTATCCAGATATAAGGAACAGGCTTATCAAGAGTGATAACACTCCAGTCGGAAGTTTTATGAGTAACTACCGTGCTAAGATTGTACTTGCCATCAACAAACTCAATTCCAGCCTTGATATAATTTTCATGATCTATCCTCAACATTAAACCCGCCTGGTCAAATCGTGTTTTATATTCTCCGGACACTTTTACTTTTGCTTCAAACTCACCACCATATGTAGCATAGTAGAAAGGAGCATCGTCTACTGTAAATCCGTAGTGAGAAATTCTCCAGTAGTCACTCTGCGGAGTTACGAACATTGTCATGGTTTTGCTGTCCTTTATCTCCCAACTTTCCGGTTCATTGAACCAATTCATCTTTTCAAGACTCTGTGCCGCTACCGACGAAAGAGCCATCATTCCAATCAAGCTTAAAATCAGTTTCTTCATATTTATAATTATATTATATGTTTATTCCATTCTGTATTTGTTCTTATCATCTTCAGTCAGTTCACGAATAACCCTACAAGGATTACCTGCCGCCAAAACTCCCGAAGGGATGCTTTTCACAACAATACTCCCCGCTCCAATCACAGAACCATCACCTATCGACACTCCCGGCAGGACTGTAACATTTGCCCCAATCCATACATCATTGCCAATATTAATCGGGAAAGCATATTCCAGTCCCTTGTTTCTCTTCTCTACATCAAGAGGATGACCAGCCGAATAGAAGCCACAATTAGGGGCTATAAATACATTGTCACCGAATGTCACCTTTGCACCATCAAGAATTACACAGTTTACGTTCATATAGAAATTCTCACCTATTTCGATATTATAGCCATAATCACAATAAAAAGGCTGTTCTATCAAAAAGTTATTTTTCGTTTTTCCGAACAGTCGTCGTATTATATCTGAACGCTCTGCAGTCATTGATGGTCTCAATAAATTATACTCATAACATAAATCTTTGCATACTGCTCTTTCACGCAACAGTTCTTCGTCGTAATTTGCATCATAAAGCAGTCCTTCATGGCATTTTTCCTTTTCAGTCATTTCTTTATAATTTGTGTTTTGTTTACTTTTGCAAAGTTATGACATATGCTATGTTGGCACAATAATTACAAATAACCATTTTTTAATACGTTTATGGACATTCAGAAAAAAATAAGCAGAAATTTTCAAATGCAATCATTCAGTTCTGATGATGATTCAGAAAAAACACATTTCTTGAAAACCATTGCATTAGGATATGCCGTAACAGAAAACGCCATAGCCGTATTGAGCGACTTGAAAAACGACAAGAGCTACATCTACTATGGAGGTATAGCAGAAATATTAGGAATAGCAGACAGTTATACCAATGAAACAGTAAACTCAATATGGGAAAAGAAAATATACGACTCCATACACAAGGATGACTTATCTAAAAAACACATCAACGAACTAAGATTCTATAACTTCATCAAAAATCTTCCACCACAGAAAAGGGAAGGATTCTTTGTTAAAGAATCATTGAGAATGTTCTGTAAAGCCGGTAAATATCTCCAGATAATACACAGAATGCATTATTTCTATGAAAATAATAATAACAATATAAGGTTCTCTTTATGCCTCTATAACATTAAAATGGATGACGAAAAGGAAGAATCGTATATTTTCAACTCGATAAGCCAAGAATCATATATTCTGGACAATGAATACGACAACCGTATATTATCTGAAAGAGAAAAGGAGATTTTACGCCTTATAGAAAAAGGTATGAGCAGTATCAATATATCAAATACCTTATCCATAAGCAAAAATACGGTGAGCAGACATAGGCAGAATATCCTTGAAAAGCTTCAGGCAAAAAATTCTGTCGAGGCCTGCAAAATAGCAAAGGAGATGAAAATTATATAGACGTCAATTCTTCCGTACAAGTACAGGATGTACATATCTTCCTTTACCAACCGACACACGGCCAAATTCAATTGCCTGAACCGGACAACGATGTATGCATGCAGTACACTGAACACACTCCTTTCCTTCCCACACTGGCTTACCTTGCAGCATAACTATCGTACCTGTAGGGCAAATCTTTGCACACAGACCGCAAGAAATACATACATCTGTAGTACGGAAAAACTGTCTGCCTACCATAAAATTCTTAAATGCCGGGTAGACCACATAACTTTTCAGCCACGACATTCCCGTACGGAGAATCATGGATTCAGAATAATTCCGTGCATTTATAGCTTGTACAATCTGCTCCATAGCATGTGGTGCCAAGGCTAGTTTTTCATTCTTTACCTGCTCCGGATCAATACCAAAGCCACGCATCAGAATATAGTTATTTGGCATTTTCAGTGAAAAAAAGGCTTCCAAGAAGATACCTTTTTCAGCAAGTGACTTACTAAAAATCCGATCTGTATATCCACAATCGTCACCACATGTACCAATTGCAAATACACGATTACCTTTTAATCCGTCCAACTGTAATTCCCTGATAAAGCGCTGCATGACCAATGCCGGTCCCCAGGAATGCACGGGAAACACAAAAAATAACATTTCAGCCTCATCCCTCAGTGCATACCTGTTTCCTACTTTCGTCTGTTTCCTAATAAAATCCGATACGTCACACAAGGGCTCGTTGAAAGCATTGGAAATATATTGAGCGACCCATAAAGAATTGCCTGTAGCTGAAAAATAAAATACCATAATCTTTTAAAATTCTGTGAATAATAGAATAGAAAAGAATATGAAACCCATCTAAGCTTTCACACTCTCCGTAATAAACAACAGTTTATCCCCCACATGAAGTTCCATCTGTCCGTTAGGAATCAGGAACTCGTTTCCACGTTTGATAAGCATTACGAGCGAACCCTTTGGAATATTCATATCAGCCAGACGATTACCGTGTACCAGCATTTCTTCATTGAGAGTAATGTCGTGCAATTGGGAATCTATCTCGTCCGGCAATTCCACTCCAAACTCGTTTCCTTCTTTCTCTAAAGGCAAGTCAAGTTTAAGCCAGCGTGCCACAGAAGATATTGTCATTCCCTGAATAACGAGTGACAGCAAAGTTATAAAGAACACTATATTAAACAACTGATGAGAACCTTCTATTTGAGCTATTACGGGATATGTGGCAAATATAATAGGAACAGCTCCGCGCAGTCCTACCCACGATACGAAAAGTTTTGCCTTGGCACTGATACCTCTGAAAGGCAGAAGACACGCAAACACACTCAGCGGACGAGCTACAATTATCATAAACACACCAATAAGCAATGCCACTACAGCCGTATCAAGCATTTCATGAGGATTTACCAACAATCCCAAAGTGATAAACATTATAATCTGAAAGAGCCACGTAAGTCCATCCATAAATGTAGAAATCTCCTTTCTGTAAGTCATCCTCATATTTCCTACCACCACACCGGCTATATATACAGCCAAATAACCGTTTCCTTTAAGCATATCAGTAGCAGTAAAAGTAATGAAAACCATACTCAGAAGAAGTATTGAATAAAGTGATGAGTTTGACAGACCTATCCTGTTTGTGAGCCATGACATGAACCGTCCCATAGAATATCCCAAAGCACCACCTATAAGGAACTGTACAAACAAATCTTTAAGCAAAAGACCAATACTAAGCGAACTACCACTGGAGATTACCTGTATAAGGACAATCGTGAGCATATATGCCATAGGGTCATTACTTCCACTTTCCAGCTCAAGCATAGGACGCAGATTCTCCTTAAGATTCATTTTCTGCGAACGAAGAAGACTAAACACTGAAGCCGAATCGGTAGAAGACATTGTAGCAGCCAGAAGCAGCGATACCATGAATGTCAACTCGATATTTGTACTGTTCCATCCAGAAATATAGAAGATGAACAATCCAGTAAGTAAAGTCGTTAGAAGAACCCCTACAGTAGAGAGAACAATACCTTCTTTAAGAACAGGCTTAATGTCGGTAAACTTAGTCTCCATACCTCCGGTAAAGAGGATGATACTGAGTGCCATCATTCCTATAAACTGTGCATCCTCGGCACTATTGAACTGTAATCCAAGTCCGTCGCTGCCGAACATCATTCCCACAAGGAGGAAAAGCAACAATGTTGGTATTCCGAAACGATAACCGGTCTTGCTTATCAATATACTTGTGAAGATAAGTACTGATCCAATCAAAAGGATATTCTCTGCTGTAAATATCATAGATAAATTATTTAATATTCAAACAATGTACAAACTTCCGCACGACTTACCTTAATCAAATCTGCAGGAGCTATCTTTACTTGCAATCCGCGTACTCCGGCACTTACATATATATAGTCAAAATCATTACAAGTGTGATGAATATATGTAGGGAAATGTTTTTTCATACCTATAGGCGAGCATCCCCCACGGATATAACCCGTAAGCGGAAGAAGTTCCTTCATAGGGATAAGGTCGCATTTCTTGTTGCCGGACAGTTTGGCTGCCAGTTTCAGGTCAACCTCATGCTCGCCAGGAATCACGCATACAAAATACCCTGACTTATCGCCATGAAGTACAAGTGTCTTGAATACCTGTTCTATATTTTCACCAAGAGTTGCAGCCACATGCACACAACTCAAATCATTCTCATCGACCTCGTATGGTACAAGTTCGTATTTTATCTTATCCTTGTCCAACAGACGTGCTACATTGGTTTTGGATATTTTTTCTTTAGCCATAATTTGTAATATTATAATTTTAAGCAATGTTTAAATGCCGTTTAAAAGCTATTTAAATACTTTTTAAAAGCTGATTAAACGGCATTCATATATGTGTCTATATTGATAAAACAATTTATTTCTGATTTAGTTCTTCCTTCAAGAACTTTGGTGTATATCCTTTTTCCGACTCGGCAACCACTTCAGGCGTTCCGCACGAAAGCAGCTGTCCTCCACCCTTTCCGCCTTCCGGTCCCATGTCGATGATATAGTCTGCCATCTTGATTACATCCAGATTGTGTTCTATCACAAGGACTGTATTCCCTTTGTCAACAAGACGGTTTAGCACATTCATCAACACACGGATATCCTCGAAATGCAATCCTGTGGTAGGCTCGTCAAGGATATAGAAAGTCTTTCCGGTATCTTTCTTCGAGAGTTCAGTGGCAAGTTTCACACGCTGGCTCTCTCCACCCGAAAGAGTGGTAGAAGGCTGTCCTAGCTTGATATATCCCAATCCTACTTCCTGAAGCACTTTTATCTTGTTCAATATCTGAGGTACATTCTCGAAGAACTCAACAGCACGGTTTATTGTCATATCAAGAACATCAGCTATCGACTTACCTTTGTATCTAACTTCCAGTGTCTCTCGGTTGTATCGCTTTCCGTGACACACCTCACAAGGCACAAGTACATCAGGCAGGAAGTTCATTTCTATAGTCTTATATCCGTTTCCTCCACAAGCCTCACATCGTCCACCAGCCACATTGAACGAGAATCTTCCTGGCTTATAACCGCGTATCTTTGCCTCTGGCAGACCGACAAACAGGTTTCGTATGTCTGAGAATACTCCTGTATATGTAGCCGGATTTGAACGTGGAGTACGTCCTAACGGCGATTGATCCACATTCACCACCTTGTCTATATTCTCTAGTCCTTCAATACGGTCGTATGGCAAAGGATCTTGAAGCGAGCGATAGAAATGTTGTGAAAGTATAGGCTGGAGAGTATCATTGATAAGTGTTGACTTACCGCTTCCTGAAACACCTGTCACACAAATGAGTGTTCCCAACGGAAATTCCACATCCACACCCTTCAGATTATTTCCCTTAGCTCCAAAGAGAGAGAGTTTTTTGCCGTTTCCAGATCTTCTCTGTACAGGTACTTCTATTTTCATTTCTCCGTTCAAGTACTGCGATGTCATAGTGTGTGTCTTTAGCATCTCCTGTGGAGTTCCGGCAAATACTACTTCACCTCCCAGTCGTCCGGCTTTCGGTCCCATATCAACTATATAGTCAGATGCCAGCATCATGTCCTTGTCATGCTCCACCACTATCACCGAATTGCCTATATCCCTAAGGCTTTTCAGAGAGTTTATCAGTCGTACGTTATCTCTCTGATGAAGTCCGATACTCGGCTCGTCAAGAATATAAAGTACATTGACAAGCTGAGAACCAATCTGAGTTGCCAGACGTATGCGCTGGCTTTCACCACCAGAAAGGCTGACAGAAGTACGGTTAAGAGAAAGATATTCCAACCCCACATCAAGAAGGAATTTCAGTCTTGTACGGATTTCTTTCAGAATCTCCTGCGCTATGACTTTCTGCTTACTGTCAAGATGTTCCTCCACTCCATGCAGCCATTCGTACAATTCGTTTATGTCCATCGAAGCCAGTTCGTATATATTTTTGTCGTGCAAACGGAAATGCAGAGCCTCTTTATTCAGTCTCATTCCCTTACATTCCGGACAAACATCAGTTTTGGCAAACTGTTCCGCCCATTTCTGTGCTGTAGCAGAAGCATCTTTCTCCTGCATCATCTGTATATATTTCACTATACCTTCGTACTCCACGAAATAATCTGACGAAGTATGTACAAGTGAACTGTCAATTTTCAGACGCTCGTCGCACCCGTAAAGAATCTCATTTATGGCATCGTCCGGCAATTCGCTTACCGGAGTTTTAAGAGTAGCCTCATGCCGTTCAAGCAAAGCACTCAACTGCCAGAAAATCATAGCATTCTTATATTTGCCAAGTGGTGCTATTGCTCCTTCATATACAGAGAGTGAACGGTCCGGAATAACCTTATCTACATCAATAAGATTCACATATCCCAGTCCTTTACATCGCGGACATGCTCCCTGCGGAGAATTGAAAGAGAAATTGTGCGGTGCAGGCTCACGATACGAAAGCCCCGTAACCGGACACATCAGACGCTTACTATAGTGGCGTACGCTTTCAGTCTGACCGTCGAGTATCATAATCAGGCCTTCGCCCAAACGCATTGCTGTGGCCACACTCTGACGTAGCCTCTTGTCCTCCTTCTCGGTTACTATAGTCTTGTCCACCACTACTTCTATATCATGATTCTTGTACCTGTCAAGTTTCATTCCATGAGTGATTTCCTTCACTTCACCGTCAACTCTAACATACAGATACCCTTTCTTCCGCACCTGTTCAAACAGTTCCTTGTAGTGTCCCTTACGGGTACGCACCAGCGGAGAAAGAATAAAGATACGCTTTCCCTTATAATCACGATTGATGAGCTCTATGATTTGTTCTTCTGTATATTTCACCATCTTCTCTCCCGAAAGATAGGAATATGCCGTTGCTGCACGCGCATAAAGCAGACGCAGGTAGTCATATATCTCGGTAGTTGTACCCACTGTAGAACGTGGGTTCTTGTTAGTCGTCTTCTGTTCTATGGAAATAACCGGACTAAGACCCGTAATCTTGTCTACATCCGGGCGTTCCATTCCACCCAGGAAGTTTCTGGCGTAAGCAGAGAATGTCTCTATATACCTGCGTTGTCCTTCAGCAAAAATTGTATCGAACGCAAGCGACGACTTACCGCTTCCACTAAGCCCGGTAATGACCGTAAGGCTGTTGCGCGGTATTTCAACATCTATATTTTTCAGATTGTGGACACGTGCTCCTTGCACACTTATCGTTTCTTTTCCTTCTGTCATATCTTAATATTGAGTGAAACATTGCAAAGATAATGCTTTTTTCGTACTTTTGCCCGTAAATAATCATATAGCTGAAAAATGAAATTTATTCAATCTGTATTTCTTGCATTGGCTCTAATGGCCGGAAGCAGCATCAAAGTAATGGCTCAGGCAACAACCGAGAGCGGATATTTTCTACACACAGTGACTAAAGGCCAAAGCCTATATTCCATATCAAGCATGTACAATGTGAGCATAAGCGACATAGTACGTCTAAATCCTGGCAGCGATAAACAGATTAGAGAAGGAGCTGCACTGAAAATTCCACAAGCCACTACTAACAATTCAGAAAAACCTGTTTTTCACACTATACAGACAGGTGAAACCTTGTATCGTCTTTCTGTTAAATATAACATAACCACTCAGGCCATATGCGAAGCCAATCCAGGACTAAGCAGCGAGAATTTCCGTAGTGGTCAGGTGATTATAATACCTGTCCAATCAGTTTCTAATTCAGAAAAAGAAGTTCCACAGACAACAGTAAAAGAACAAACAACTGTGAAGATGAACGACTGGAAGGACATGCATAAGGTAGAAAGGAAAGAAACAATTTTCAGCATAAGCCGCGAATATGGTATAACTGAAGAAGAACTTATAGCAGCAAATCCTGAACTGAAAAAAGGAAAACTCAAAAAAGGAACGTTCTTGTTTATACCATATGGAAAAAATGACAGACAAAACCAACAGACTGAACCTGAGGCTACAGTAAATGAACTTACAAATGAAGAAATATTCAGCAAGTTTGAAGATTCTAAGAAAGATATAAAGACCATAAAAGCAGCAATAATGCTTCCGTTCATGGCTGGTACTGGTTCCAACATGGACGAACAGATTAGAATGGTGGAATACTATGAAGGTTTCCTGATGGCTGTAGACAGTCTGAAAAAACAGGGAGTATCCGTTGACCTTTATACATACGACACTAAAGGAAGAGAAGCCACTCTCAACAGCATACTTTCCAAGAGGGAAATGAAGAATATGGATATCATATTCGGACCGGCAAGAACACAGGATATTGATGTATTGGCCACATTTGCCAACAAAAACAATATTCGTCTTGTTATACCGTTTGCACCAAAAGTTGATGAGGTTTTCAATAATCCTAACATCTATCAGGTAAACACTCCACAGTCATATCTGTACTCAGAGGTATACGAGCACTTTAACCGCAAGTTCAGCGGCAGCCATGTGATATTCCTTAATGCAAATAATGGAGATAAAGAAAAGGATGAATTTATCAAAGGAATGAAAGCTGAATTAAAAGATAAGGGAATAAACTACAGAGATTTCAACGTAACAGACAATTTCTACGAAATAACCAGCGTTATGGATACGCTGAAAAACAATATATTCATACCTACATCAGGAAAAAGCACAGCTTTAGTAAAAATTCTGCCTCAACTCACACAAATTCGACGTGAAAAACCTCATTATATGATAAATCTATTCGGTTATCCAGAATGGCAGACATATACTAATGACTATTTAGCAAGTTTTTACGAAATAGATACATATTTCTATTCGTCATTCTACACAAATAATCTTTTCCCTGCAGCTGTAAACTTCACACAGGCATATCGCCGCTGGTATAGTAAGGATATGGCAAACATATATCCGAAATACGGAATGCTGGGATATGACACCGGTTATTATTTCCTGAAAGGTCTTGCTAAATATGGCAACAAGATGGAAGAAAATCTTGCTTCAATACAGGTTACTCCTATACAGACAGGTTTCAAATTCGAACGTGTAAACAATTGGGGGGGATTTATAAACCGAAAAGTATTCTTCGTACACTTCTCAAAAGATTATGAACTGATTAAACTTGACTTTGAATGATAAAAAAAACATATATTTTCATAGTATTGTGTATTGCATTATGGCTTAACGTTTCTACAGCCAATGCTCAATTGCAAGAGCAGAAACACAATTTTTCCATAGGTTTAAGCGGTGGTGTCAACTTCGGCAATGTAGACTTCTCGCCAAGAATAAAGCAAGGATACCTTGTCGGCCCGCAAGCAGGATTTACGGCCAGATACATATCTGAGAAATATTTCAGCATGATATGCGGTATTCAGGCTGAAGTCAACTATTCACGACGTGGATGGAAAGAAGTGATAGAAGATGGCAGTGGTGACAGTTATCACAGATCAATGGACTATATCGAAATACCGCTTCTGGCTCACATGGCTTTTGGAAAAGAATACGGAAACGGTGCAAGATTCATCCTTAATTTAGGTCCACAGGTAGGTTTCCTGATAGGTGAAAAAGAAACTCATGCAATGCCTTCAATGCAAAAAGAGCAATATGGAAAAGCTGCCGAAAACAGTTTCGACTATGGTCTTATAGGTGGAGGCGGTGTAGAAATACGTACAGGAATAGGACATTTTCTCCTGGAAGGAAGATACTACTTCGGACTTAGCGACTTCTTCAACAGCACGAAGAAAGACTATTTCTCGCGTTCGGCACATACCTATATATGTGGAAAAATTACTTATCTTTTTGATATAACCAAGTGAGTTGTTAGTTTTTAGTTATTAGTTCCTATCCACATGGCTCTAACAACTAACAATCCAAACTCGTAGTTTTCGATTATAAATTCTTAATTATCAATTTAATATGCGTCTTATTTCATGGAACGTAAACGGAATCCGTGCATGCTGCGACAAAGGTTTCCGAGATTCATTCAAGGCACTTGATGCCGACTTCTTCTGCCTGCAGGAAACAAAGATGCAGGAAGGACAACTTGACCTCAGCTTCGAAGGATATACATCATACTGGAACTATGCCGAAAAGAAAGGTTATTCCGGAACAGCAATATTCACACGCCATCAGCCATTGAATGTCACTTATGGTATAGGTATTGACGAACACGATCACGAAGGGCGTGTAATAACACTCGAAATGGAAAATTTCTTCCTCGTAACGGTCTATACACCTAACTCACAGGACGGACTTAAGCGTCTTGACTACCGCATGACATGGGAAGACGATTTCAGATCATATATTCAGAACCTAGACAGCAAGAAACCTGTACTGGTATGCGGCGACCTAAATGTGGCACACAAGGAAATAGACCTGAAAAATCCTAAAACAAACCGCATGAATGCCGGGTTTACCGATCAGGAAAGAGAAAAGTTCCAGACTCTGCTTGATGCAGGTTTTATTGATACTTTCCGCTATTTTTATCCTGACATGGAGAATATCTATTCATGGTGGTCATACCGCTTCAAGGCACGTGAAAAGAATGCCGGGTGGCGTATTGACTATTTCGTAGCATCGGCTCGTCTGGCAGACAAACTTCAGGGGGCAAAAATTCATACAGACATTTTCGGTTCGGACCACTGTCCGGTAGAAGTAACCATAGATTTATAATGTAAAAAAATGAAGAACGACGGGTTTACACTCAGAAAAAGACTTAAGAGTTTCAAGTTCGCATTTAATGGCATTAAACTGCTTATCTCAAAAGAACATAATGCGTGGATACACAGTTTTGCAGCTGTGTGTGCAATCATTGCCGGATTTTTGTTTGATATCTCAAAAACCGAATGGATATCCGTAGTGTTTGCCATAGGAACAGTTCTTGCAGCAGAGGCCGTAAACTCGTCAATTGAAGCTATAGCCGACCTTGTATCACCCGGATATAACGAGGCAATAAAGCGCACAAAAGATCTTGCAGCAGGAGCAGTGCTAATTCTTGCCATTTCAGCAGCCATAGTAGGACTAATAATATTCGTTCCCAAAATTATGGAAACGATATGTTAATTTGAGACACAGAAAACTATACTTTTAACAATTCAGATTATACTTATGATTAGAAAAGTCACAATATTATTCATGGTTTGCATTCTTGCACTATCTGCAGGTGCACAAACACTAGAAGTCACAGGAAGCCGTAAGGCAGTACGTACATCGGGCGATGTGGGAGCAGTCCTTCTACCCGTAGCCGGACTGACAGCTATTCTGATAAACAAAGACTGGGAAGGACTAAAACAAGGAGTATTCTCAGGTATTACTACACTTGGAGTGACATATGCACTGAAATATGCCGTAAAAAAAGAACGCCCAGACCACAGTAATTTCCATTCCTTCCCTTCCATGCATACATCTGTATCATTTGCAGCTGCATCTTTCATACAGCGCCGCTATGGCTGGAAATGGGGAGCACCGGCATATGTACTGTCAACGTATGTAGGATGGAGTCGTGTTTACGGCAAGAAACACGACTGGTGGGATGTTGCAGCCGGTGCAGTAATAGGTACAGCCAGCTCGTATATCTTTACACGCCCGTTTGCCAAGAAACATAACCTTACTATAAGCCCTGTTGCGGGTGACGGTCATTACGGCGTATATGCTTCTATGAATTTCTAAGGTTTATTATACAACTTTGCAAAATCATTTTCGAAAGCATCGAATCCACCGGGATAAATACGTGCTATTTTTTCCGACATTGCAGATTTGTCCGCATGATCCTGCAACAGAAAAATTAAATTTACAAGTATCTGATGCGAAACATTCTCTACCATAAAGGCAACGAGAGCATGTGCTAAAATATAGGAATACTGTTCATCGGTTCTTTGCTTTTTCATAAACAAAGTCCTGTCTGAATCAACAAATTTCTTTAGGTTTATCTCCCCAAGCATATACATGGTGCGTATTCTCCCTATTTCGTATGATGGCATGGAATGTCTGATGCCTTTCTTCCTAACTTCACAATGCTCGAAATATTCGCTAAATCCCTCCATTAACCACATTGGAGGGTTTGTACAAGTTATTTCCCGAGTAAAGAAATGACTCAACTCATGGTAAATCACAGAAAGTCCTTTCTTCCTATCCTTTCCCATTTCAAGAATAATAGCTTCTTTTTCCTTTGAATTATACAAACCATTTGCCGTACTGAGAGGAATAATTTTTGTAACCCCTAAAGAGTCAAGATAGAACATTGCTTCACTACGTTCATTGAACACCGTAAGTTTTACTCTTAAACTATCTTCAAGTCCGAAAAGACTGTAAAAGTCTACCTGATAGTCTAAAATACGTTCTATCTGTAGGCGTTCTTTCTCCGTTAGCGGGTCTCCCCCGTAATCTATATGTATCCGCCTGTCTGCAAAAACATTCAAGCTCCAGACAAAAGCCATGAATAATATTATCAGGTTTTTCATTTTCTATTTTTCTTTTTCAAATATCTTTTACGTTCACCCTTACCCATATCCTTCATGATCAAATCATCATCAGTAACAGCTGTATATTTCCTTTTTTCATCCATTACTACATCACCTTCCGTAGTTCTGAAAACAGGCATGAAATGCGAATATGGATAACCAGTAATCTGAAAAGATTCAAACTTATTTTCGTCGAGAAAAAAATATGAAATTGATACCGTCCATCTGCCTGCAATTCCTATAGGCTGACCGGTCATCACTTCTTCACCAGGAACAATAAAATTCTCATCCATACCAAGATATGCAGCAAAAGTATTGTCAGAGTGATATACAAGCAATTGTCTTGGATCAGATGTCTTACAAGCCATTCCAGCACGTGTAGCATATACCGTATCTCCTTGATGCATATAGAAATTCATAGTCTTGACAGATTCGCGTATATCTGTTTTCCATGCAGTCTTTACACCATTCTTGACCGGAAGTGCGTATGGAAATTTCGGATCGAACTTTCTGACAAAAGCTCCACGGTAAAAACTATAAGAAGAAGGATTTTCAAATGGATTAAATGCATTTGAACCTTTATGAATTGTAAACATTGTATTTTTCCCAGGACGTATGCTATACGAACGGGTATTAACTATGTAAACATAATAATCACAAAAATCATGATTGGTAAAAATCAACGACAGATCCTGATTTGAATTCCTTTCCCAACCCGTTTCAATAATGTTGAAAGGACGCTTCATCATGGACATCAACGACTGTGCGTTACCTTTCAACGTAAATAATATAAACAGCATTACAATGCATGTTTGTGTTTTTCCATTCCACATATCAAAGAATTATTTATTAAATTCCAAATTTTAGATTTATGGTTTCAAAGATAGCAATATTTTTACTAAATAATATTTATTTTTTTTATTTAACAATTTTCCATTCTCCTATCGTCCCTGTTTCGGAAGAGAAACTTGCACCAATCTTATACAGAGCACGTGTATCCGAAGCGTACTCATGCGCATAACCTTTCTCTTCTATCTGACGCAGAGCCTCGTCTGCCGTTCCGTCAAGCTTGAACTCGAAGATATAAACAAATTGAGGCGTTTCTATAACGCAGTCCACACGCCCATGACTCTGCTGCTTCTCCACATAAACGGTATAGACGCTTATCAGGCGGAGAATCAGGTAGAATGTATATTGGAAAGCTGTCCATCTTCAGTCCCTTGAAAAGTTCCTTATGCCCCAAGTAATAATTCTTTAGCGTGGAGACAAGAAGGCTTTTACCGAAACGGCGCGGACGGCTAAGGAAATAAATCTTACCTTTGTGGGTAAATTTATATACAAGGTCGGTCTTGTCGATATAGACATAACCATCTTCAATTATCTGCTCAAAACTCTGGATTCCTATAGGGTACTTCATATCAATGAATTAATAACTGACGGTCGCTTGGAACAAAGATACTAAAATAATTTCAAAAACAAACATTATCCGCCAACACACAGAACAGCGACGAGCATACCATAATAAAGCATGATGCCGCATAGTATATTTCAGGTTAATGTAATATCATATCCGTATCTGAATTTTACAGTTCCCCAGTATCTTTGTTGTTCACCCCATAACCGAAAAGGGAGAAATCGCCCATGCAAGGGTCGCCGGGGAATATTTCAGCCAGAGCATTCGTTATTCTTTTGGCGTTTGTGAGCGAGAACACAGGTTTGTCCGTAAGGCCAAGAAGATGCGCCACACGACATACGTGGGTATCAAGAGGGATAATCAGATCGGAGGCGGACATCCTTTTCCACACACCAAAATCTACCGGAGAGTTCTGACGCACCATCCAACGAAGGAACATATTGAGTTTCTTCTGCGGCGAACGGTCGGATACCTGAAGAAATGCGCATAGTTTCTGCATAGGTGTTCCGAAATATTCCAAAAGCTTGTCTTCCAAAGTCTTTCCTTCGGAATATACGGAATAAAGTTTTTCAAGATAAAAACGGAAATCGGAATGTGACACCATTCTGTAGAAACTACTCTTGTCGTCGGCACGGAAATCATCCCTCCACTTTCCAGAGAGGATATATTCAAGAGGTGAATGTCCCATAATGGAATCCAGCTCGTCCGCCTTGCGGAGTATCATCTTGCGATTGCCAAAACTGAGAACTGCCGTAAGAAGACCTGAAATCTCAATATCACGCTGTTCGGTATATCTGTGAGGGAATTGTACCGGGTCGTCAGGAATAAACGATGCACAATGGTAAGTCGCTGCCCAATCTTTCAATAGTTTTATAGTTTCTGTTTCCATAACTAATCTGCATTTATACGTTTTAAAAAAACGCTTTGACGTTTTACATAAAATGACTTGTCGTTTTAGTCAAAATGACTTGACGTTTTTTCATACGAAAATATAAGGCATAAAAAAAGGGAATCTTCCCAGACTCCCAATCTTCATTAACCTTAAATCTAATACCATGAAAAACACAGTGCAAATATACGGGTTTTATGTTATGTAACATATGAAACGTCAAGAAAAAGCCATATATTTAACCTTATTTTACAATACAACATAAAATATACATTTATTAACCTTACATTTTACCTTCTCTTCTGGAAATTTCATCGCGCAACATCGCAGCCCTTTCGTAATCTTCATTGTTGATTGCTGCTTCAAGATCCATCTTCAACATATCTGTTCCTACCGAATTAAGCGGCATGCTGAAACCTGAACCATCGGGAGTAACCGTCCTTATCTTTTCCTTTTCCAGCAAATCTTCAAGCACATATACGGGGAAACCTATCTTCTGAGATAAGGACAAGGCATCTGTTGGACGTGAATCGACTCTAAAAGTAGTTTTATCATGACGAACAAAATAAATATATGAATTGAAGATACCATCATGCACATCATATATCACAGCTTTTTCTACACTGATACCAGCCTCCGATAAGAGTGAAGAAACAAAGTCATAGGTCAGCGGACGAGGAGACTTAATACCTAGCATGCAAGCTCTTAAATCTGAGGCCTCCCTATCGCCTATAATCATAGCCAGTCGCCTTGGGGTTTCGTAACCAAAAACCTCCTCCAATATCAAAGCATGCGATGTAGAAGGCTTCAAAAGATCAGAAACACCTACTATTCTAATTTCCACTTCATTCATACATAACTAATTTAATCATCATACATACAACAAAATTAATAAAAAATACATACCTTACAACACGAATTAAAGAATATAATAAAGAGATATGAAAAAAAGTTTTACAAAACGAACATCTTCTAATGATTATTATTTATACTTTTGTGAATATTTGCACGTTAGAAATCTATTTAACTAAACAACATACATAGATGGAGAATGAAAACTGGTATGCGATGTATGTAAAAATGCATCACGAAAAAAAGACAGCAGAAAAACTTAACAACATGGGGATAAGAAACTTTCTCCCTCTACAGGAAACTGTAAAGCAATGGAGTGACAGAAAGAAAAAAGTAAAAGAGGTTCTCATTCCCATGATTATATTCATAAAATGTGACGAAAAGAACAGAATAGAGGTCCTTAAAAGTTTACCGTCGGTAAGTGGTACTATGATAGACAAAGCCACGCATAAACCGGCTATAATCAGAGACGAGGAAATGGAACGTTTTATGTTTATGCTGGATTACTCGGAAAATACGGTACATTTTACTACCGAACAACTTGAGCCCGGAGAAAAAGTGGAAGTAATAAAAGGACCGCTGTGCGGACTGAATGGAGAGCTGGTAGATATTGACGGAAAATCTCAAGTATCTGTACGGCTGAATATGTTGGGGTGTGCTTTAGTGGAAATGCCAGCAGGGTATCTTAAAAAGAAGGAAGCAAAAGAATAAAATATCAATTTGAAATATAATACCAATTATTTATAGCAATATATAAACAAATTCTTGTTATTATAATGTTTTTTTCTAATTTTGCAGTTGTACATATTTCAAGATGAGATGAAAATCTCATTTCGTAATATATTATATAGTGAATAAACAAACCTTATAAACAATTATTATAATGGAAAACGACTGCAAATATCTCCATCCGGAGATGGAAACTATGACCAGAGAGGAAATAGAGAAACTGCAACTGGAAAGGTTGCAAAAAACAGTGAAACACTGCATGAACTCTCCTTTCTATAAGAAAAGATTTGAAGAACACAATTTGAAACCAGAAGATATAAAATCTCTTGATGACATAAGAAAAATACCGTTTACAACCAAACAGGACCTGCGTGACAATTATCCCTATGGACTGGCCGCTGTTCCATTAAAAGACGTAGTAAGACTACACTCTTCTAGTGGTACTACAGGAACGCCTACAGTTATCCTTCATACCCAAAAAGACCTTGACGAATGGGCAAATGCAGTGGCAAGATGTCTGCACATGGTGGGACTAAGAAAAGGAGATATTTTCCAGAACTCATCGGGTTATGGTATGTTTACAGGAGGATTGGGGTTCCAATATGGAGCAGAAAGACTGGGAATGCTTACCGTACCGGCTGCGGCTGGAAATACCAAACGACAGATTAAATTCATTACAGACTTCGGAACAACTGCACTACATGCCATTCCCAGCTATGCAGGACGTCTGTACGAGGTAATGGAAGAAATGGGTATAGACCCAGCCAAAGACACAAAACTGAGAACTCTTATTATTGGTGCAGAACCACACTCCGAAGAACAAAGAAAAAGAATAGAAAAGATGCTTGGTGTAAAAGCATACAACTCGTTCGGCATGTCGGAAATGTGTGGTCCGGGAGTGGCTTTCGAATGTACAGAGCAAAACGGACTGCATATATGGGAAGATTATTACATAGTGGAAATAGTAGACCCTGTCTCTCCGCAACAAACGCTGAAAATCAGCAGATTGCAAAACAAACACCCAGTTTTACACCCAAGAATGTAAA
>CALUPA010000043.1 GCA_944322395.1 uncultured Phocaeicola sp.
TACTTGTAGTGAGCCACGACCGTCACTTCCTCGACTCTGTATGTACTCACACAGTGGATATCGACTTCGGTAAGGTGAACCTCTTTGCCGGTAACTATAGTTTCTGGTATGAGTCAAGCCAGCTGGCACTCCGTCAGCAGCAGAACCAAAAGGCTAAGGCTGAAGAAAAACGTAAGGAACTCGAAGAGTTTATCCGCCGTTTCTCTGCCAATGTGGCAAAATCAAAACAGACTACTAGTCGTAAGAAGATGCTTGAGAAACTTAATGTCGACGAAATTAAGCCTTCATCACGTAAATATCCAGGTATCATTTTCACTATGGACCGCGAGCCGGGTAACCAGATTCTTGAGGTTTCAGGACTTCGTGCCGAGACTGAGGACGGTGTTGTTCTCTTCAACGATGTAAACTTCAACGTAGAGAAGGGCGACAAGATAGTATTCCTGAGTCGTGACCCACGTGCCATGACTGCATTCTTCGAAATCATCAACGAACGCCGCAAGCCACAGGCAGGTCACTTCAACTGGGGTGTGACTATCACTACCGCATATCTTCCACTAGACAATACTGATTTCTTCAATTGCGATCTCAATCTGGTTGACTGGTTGAGCCAGTACGGACAGGGCAATGAGGTGGAAATGAAGGGCTATCTCGGACGTATGCTGTTCTCCGGCGAGGAAGTGCTGAAGAAAGTGAACGTACTTTCGGGAGGTGAGAAGATGCGATGCATGATTGCGCGTATGCAGTTGAGAAATGCCAACTGTCTGATTCTTGACACTCCTACAAACCACCTCGACCTGGAGTCTATTCAGGCATTCAACAACAATCTGAAGCAGTATAAGGGTAATGTTCTGTTTGCGTCACACGACCACGAATTTATTCAGACTGTTGCCAACCGCATCATCGAACTTACACCTAACGGTATCATCGACAAGATGATGGAATACGATGAATACATCACATCAGACCATATCAAGGAAATGCGTGCACGTATGTACGGCGACAAATAATCATTCCATTGATTCAATACCAAACGACAGGGGGAGCAAATCTTTTGTTCCCCTTGTTTCGTATATACAGGTTGTGCCGTACATCAGCATACGGATGGGGCGGTGGTATCTTTGTTCTGCTTCCAGCATTACCTGCCTGCACGCTCCGCACGGAGTGACGGGCTGTTCAGTGAAACCGTCGCTGTTTGATGCCGCAATGGCAAGTGTGGTTACAGCCTTGTCGGGATATTCAGAACCGGCATGAAACAGAGTAGTACGTTCTGCACAAAGTCCGGAAGGGTAGGCTGCATTCTCCTGGTTTGAGCCTGTCACTATCGTACCGTCTTCAAGCATGACTGCTGTTCCAACTCTGAAATGTGAGTATGGGGCATAGCTTCTTCTTGTAGCTCCTTTTGCTGCTTCTATCAGTCTTCTGTCGGAGTCTGTAAGTTCTTCGAACTGGTATTTTCTTATTATGACTTGTTGCTTCAGTTCTTTCATAGGATAATTTTTTTCGGAATATATGCTTTCTCGCAAAAATAATAAGATTTTTTTACTATATAGCCATTTCTCAGAAAAGGAATATATATAAAATAAGGATTTTGAGAGACTTGCTTGATTCAATCTTTCAAAATCCTTACGTTATAATATTTAAAATGTATGGTCGGAGGCTGTAAGTTGAATAATATAACTTTAATCTTCCGTTTTCTCAATATCAATAAGTATAAATTGTGAAACCATCCATCGGTATTTGCAGTTTATTGCACAAAAATCCCCGTTTCGGCATAATTACCCGGATATTCATCGCACCAGGTTGGTCCTGTAATCTTTTTGTTGAGAGGCTTGTCCTGAAGAGGAGTGGATAGAATCTTCACAAAATCCATATCTATCCCTTCGATTGATGTGTATGGAAGTATTTTATTCAGTTCATCAATTTTTATACCTTTTGGTGCAGTACCGTTTTCCCATCCGTTGATTCCAGATACGTCGATGCCTGAACATACATTACCTTTCCATGTCTGTTTGGCAGAATTGCCGTTTTCTTCGTGCCAAATGGCCTTAGTTTTGTTATGGCTGGAAATATAGTTATTTACAAATTTTATATCGTGTGGTAATTCGGTTTTATCGCCAAAAGCTTTGAGACGCCTGTCGTACATAGGAGCAAGGTTGAATGCAGTTCCCTGTACGGCTACAAATGTATTGCTTACTACCGTCATATCGTATGCCAGGGCGTGCTCACTGGCTTTGGGTCCACAGTTGAAATATATTCCTGCAAATCCTCTGTCCTTCATCGTTCTGGGAAGATAGAAGAAGTTATTTCCTATGATATGGTTGCTACCCCATATATACATGCCGCCATAACCGTACATTTCGTCTGTACCTATGAATATGTTGTTCAGAGCTACCTGTTTGTCGCCATGACGGAAGTTCAGTGTTCCGCGGCAGTTTATGAAAGTGTTGGCAAAATATACATTTTCCATTGATTTGCTTGTCACTATTTCCGCTTCGGAATCCTGTCTCTCGAAAAGGTTGTGGTCTATCAGGCATCTGCCGTAATCCTTACGCCAGTAACCTACTCTGATTCCTCCTCCTGCATTACCTTTTTTCGGAGGATTAGAGAAGTAGCAGTAGCTTATGCGATGGTACATTGGCTTACCCGGTTCTCCTTCTAGCGTTTTTTTTATTGTGTTGTTAAGATTTATTACCTGATCCTGGGTGGTTTTGCCTATAAAGGCACAGTGATGTATGTGGCAGAACTGAGGGACGTGGCCATTTTCATCGAGATTTGTGGATATGTATGATGAGTTTGCCTTGTCGAAATCATAGAACAGACAGTCGGATATCTCGCAATGGTCGGCGTATATGCTTACTATGCCCGGGCCGTGAGTTTTCCATTCACCCGGATTTCTGCTGCCGTCCTTGAAATACAAGCCTGACAGGTGGATGTAGTCTCCGCGGAGTTCGATTGCAGAATTGCCGGATATATATGCTTTGCCAGGGTTTTGTGCTTTGATTGTTATCATCTTGTCGCTTGTTCCGTCAGTAGTTACGGAAAGGCGTAAGTCTCTGTATGTTCCGTCGGCTAATAGAATGGTATCGCCTGGGGTAACTTTAGTTGCTGCACTGATGAGGTCTTCTGTTGTATTTACTGTGATGCTGTTTGTTGCCAGAACACAGGTAACAAATGCCAGTGACGGTATAATTGATAATATACGTTTCATTTTGCTATTGTCATTTAAATGAAAAATGTCCGGCTGTTTTATTATTTAAAATAAGGCAGCCGGACAATATCAGTATTAATATTTTACCATGTCTGAAAGAATCTGTTCCTTATACCATGGATCGTTTATTTCTTTCAATTGTTTGCCCATTAGTGCCAGAAGTTCTTCTACGGTCTGTTTGTTTTCCTCAAGTGGAAGATTGTTCATCTGGTATGGATCCTTTTCGTCATCGAAGAGTAATGTGTTTGTAAGTTTATTTTCTCTGTCAATGTATAGAGCCAAAGTGTATTTGTGAGTTTTTATACCTCTGGAGCGAGGAAAATAGCTTATAACATTTCCATCTTTGTCTTTTTCTCCATCCATATTCTGTATGTATAGGGCTCCTTCAGGACGTAGTATGGTTTCTGTTTTTTCTTCTTTGAATAATGGTGCATAGTTATGTCCGTGTATACCTTTCGGGATAAACTCTTCAAGATTGCTCATTGCCAGCATGGTAGGCATAATGTCAGGAGTTGAAATCAGCAGATTGTCCACTCTCGGACGAAGGTGTCCCGGATATCTTATGATGAAAGGAACATTCATTGATTCTGCATATGGTGAGTTCTTTGGGTCGTCAGTAAACTGGCTGCACATCGTTTCTCCGTGGTCGGATGTGAATACAACGATTGTATTCTTGTCAAGTCCCATTTCTTTTAAGCAGTCTAGTATCATGCCGAATGCACGGTCAACACCTGTTACTGAAGCAAAGTAATATCTTGCGGATTCAGATTTCTCACGTTTCTTATCTGCATTAGGACGGATAAGCAGACTGTCTATCGGTTGATCTTTATATAGGTTGAAATCTTCTTCCATACAATCGTCAAGCGAACGATAAGGACTATGAGGAGGGTTCATTCCTACCATAATGAAGAATGGCTTACTTGTGTCACGCTGGTTCTTTTCATTCTTAATGTATGAAACAACTTCTTTGGCTTCGTGCATTGGCGACCATTCTTTAGGCTCGTGTTTTTTCCCTTCATTGTCCCAGTAGTGTGGATCTTTATGTACATCGAATGTTCCGTATGAATACCAGTAATTGAAACCGTGACGTCTTTCTTTAGGGGTGTATGCGTCCCATGCCGGTATTCTGTCTTCTACATATTTGCCAGGATTTTCAGGATCGTTAGGAGTAGGGAAATCTGCATGTAGTTTTCCGAAGTATGCACAGTCATAACCGTTTTTGCTATATACATCGCTTATGCATTCAAGGTCTGTACGTAGTGAACTGATTGGACGACTGGAGTTGCAGTTCAGGGGAACTCCGCTTTCGTTAGGATACATTCCTGTAAGGAGGCTGCCACGATGTGGACTACTTAAAGGACAGTTGCTCATGGCATTCGAAAGCACTAGTGATTCTTTGGCAAATCTGTTTATATTTGGTGTATGTACCGGGTCTGCCTTGAAATTTACGTTCTTGTTGAATTCAGGTTCATTCCAAAAGCCCATAGCCATGTTTCTGTACTGGTCGGGGAAAACATATACTACGTTAGGCATTTCCGGGGTCTTCTGTTCTTGTTTCTGCGCACATCCGGCATAAAAGAATGACAGACCTGTAAGTGGAAGAATTAGATTTCTCATGATTTTTATAGCTTTGATTAATGGTGTAAAGAAAAAATATCTGTATCGCATAATGTGATGTAAAGATTTCTCATCCCAAAGCAATACAGATATTTCTACGGGATTGTCCCGATTTTATTTTTAATTATTAACTTTTTCTGTTATTTTCCTACAAAAGGCAATGGCTGGTTGTTTTCCAGATTGCGTTTGCGGACGATAGCTTCCTGATAGTAGTAGTCAGCATAGTTCAAAGGAACATCGATTTCCTGTCCATGAGGAATACTACCTACAGAGTGCATTAGGATGAAGTTACCGTTTTCGCCAACTTTAGCCTTATAGTTAGGTGAAGAAAGATTTGTCAGAATCTTGTCTGCAAGTTCCTTGTAGTTCTTGCCTGGGCAGTAACCGTCCATTTCGTATAATGCAGATGCTATACAAGCAGCAGCTGATGCGTCTCTTGGTTCGTTAGGAATGTTAGGAGCATCGAAGTCCCAATATGGGATAAGGTCTTCTGGAAGATTCTTGTCATTAAGGTAGAAGTTAAGAGTCTTTTCTGCCTGGTCAAGATACTTCTTGTCGTGAGTATAACGGTAGCATGTTGTATATCCGTAGATAGCCCATGCCTGACCACGAGCCCATGCTGATTCGTGTGCGTAACCTTGTGCTGTCTGGCGACTACGAACAGCTCCATCTTTGAGTGCGTAGTCAACTACATGGTAGCAACTGTTGTCCAGACGGAAGTGGTTCTTCATTGTCTGGTCAGCGTGAGAAACAGCAATCTTGTGGAATGTAGAATCGCCTGAGAATTTTGTAGCTTCGAAAAGTAATTCAAGGTTCATCATATTGTCAATGATAACCGGGCATTCCCATCCACGTTCTCCCTGCCATCCGCGGTCTGCATCCCATGATTGGATAACGCCAGCTCCCGGACGGAATCGTGTAGAAAGTGATTTGGCTGCCTCTACTATGACGTCGACGTATTCTGGTTTATCGGCAACTCTGTAACCTGTAAGATAGCTGCATCCTATCATGAAACCTACATCGTGATGCCATTTAAGGTGCTTTACAGAGTCCAAATCTTCTGTATATTTTTCAGCCAGTTTTTTCCATTTTTCATCTTTTGTCAAATCGTAGTCTAACCACATACTTCCAGGGAAGAATCCGCTTGTCCAGTCATCAATAGGTACATAGTGGATATTTCCGTTCTTGTCAAGAGTGCGAGGATTGAGGATTTTACCGCTTTTTTCAATGATATCGGTCTGGATGGTGTGCTGTGCTACCATGTTGCTGATTTCGGCATCAATGAAACTTTCAGTCTTTTCAGGCTTTGTGCTGCATGATGCCAATACTGCAGCAGACAAAAATGCCACTCCTAAGTTCTTTTTTATCTTCATGATATTAATAATTTGAAATTATAGCGCAAATATATAATAAAAAAATGAAATATCATGTATCTTTTTATGTAATTTGTTGGTTTATGTGCGCTTTGATTTTAATTTGATATATTCTCTATGCCTGGGAGTCGATGTTTTTTTATCTTGCTGTCGAAATTGTATTGCATTGTTTTAATTTTTATCATAGCATTGTTGCTATTAAAAACAATTCATACCTTTGTATTTAGTGAAAAAGAATGATTGAAAGATGATAGCCCTGGTAGACTGTAATAATTTTTTTGTGTCATGCGAGAGGGTATTCCGTCCGGATTTACGGAATACTCCGTGTGTAGTATTGTCGAACAATGACGGTTGTGTAATAGCCCGTAGTAATGAGGCTAAGATGCTTGGCATAAAGATGGGTACACCGTTTTATCAGGTTAAAAAACTGATTGAGGATAATGGAGTGGCAGTGTTCAGTAGTAATTATGTTCTTTATGGCGATATGAGCAGGAGGGTTATGTCGATTCTGTCGGGATATACCCCTAAACTTGATATATATTCTATTGATGAGGCCTTTATGGATTTCACAGGAATGGGTGATTCTGAAGAACTGCTGGCTTATTCGCACAATATGGTGAAATTTATTACCAAGGGAACCGGTATTCCTATATCTCTTGGTATAGCAAAAACAAAGACTTTGGCAAAAATGGCCAGTAAATTTGCAAAAAAATATAAAGGGTATCATTCTGTGTGTATCATAGATACTGATGAAAAGAGAATAAAAGCTTTGAAGCTTTTTGATATAGCAGATGTTTGGGGAATAGGACGCAGAATCTCAGCAAGGCTTAAGAGTATAGGAGTGGAAACTGCATGGGATTTTGTGCAGAAATCTGAAGCTTGGGTCAGAAGTGAACTTACAGTTACGGGAGTACGTACATGGAAAGAGTTGCGTGGCGAAAACTGTATCAGTTTAGATGAACTGCCAAACAAAAAGTCCATATGTACCAGCCGTAGTTTCTCTGACGGTGGAATTGACAATCTGGCTATTCTGGAAGAAGCAGTAGCTAATTTTGCTTCGCAGTGTTCGCGAAAGCTTAAAGAAGATAGGAGTGTATGTGGCGCAATGACTGTATTTGCATATACAAGTCGTTTTAGAGATGATTTGCCCAGCGATTATATTCATGAAAATATATATTTTCAGGTTCCGACAAATGATTTGATGGAACTTGTATCGGCAGCTGTCAGTGTATTGAGGAGAAGCTGGAAAGGAGAATCTGGAAATTATTTCTATAAAAAGGCCGGTGTTATAGTATGGGATACTTGCAGTGACAGTGCTGTTCAGGGAAACCTGTTTGACACTGTCGACCGTAATAAGCGTGCTTCATTGGCAAGGGCTATAGAAGATATAAACCGTAGAAACGGGTTTAATACCGTAAGGGTGGCTGTTCAGGGATATGATATGAAGTGGAAACTTAAAAACGAATATATATCAAAACGTTTTACCACTAATATTGATGAAATAATACAGATACATTTGGACTGATATATGGTGATTAGTCTCTTTTTCGTCTGGACCTTATAAGTTGTTTCTTTATATTATAAGTAAGTACTCCCCAGATTATGAAATCATTTTCTTCAGTAATCTTTATCGGAGGATATTCTTCGTTTCCTGGTATTAGCCACAGGCAATTCCCGTTTTCTTCTTTTTCAATTCTTTTAAGTGTGAACTCGCCATCTATAAATGCTACTACTATATCGCCGTCCATCGGCTCTATACTTTTGTCTATTACGAGTAGGTCCCCGTCTGATATTCCGAATCCTGTCATGGAGTCGCCTACGGCACGTGCATAGAAAGTTGTGGCGGGATGCAACACGAGCTCTCTATTCAGATCAATCGAATCTGTCATGTAGTCTTGTGCCGGGCTGGGGAAACCGGCACGTATTGCTTCGCCCGCTATTGGTAAATCAAGTTTCGTACTTAAGTCTGCTGAATAGAATATTAGTTTCATGGCTGCAAAGTTAAATAAATATCCGTATCTTTGCAGCAGATTAATAATGATAATTTATGGCATTTGAAGCAACAAAAAGAGAATGGGGCGAGCTTTACGCTTTTTTCCGTATTCTGGCAGACGGATATATCTTTGCCGGAACACCTGATGTGAAGCGCAATGAAGCGCATAAGATACCTGTAGCTATGGTACAGCGTGAGGAACATGATGGAACACGCCAATACGTTATAGAGAATGATTACATTAACGTAAAGGGTGAGAACATTGACAAGAGAATCCCACGTGAGGATTTCGATACAGTGTCAGATCTTATTAAGGAGGCTATTAAAAATACTTCAGGCAATGATGTTACGTCGCCTGATGGGGTAGAGGAGTTCTTGGATGAGGTAGCAATATTCAATCTGGAAGCTCAGACTGAGGACCGTACAGACTTTTCTGTTGCTTTCTATAACGTTGATGCACCACTAACCGGTTTTTGCGTACGTTCAAGAATGGGTGGAAAAATGTTGCCTTTGCTTGATGGCGGACGTTCTGCAAACTTCAAATTCGAACAGTCTGGAGTGAAATTTGCTGTTCCTACAATAAACAAAATCAATGCAGAAGGAGAGGAAGATGATGTCACAAGCCGAATGCTGATGATTGAACGTTTGGGAGGTGTACTGAAATATAATGATGTGGCTGACAAGATATTCAGAAGCAACCTTTCGATGATAGACCTTCATGCCGGACGTATGTTTGCCGAGATGACACGTATCATGTGGCTTGACGGTATAACAAAGGTGTCAGAGCTTACAGATGAGATAAAGAAACTTAATCCTCTGAAGATAAAGGATGAACTTATAAACAAACACGGGTATTATGAATACAAGGTGAAAGAACTTCTGTTGGCATTGGCTATGGGTATGCGACCAGCCAAAATGTATAACGGTACTGACTCTGCGATATCCGGATTCCTGTTTGTCACTGCCGATGGTGAGGTGCTATGCTATCAGAAAGCTTTCAGGCAAGTGTTTGCCGATTTCCTCTATCAGAACAGCCGTTTGGAAAAAGGTTCTACTGAAAAAGACAAGTATGGCTATCTGGAAAGGGAAAACGGGGTATATTACTTCAAATTGAATTTGAAAATCGGACTTATGAAACGATAATACTAAAAGAAAACGGCAGCTTCAACGGCTGCCGTTTTTTTATGATATCATATTGATGATAAATTCGCGTTGTAAAGAGTAGGAACCACTGTGTTTCTGTAGATATTTCAGCAGAAATATTCCATTCTGTTTGAGCCTTGATTTTAGCAGAAGCTCTTTTTCGGGTGTTTCTTCCGAGAATAATAACAGACTTACCGCTATCAGTTCCAGTTTCTCCATGCCGTTTTCAGAGTCGGAGTATTGGCTGATAAGTTCATCTGTACTCATATTTATAAGTTCTCTAGGGCTTGTTCCCAAAATTTCATGAGACGTATATTCATAAGTGTCCAGCTCTTTCTTGTCCAATTCCTTTTTCTTTATTATTGCATTGGTCACAAGTGAGATTATCTCCTGAATCATTCTTATGATATAGTCCTGCTTAATCATGTTTTTAACTTGAGAATTTATTTCAACTTTATTTTCAGAATCTTACCACTGTTGGCTGGAAGGTCTGTTCCTACAGGTTTGCGTGAGGTGAAGTTTATTTTTTCTTCTTTTCCGGTTAGCAGATCCTTGACTTTTATGTTTTCCATTTCAGTCATTGACAGGTATTGGAATGCATGTTCCGGAATGTTTATTGCCACTCGCATGTTCATATCTCCAAAGTTTACAGCTATAAGCAATACTTCGTCTTCAAACTTTCTGAGGAAAGCATATTGCTTATGCTCATCCATTTGCCAGCCGTTCATGTTTACGTACATAAGGTCAAAGAATTCACCATGTGAGATACACTTCTCCTCATTACAGATGTTCAGTAGAGTTTTATAGAAATTTCTGATACCTTTTTCCTTTGCATTCAGAAGATGTGTATTGAATCTTCCATGATTTGTCCATCGGCGTATACTGTCAATGCTCCAATAGTCGAATATTGTGGTTCGTCCGTCTCTTCCGCTAAATCCTTCTGTATCCATTCCGCTTTCACCAAGTTCCTGACCAAAATATATCATTACAGGATTTGTATTCATACATGCCGATACTATCATGCCTGGGAAAGCTTTGTGCGGATTTCCTGCAAAATATTCGGATGCAATACGCTGTTCATCGTGATTCTCAAGGAAGTTCAGCATATGGCTTTGTATATCGTTTATGCTTTGCCAGCATCCTGTGATTGACGTAGCTGATGCATTGTTGCAGATTACGGCTCTAAGTGTATCATATAGGCCTACCTTGTCGTATAAGTAGTCGAAATGGCCATTGAAAATATAGTTTCTGTATTCCTGAGGATTATATACTTCTGCTATGAAAATTATATTTGGGTGTTTCTCCTTTATCTGTGGAATAGCCCATCCCCAGAATTCACACGGCACCATTTCTGCCATGTCACATCTGAAACCGTCGATATCCTTTGCTGCCCAGAAGAGTAGAATGTCACGCATTTTAGTCCATGTGTCAGGTATGGGCGAAAAGTGGCATCCTGTGTTGTTGTAGTAATCTACTCCGTAGTTTAGCTTTATGGTTTCATACCAGTCTGTTCTGTTTGGCCATGCATCGAACTTGTTGTTTCCTGTAGCCTTTGCAGGGTTTTCAGTGTATCTTCCTGCTTCCTGGTCGTACAGGTCAATGTCTCCTTTCAGCTCTTCTCCCGGGATATAGTAGAAATTATTGTTTGGACTGAAGGAGACGGTTGTGTCGTCATTTTCACCTAAATCTTTTACTCCTTCAGGTTTGGCCAGTGATTTGTATTGTCGTGCCACATGGTTAGGAACGAAGTCAATAATCATTTTCATTCCAGCTTCATGTGTTCTTGCTACCAAAGACTCAAATTCTTCCATACGTTTGTCTACATTGACTGCCAAATCTGGGTCAATGTCGTAATAGTCTTTTATAGCATATGGCGATCCGGCTTTGCCTTTTACCACAGCCGGGTGGTCTTTGCTAATTCCGTAGCGTGTATAGTCTGTCTGTGTGGCATGCGCTATAACTCCTGTATACCAGATGTGTGTAGTCCCTAGTTTTTTTATTTCGGTCAGGGCTTGCTCTGTGAAATTATCCATTTTCCCGCATCCGTTTTCGTCTATGTTCCCATTGGCCTTGCAAGTAAGGACCTGATTGCCGAACAGACGTGTAAAGACTTGATATATAATGATTTTTTCTTCAGGATTCATAGTGTTTAAATTTTATTTTTATAAAAAAGACACGTATAAACCCATCAAGGTATATACGTGTCTTGTTCAGTTCTTATTATTCAATGCCGTGAGCATTTGCTTCTTTGTTTATCTTCTTGATTAGACCTTGAAGAACTGCTCCAGGTCCGCATTCTATAAACTCGTCAGCACCATCGGCTATCATGTTCTGTACAGTTTGTGTCCATCTTACTGAGGCAGTAAGCTGTGCAACCAGATTAGCCTTAATTTGAGCTGGGTCTGTATATGGTTTTGCGTCTACATTCTGGTAAACCGGACATTTTGGAGTGTGGAACTCTGTAGCATTGATTGCAGCTTCAAGCTCAACTTTTGCAGGGTTCATAAGTGGTGAATGGAATGCACCGCCCACTTTCAGTGGAAGAGCACGTTTTGCTCCGGCTTCTTTCATCAGTTCGCAAGCCTTGTTGATGCCTTCGATAGAACCTGAAATAACGATTTGTCCCGGACAGTTATAGTTTGCTGCTACACAAACTTCGCCTTCAGATGCAACCTTAGCGCAGATTTCTTCTACTTTTTCATCTGGCAAAGCTATGATGGCTGCCATAGTTGAAGGCTGTGCTTCGCATGCTTTCTGCATCGCCATAGCACGTGCATAAACCAGCTTCAAACCGTCTTCGAATGAAAGAGCTCCTGCTGCTACAAGTGCAGAGAATTCTCCTAATGAGTGTCCTGCTGTCATTTCTGGTTTAAAGTTTTCGCCCATGCAGAGTGCAGAAATTACTGAATGAAGGAATACTGCAGGCTGTGTAACTTTAGTCTGACGGAGATCTTCATCAGTACCGTTGAACATGATATCTGTGATACGATAGCCTAAAATATCGTTTGCTTTTTCAAAAAGTTCCTTGGCTAAAGCCGAATTTTCGTACAGGTCTTTACCCATTCCTACGAACTGGGCGCCCTGTCCTGGAAATACAAATGCTTTCATGATTTTTATATTTAATAATTATTGATAGTGCTGCAAAGGTAATGATTGTTTTCATATAATTACTCATTTTCAGTGAAAATGTGCATGGGAACTGGGGAATAGAAATGATTAAGTGGTCCGTGTCCGTTACCTATACATATGTCCTTACCGTTCAGAATTCCATAGTGTACATAGTCTTTTGCCTTTCTTACAGCTTCTTGAAGTGTATCTCCCAATGCCAGATATGTTGCTATGGCCGACGATAGTGTACAACCTGTTCCATGGGTATTTCTGCTGTCTATTTTTGATGCTGTATATATATGTGGCGTATCCGCCCCTTTTATACATAATACATCACACATATCGTTCCCATCCAGATGTCCGCCTTTTATCAGTACGGCTTTGCATCCCATTTCTAGTATTTTTCCTCCTGCTGTATTCATGGAATCAGAACTGCTTATGTTGTCGTATCCGCTAAGTACCATTGCTTCGCTCAGATTTGGGGTAATTATTGTAGATAGAGGAATCAGTTCGCTTTTAATAGTTTCTATTGCTTGGTCTTCTATTAGTTTGCATCCGCTTGTAGATACCATTACGGGGTCGAACACCACAAATTGTGGTTTGTATTCTTTTATACTTTCGGCAATGGCCTTTACTATATCAACATCGTTTATCATTCCTATTTTTATGGCTGCAGGTTTTATGTCGGTCATAACGGCATCAATTTGTGCTTTTACGTACGATGCGGGTACTGGATGTATGCCTGTCACTCCGCATGTGTTTTGTACGGTTATTGCTGTTATGGCACTTGCAGCATATCCGCCTAAGGCAGATATGGTTTTGATGTCTGCTTGTATTCCGGCACCTCCACTACAATCGGAACCGGCTATTGTGAGTACACAGTGATATCTTTTCATTATTTCAGGTATTTATGTAATTCTGATACAAAAATAACCATTATTTCGTTAATTGGCAGAATTCGTAAAGTTTCTTATAACAGTATGTTTATGAATTTTTATTCATTATGTTGTTTTTAATGAAAAAACAGCTATTTTTGCGGAAGTTATAATTCGAGATATGTTTATGGAGATGAATGTAAATAATCATATTGTCATAATGGCCGGTGGTATAGGCAGCAGATTCTGGCCTATGAGTAGCAAGGAGATGCCTAAGCAGTTTATTGATGTATTGGGCTGTGGACGTACTCTGATACAGTTGACTGTAGACAGGTTTAGGGGAATATGTCCACCTGAAAATGTCTGGGTGGTCACATCTGCCAATTATGAACAAATTATAAAGGAACAGTTGCCTGAAATCCCCTCTGAGCAGATTCTGCTTGAACCATGTCGTCGCAATACGGCTCCATGTATAGCATATGTGAGTTGGAAAATAAAATCAAAAAATCCTAAGGCAAATATAGTTGTTACACCAAGCGATCATGTCGTTATGGATGTAAATGAGTTTAGGAGAGTAATAAATTCAGCAATGAAGTTCACTTCTTCGTCGGATGCAATTGTTACTCTGGGAATGAAGACGACACGTCCGGAAACTGGTTACGGATATATAGAAGCCGATTTGACTATGGCATGTCCGTCTAACAAGGAAATATACAGGGTGGATGCTTTTAAGGAAAAACCGGATTTGGAAACAGCCAAGAGATATATACAAAAGAAGAATTTCTTCTGGAATGCAGGAATTTTTATTTGGAATGTAAATACGATTGTTAATGCCATGCGTGTTTATCAGCCTGCACTAAGCAAGATTTTTGAAAAAATGCTGCCGTATTTCTTTACTGACAAGGAACAGGAAATGATTAATGAACTGTTCCCTATGTGCGAAAATATATCGGTGGACTATGCGGTAATGGAAAAGGCTGATGAAATATATGTATTCCCGGCTTCGTTCGGTTGGAGCGATTTGGGTACATGGGGTTCGCTGCATGAAAATTCTACCAAAGACGCATATGGTAATGTGTGCATAGGCGACAATATAAAAATGTATGAATCAAGAAACTGTGTGGTTCACACTACTCAAGAAAAGAAGGTTGTGGTGCAGGGACTTGACGGATATATTATAGCTGAGAAAAACAATACCTTGCTTGTTTGCCGTCTTAGTGAAGAACAGAGGATAAAGGAATTTTCCGAAGACTGATAAGATTATATTATAAGAATAAGACCGAATCTGTGAAGTGGCTTTCAGATTCGGTCTTTTTTGTGGTTATGAGTGATTTGTTATTGTGTTGTTTGTCTTATTTGATAGCGGCCAATGCCGATTCGTAATCTGGTTCTTGTGTTATTTCCGGAACAAGTTCTGTGTATACAACTTCGCCTTCAGGATTAATGACTACTACTGAACGTGCCAGGAGTCCGCAAAGTGGACCATCTGCAATAAGAACTCCGTAGTTTGTATCAAAGTCAGATGGGTTTCTGAAATCTGACAGTGGAATGACATTTTCTATACCTTCTGTTGTACAGAATCTTCCTTGTGCGAATGGAAGGTCCTTGGAAATGGCAAGGACTAAAGTGTTGTTCATGTTTGCTGCCAATTGGTTGAACTTTCTTACGGAAGTGGCGCATACACCAGTGTCAAGACTTGGAAATATATTTAAAACTACAAACTTACCTTTAGTGTCAGACAGTTTGAATGTGCTCAAGTCGCCTTTTACCATTGTGAAATCAGGTGCTTTGCTTCCTGCTTTTATAAATTCTCCAGCCAGATTTACGGCTGAACCTTTGAATGCTGTTTTCGACATAATTGTATATTTAATCAAGTTATAACTATAAAACGCAAAGGCTTATGGTTTTGTTCAAACTATGATGAAAAAAATGTAATAAAAACGTCAGGTCGTTTTACTTGAAATGTCCTGTCATTTTATGAAAAACGTCTTGACGTTTTATTTTTATTATTTTTTGTGTGCCTTTTATGCATTTTACTTACCTTTGTAACCGAAAATTCAATAAACAATAATAAAACATGGAACGTAAATTTAAAGATTACGCAACACTGGTTTTAAAGGGAATGGGAATGGGTGCTGCCGATGTGGTGCCTGGCGTTTCCGGTGGAACTATTGCATTTATAGTGGGTATTTATGATGAACTTATAAATTCCATTAAGAGTATTAATGTGAAAAACCTGAAATTGCTTTTTACAGGCAAGATATCCGAGTTCTGGAAAGGAATAAACGGAAATTTTCTGTTTTCCATAATTCTGGGTGTAGGTATAAGTGTGTTTTCGCTTGCAAAAGTCATTACGTGGCTGCTTACTGATCATCCTATATTGGTATGGTCGTTCTTTTTTGGACTGGTACTTGCCTCCACATGGTTTGTTTCAAAAGATATCAAGGAGTGGAACTGGAAGACAATACTATCTTTTATAATAGGTGCCGGAATAGCTTATTACATTACAGTTGCTACTCCTGCCGAAACTCCTACCAACTACTTGTTTATATTCCTTTGTGGGGCAATTGCAATATGCGCAATGATTTTGCCAGGTATATCCGGAAGTTTTATACTTGTACTTCTGGGAAAGTATTTTTATATTATGGAGGCTGTAAAAACTCTTGATGTAGTAATACTTATTATATTTGGTGCTGGAGCATTTATAGGTATAACATCTTTTTCCAGAATATTGTCGTACGCACTGAAGAATTTCAGAAATATAACACTTGCTGTATTGACAGGTTTTATGCTGGGGTCGCTTAACAAGGTATGGCCGTGGAAAAGAGTAGTGGAGTTTTATACAGACAGTCATGGAGTGTCAAAACCACTGATTGAGGAGAATATACTTCCAAACCAATATGTTGTAGAGGCGGTAGTGCTGATGATAGTAGGGTTCTTTTTGGTATATTTCCTTGAAAAATTATCCTCAAGAAAACATACAGAGTCATAAAAATGTATTCTAGATAGCTTTAAAGGCCGATTTCATGTATTACAAGAGTATACGTGGAATCGGCTTTTATGTATTGATAATGTAATTTATTATAATTTATTCAGTATTCACAGCCAATTCTCTGCAAAAAATGTTTGGATTTTTTGATTTTTCGTATGTTTTACCTATCTTTGCAACAAATAAAGTTAAACTTATAAGATGATGAAACAGCTTTTAACTCCTGATTATATTTTTGAGTCTAGTTGGGAAGTGTGTAATAAAGTTGGAGGAATTTACACCGTCTTATCCACAAGGGCAAAGACTTTGCAGGAAGCATTCGAGGATAAGATTTTTTTCATTGGACCTGAAGTATGGTTAGGAAAAGAAAATCCTTTGTTTGTTGAGGATGAAAAACTGCTCAAAGACTGGCGAGAATATGCTTTGAGCTCTGAGAAATTAAGTTTTAGGATTGGCAGATGGAACATTCCAGGTACTCCAATCGCAATTCTAGTAGATTTTGCTCCTTTCTTTGAGCAAAAAAATGAAATCTATACCCGAGCTTGGGAAGACTATCAGGTAGATTCTTTGCATGCTTATGGCGATTACGATGAGGCTTCTATGTTTTCGTATGCAGCCGGTAAAGTGGTTGAAAGTTTTTACAGGTTTTTCCTTGATGATAGCAAGAAAGTAGTATATCAGGCCCATGAATGGATGACCGGATTGGGAGCATTGTATATCCAGAAACATGTTCCGCAGATAGCAACGATATTTACTACGCATGCCACATCGATAGGTCGTTCCATAGCAGGAAACAACAAACCGTTATATGATTATCTGTTTGCTTATAATGGTGACCAAATGGCTAGGGAACTGAACATGGAGTCTAAGCACTCGATAGAAAAACAGACTGCACATCATGTGGACTGTTTTACTACAGTGAGTGAAATTACGAATAACGAATGTAAAGAACTTCTTGAGAAGCCGGCTGATGTAGTACTGATGAATGGATTTGAGGATGATTTTGTACCACAAGGACGTTCTTTTTCAGCCAAGCGAAAAAAAGCAAGGCAGGTATTGCTTAACCTTGCAAACAAGCTGCTCGGCACAAATTTGGGAGATGATACTCTTATAATTGGTACTAGTGGCAGATATGAATTTAAGAATAAAGGAATTAATGTTTACCTTGAAACTCTAAATCGTCTAACAAGAGACAAAAATCTGAAAAAAGAAGTTTTGGCCTTTATTAATGTACCAGGATGGGTAGGTGAGGCCAGACAAGACCTTATCGGCAGACTAAACAGCAAGGAAAATTTTGATACACCCCTTGAAGTACCTTTCGTGACACATTGGTTGCATAACATGAGTCATGACCAGGTGTTGGATATGCTAAAATACCTGAATATGTCTAACTCTGCAGACTCCAAAGTGAAGGTAATCTTTGTTCCATGCTATCTCGACGGAAAAGATGGTATCCTTAATATGACATATTATGATTTGGTGCTTGGCAACGACTTGAGTGTATATCCTTCTTATTATGAACCGTGGGGGTATACTCCGCTGGAGAGTGTGGCATTTAAGGTACCTACTATTACTTCTGATTTGGCAGGGTTCGGATTATGGGTAAATTCTATAGTAGGACATAATGGAGAGTTAAGCGATGGAGTAAAGGTGATTCATCGTACTGATTATAACTATTCCGAAGTGGCAGATGCCATAAAAGATACTATTTGTGAATTCTCGTCTATGGATCAGAAACAGGTAGAAAAGATTAGAAAAAATGCAGCTGCAATCGCTGAAAAAGCATTATGGAAGCATTTTATTAAATATTATTACGAAGCATATGACGTGGCTTTGCGTAATGCTTCGGTAAGACTTGAGAACAATAAAGAGAATTAATAATTTAAAGTATTTGAGAGATATGAAAATTAAAACAAATTATGCTAATGCTCCTGTATGGAAAGAGGTTACAGTTAAATCTCGTATACCGGATTCATTGAAAATGTTACAGGAGATGGCCCGCAACATTTGGTGGTCATGGAACTATGAAGCAACAGATATGTTTAAGTCTCTTGATCCTGAATTGTGGAGCGTAGTGGGACAAAACCCGGTTGCTTTCTTGGAACGTTTAAGTTATGAAAAACTAGAAGCCATTTCTGAAGATAAGAAGGCTCTAGATAAAATAAATAATGTATATAAGAAGTTTACTGACTATATGAGTGTAGCTCCTAATAAGGAACGCCCTTCTGTGGCATATTTCTGTATGGAGTATGGTATGACTCATGTATTGAAGATATATTCAGGAGGTCTTGGTATTCTTGCAGGTGACTATCTGAAAGAAGCTTCAGACAGTAATGTAGACATGTGTGCTGTAGGTTTCTTGTACCGTTACGGATATTTCACTCAGAGTTTGTCTATGGATGGCCAGCAGGTGGCTAACTATGAAGCTCAGAACTTCGGTAGCCTTCCATTGGACCGTGTGATTGGTGAAGACGGAAAACCATTGGTGGTTGATGTACCTTATCTTGACTACTATGTACATGCATATGTATGGAGAGTAAACGTAGGTCGTGTTCCATTGTATCTGCTTGATACTGACAATGAAATGAACAGCGAATTCGACCGTCCTATCACTCACCAGCTTTATGGTGGCGATTGGGAAAATCGTTTGAAACAGGAAATTCTTCTTGGTATTGGTGGTGTATTGCTACTTGAAAAACTTGGTATCAAGAAAGATATTTATCACTGTAACGAAGGTCATGCAGCATTGTGTAATGTACAGCGTCTGTGCGAATTCGTAGAAAGCGGAATGACATTCGAACAGGCTCTTGAAGTGGTTCGTTCTTCTTCATTGTACACTGTTCATACTCCAGTTCCTGCAGGTCATGACTATTTTGATGAAGGATTGTTTGGTAAGTACATGGGCGGTTATCCACAGCGTATGGGTATTACATGGCAGGATTTGATGGATCTTGGACGTATTAATCCGGGTGACAACAACGAACGTTTCTGTATGTCTACATTCGCTTGTAATACTTGCCAGGAAGTTAATGGTGTAAGCTGGTTGCACGGAAAAGTTTCTCAAGATATGTTCTCTGGAATATGGAAAGGTTACTTCCCTGAAGAAAACCACGTTGGATATGTTACAAACGGTGTTCACTTCCCAACTTGGTGTGCTTCTGAATGGCAGAAACTTTACAGCAAATATTTCGATGCAAGCTTCTTGAATGATCAGTCTAATCCAAAAATCTGGGAAGCTATCTACAATGTACCTGATGAAGAAATTTGGAATACTCGTCTTGCATTGAAGAACAAACTTACTGACTATATCCGTAATCAGTTCCGCGATACATGGTTGAAGAACCAGGGAGATCCTTCACGTGTAGTTTCATTGATGGATAAGATTAATCCTAATGCACTGTTGATCGGTTTCGCTCGCCGTTTTGCAACTTATAAGCGTGCTCACTTATTGTTCACTGACCTTGATCGTTTGGCTAAGATTGTTAACAACCCTAACTATCCTGTACAGTTCCTGTTTGCAGGTAAAGCTCACCCACACGATGGTGCAGGTCAGGGATTGATTAAGAAGATTGTAGAAATATCTAAGCGCCCTGAGTTCTTGGGTAAGATTATCTTCCTCGAAAACTACGATATGAAACTTGCACGCCGCCTTGTTTCTGGTGTAGATATCTGGATGAACACTCCTACACGTCCTCTTGAAGCATCTGGTACATCTGGTGAAAAGGCTCTGATGAACGGTGTTGTAAACTTCTCTGTTCTTGATGGATGGTGGCTTGAAGGTTATCGCGAAGGTGCAGGATGGGCATTGACAGAGAAACGTACTTATCAGAATCAGGAACATCAGGATCAGCTTGATGCTGCTACTATATACAGTATTCTTGAAACTGAAATTCTTCCATTGTATTATGCTCGTAACAAGAAGGGATATTCTGAAGGATGGGTTAGAACTATCAAGAACTCTATCGCTCAAGTTGCTCCTCACTATACAATGAAGCGTCAGCTTGACGACTATTATTCTAAGTTCTATACTAAGGAAGCTGACCGTTACAAAGTTCTTGCTGCAAATGATTATGCCAAGGCTAAGGAAATCGCAGCATGGAAAGAAGAAGTTGCAGCTAAGTGGGATTCAATTCAGATTGTTTCTTTGAACAAATGTGAGGAACTTCGCGAAGGTAACGTAGAAAGCGGTAAAGACTACACAATAACTTGTGTAGTTGACGAAAAGGGATTGAAAGATGCTGTAGGTATCGAACTTGTAGTAACTTACAAGAATGCAGAAGGTAAGGAGTATATCTATTCTGTAACTCCTATGGAAGTTGTGAAAGTGGAAGGTGATTTGTATACATTCCAGATTACTCACAGCTTGTCAAATGCAGGTAGCTTCAAGGTTTCATACCGTATGTATCCTAAGAATTCTGATTTGGCTCACCGTCAGGATTTCTGTTACGTACGTTGGTTCAATGAATAATTAATAATAATTATTATAATATCGCCAATTATATCGGTCTGAAGGTCTTTTTATAAGATTTTCAGACCGATTTTTTTTATATTTTCTGTTTTACTCTTAATTTTGTGGATATACGAACATAATTTTTTTGAGAAATGAAAATACTTGTAGTAGAAGACGATAAAGACCTGATTGAAATAATAACCAAGTCACTTGAGAAAGAAAGATATGTTGTATCGCAGGCACCGGATTACCGTACAGCACTGATGAAAGCAGGTGATTATGATTACGACTGTATACTGCTCGATATAATGCTGCCTGATGGAAACGGTCTGGATTTATTGGCAGAACTTCAGGATATGGGAAAGAAGGCAAATGTGATAATACTATCTGCAAAGGATTCGATAGAAGATAAAGTGAAGGGACTTGATTTGGGAGCCGATGATTATCTTCCCAAACCTTTTCATTTGGCAGAATTACATGCCCGCATAAAGAGTCTGCTAAGGAGAAATCAGAGAGATGGTGAGAAGAAAATCACATTTGGAAATATCGAGATTGTTCCGGAAAAGTTTGAGGTAAGTGTAGATGGGAAACCGGTAGAACTGAACCGTAAGGAGTACGACATTCTGGTTTATTTCATGCTTCGTCCTAACAGACTGGTAAATAAAAGCACTTTGGCTGAATCCGTATGGGGAGATCATATAGACCAGGTAGACAATTTTGACTTTATATATGCTCAGATTAAAAACCTGAGAAAACGTCTGAAAGATGCTGGTTCCACTCCCGAACTAAAAGCAGTATATGGTATAGGTTATAAATTTGTTTTGGAATGAAACTGTTTCATAATGTGATGCTCCATGTGTCTGTGGCATCTGTTTTCATAATGACTGCCTGGGCTGTATTTTTTTACTGGGCCATAATAGACGAAGTGAATGATGAAGTGGATGATTCGCTTGAAGACTATTCAGAGAATCTGATTATCAGATATCTCAATGGAGAGGAAATGCCGTCACTGAATAATGGGTCGAACAATCAGTTCTATATGTACGATGTAAGTGATGATTATGCAAATACGTATAACCATATAACTTATAGGGATGAAATGGTGTATATAGATGAAAAGCTGGAATATGAGCCTGCCCGAATTCTTGTGAATATTTTCAAGACTGATGAAGGATATAAGGAACTTGTGGTATATACACCTACTATAGACAAACTGGACTTGCAAAGGGCAATTCTTGGATGGATTATAGCGCTATATGTAGGACTGCTGTTCATTCTTTTGCTTCTTAATATATGGATATTCAGACGCAACATGAAGCCGCTTTATGTACTTTTGTCATGGTTTAACAAATATAAGATAGGTAACGATATTGTTCCTCTGGAGAATAAATCAAACATTACAGAATTCAAAAAGCTTTATCATGCTGTAACAATGTCTGTGGAGAGAAATGAGAAACTTTTCGAGCAGCAGAAGTTATTTATCGGGAATGCCTCGCACGAGATGCAGACACCGCTGGCTATATGTCTGAACAGATTGGAAATGCTTATGGATGATGAAACATTGACGGAGAAACAGATGGAAGAAATAGCAAAGACTCATCAGACACTGGAAAATATTACACGTATGAACAAATCTTTATTGCTGTTATGTAAGATTGAAAATGGCCAATATGCCGATGTCAAGATGATATGTATAAACTCTTTATTGGAGCAATATATAGAAACATTCCAGGAGGTTTATGAGTATAAGAATATAAGTATAAGTTATCTGCCGGAGAATACATTTGATGTAGAGATGAATGAGTCACTGGCCATAATGATGGTTACTAATCTTCTAAAGAATGCTTTTGTACATAACATTGATGGAGGGGAAATTAAAGTAAAAGTTTCCGGGAAAAGTTTCAGTGTAGCCAGTACTGGAGATTTTCAGTTGGATTCGTCTCAGATATTTACCCGCTTCTATCAGGGAAGCAAGAAAGAAGGTTCTACCGGGCTAGGGCTGTCGTTGGTAAATACGATATGTAAAGCTGCAGGACTTAAAATATCATATCAGTTCAATGAAAGAATGCATATTTTCACCGTTTCTAGATAAAAAAATGCATTTGAATCGAAAAAAGTAGATTTTTCCAGAATCTTTTCAGTATTGAGTACCATATTTGCAATATAAAATTAAACATGGTACTAACAATTTAAATTTTTAAGATTATGAAAAAGGTTATATTTTTATTAGTTTGTTTGTTCTCAATGTCAATGATGGTAGTTGCTGACACAGATAAGCCTATTCAGATAGGTCAACTCCCATTGAAAGCTCAGACCTTTATCTCAAACTATTTCAAGGACTCTAAAGTAGCGATGGCTAAACAGGAAACAGATTTGTTTTACAAGAGTTTCGATGTGATTTTCACTTCAGGCGATAAGTTGGAGTTTGACAAATCGGGTGATTGGACTGAGGTAAAATGTATTAAGAACGGTGTTCCTTCACAGATAGTTCCAAAGGAAATTCTTGATTACGTGAACACAAATTATCCTAATGAGAAAATCCTTCAGATTGAAAGAAGTTCAAGAGAATATGAAATCAAACTTTCAAACAGATGGGAAATCAAGTTCGATAAGCAGTTCAGAGTAATTGATATCGATGATTGATGGTAATGTATAAAAACAATAAAAGCGAGGATGTAAATTAAACTGTGTCAGCAAAGAATAAAATATTAACTTTGCTAACACAGTTTTTTTGTATGAAAGAAGA
>CALUPA010000044.1 GCA_944322395.1 uncultured Phocaeicola sp.
TTTCGTTTTGAGTATCGTTAGTTGTATAAACTTCTCCTGCGGCATCCAAATAAGAAATGAGGAATGATTTCGGTGTGTAACCGTTTTCATCGTTCCATTCTGTAGGTCCGTCGCCTGTAGAAGTAGTCATGATATACTTTCCGTAAGTGCCGAAAGTGGTAAATCTTCTGATTGCGAATTCTCCGTTTCTCTTCTTAATGTTATTGTTTGCATCAAGGATGAATGATGTTGTGACTCCTGCATTACCTTGATTGTATGCCAGTCCGTAAAGATACTGGTTGTTATAGTATATCCACTGTGTAGCTCCGTCGTTAACAAGTCCGTTGTTTTTAGTTGAAACTGTTCCTTCGTCGAGCGATGAGGCTGTAAGAAGTACGTTAGTGGTATTTCCGGATGCTGTAACCGATGCAGCAATTACATATTGACCTTTTTGGTCTGTATTGTTGTTATTATTATTGTTGTCAACTGTCTCCTCGCTGCATGAAGTTGCAGATACTGCTACGCCAAATAATATGGCCATGTTTCTGATAAAATTTCTTTTGCTCATTTTTTTACTCATTTTAGATTGTATTTTTTTATTTCCCGAAATATACTCTTACTTTTCCGTAGAAAGCTCTTCCTGCTTTCTGTAGGCTGAAATTGTCGTACAGTTTTTCGTCTGTCAGATTACGGCATTCGAAGGAGATGTTGTACCTTCCTTTCTTCATGCTGTATGAAAGACTGATGTTGTGTGAAAATTGGTTTGGGACAATGTAGTCGCTGCTTGAACCTATCACCTGCGAGTAGTATGAAAAGCTGTGCAGATACTGGTTGTCGTATGTAAAGGTCAGCGTGTTGCCTTTCTCAAACAGGTTGTGCCAATAAAGATTTATGTCCGAATCGGCAAACATGTAAGGTATATTGGGCATGCGTTCCTTGTAAGCCAGATTAGGCTGATTTGTTCCTATTGCCATTTCCTGATTGTCCCTCACGTCCATCCTTGTGAAGTTTCCGCCTATGCTCAGCCAGTTGCTGAAACCGTATCTAACTGAAGCGTTTATTCCTTTGGTAAGGACCTTGCCGTAGTTGATATACGTAGCAGCCATCTTACCGCCGCTAAGGTCGGCGATATTTCTCTGTATATAGTCTTTTGTATTGCGGTATATAAATCCTCCTTCCAAATAAACACTATGTTTACCGAAAGTCTTGTTATAGCTGATATTCAGATTTATATTGTCGCTGTTCTCCGGACGGATACTTATATCACCCATTTCTAAGTCTTCATCGCCGAACATTTCTTCAATGGTAGGCAGACGGTAGGCTTTTTCGTATGACAGTTTAACTTGCAATGCCGGTATTACGAAGAATGTACCTGCTGCTCCATAGCCGGTTGAGCTGACTTTACTTTCTGTACGCACAAAGTCTGAATTATTAGCATCTGTGGCTTGCGGACCTGATACATACTGCAAATATTGTTTTGCAAAAGCTGAAAAGTTCCATCTTTCCGACATCATAAGTCTGTATGACAGTCCGCTGATATTTTTTCTTGTACGTTTGTCTATCGGGTCTGTCTGTTCTTCCTTTGTCAGTAGGGAAGTGTTTTCGCGCCTGAAAGCATTGAACACATTATTAAATGTAATGAAATGTGCCTTACCTATTCTGTAGTTCAGAGTTACTGTACTGTTCAAGTTGTCATTATCAGCACGCGAATGCTGATACGACTGTTCGCCACGGGTGTTCATCAGTTTTTTGTCGCCTAACCAGTTGTATTCGTATGCTGCTGTGTCCACGTTATAAGTAGTATTCCTGTTGTAGTTACCTGTTATCATCAGTTCAAGTCCTTTGACGATAAGGTCTCTTTTCCTATATTCCACTGAAGGCATAAGCGAATGTCCTTTTCTGTGTTTTTCGCCATAGACGATATTCTGACGTATACCTGTCTGTATGTCCTGGTACATATTGGAATATGTAAATCCGAACATCAGTCGGTCTGCCCATTTCCTGTCTACTACACCGATTTTACCGATAACGGCTTCATTGTGGTAGGTGTCATTGAATCTTTTTACTCTGCCTGTTCTTGCGTTGATGTTACCGGTTTCAAAATCCTTTATAGGTCCGTCTATATAATAATTGTTGTCCGAATAATTCTGAAAAGCATTTATCTCGTATGTAAATCCGTTTTTCAAAGTCTGTCCGAAATGAATGTTTGATTTATGCGTGTTGAAAGAGCCGTATGAATACGAAGCATCAAGGAACCAGTTCTGTTTCTTCTTGTTCGTGACAATGTTGATAACTCCTCCTATGGCGTCCGAGCCGAAGCCTACCGGAACCACACCTTTATATACTTCTATTCTTTCCGCAAAGTTTACCGGAATATTGTTTAGTCCGAAGGAACTTCCGACGCCTTCCTGTGGTACACCGTCGATGAAAACCTTCACGTGTTTTCCGCTGAACCCGTCGAGCATCAGCTGCATGTCCGAACCTACACCTCCTGATTCTCTGAGTTTCATACCAGGGGCTTTGGCGAGGGCATCACTCAGGCTTTTTGTACTGTTCTTCATTTCCTTTGTGTCAACGGCTACAGCGTTGAATGCCGAACGTTTTAGGCGACTCACTCCGTTTGATACAACAACAACTTCGTCTAGTTCCGTTACCGATGGTTTGAGTGTAATTCTGTGTTTAGTGTTGTGGCTGCCTATTATGATATTATTTTCGTATGTCTCAAACCCTATGGCAGAAACCACAAGAATGTAATTGCCGGCAGGAGCATTAAGTCTGTATTCTCCCTTTTCGTCAGTTGTACATCCGTAGTTGGTATTCTTAAGATATACGGTTGCAAAATCCACGGGACTCTTGTCTGTTGATTTTACTATACCAGACAGAATAACCTTCTGGATTTCCGCTTTGACTGTTATACATAATGTAATTGCTACAAAAAGAAATACAAATTTATAAAACTGACTCCACAGTGTTTTGCTCATAAACTAATACCCTATAAATAATATATTTTTTAATCTTTTAATTCCAGATGCAAAGTTACTGCCATAAGTTTTTTGTCGCAATCGCAATTTTTAGGTATATTTCATACTGCTTTTGACTGTACTGCTAATCATTTTTAGGTATAGCTCAAAATTGATAATAAACATATTGTTAAAACTTTCTAATAGAATGTTATTAATTTGTGTTAAGCGTGAACAATCTATTATTTTTGCTGTTGGAAACATTTAATATATATATGAACGAAATTTTTATTATCATCGGGTTGATATTGCTTAATGGAGTTTTCGCAATGTCCGAGGTGGCACTTATTTCAGCCCGTAAATCACGTCTTTCCGCTGACGCTAAAAACGGAAACAAATCGGCAAAAACAGCTCTAAAACTTGCTAATGAACCAGACAGGTTTCTTTCTACAGTACAAATCGGTATTACTCTTATAGGAATCCTTACCGGTATTTATTCAGGAAATCAGATTGCTGTAGATCTGACGGAAACTATGAAATCTTGGGGGGTATCTTCTACATATGCTTTCGGATTGGCTCAGGGTGTTATCGTTGTGGTTGTTACATATCTTACTATTATATTTGGTGAGCTTGTCCCTAAACGTATAGGTATGAGTATGGCAGAAAAGGCGGCCAAAGTGATGGCACAGCCAATGAATGTCCTTTCTGTAATTGCACTTCCTTTTGTCTGGTTGCTGGCCAAGAGTACAGAGGTTATATTTAATCTTCTTGGTGTAAAAGATGAGGATAACAAAGTTACGGAAGAAGAAATAAAGTCTATAATAAAGGAAGGTGCTGAAGATGGTGAGGTACAGCCGGTGGAGCAGGATATTATGCAGAGGGTATTTCTTTTGGGTGACCTGAAAGTAAGTTCTATCATGACGCACAAGTCGGATATAGTATGGCTGGACACAGATATGACTGTAGATGATGTAAAATCTATAGTAAGCGACAATCTGTATGAATTCTATCCTATAGCAGATGGTGATCTTGACCATGTAAAGGGGGTTATTCATCTGAAAGATCTTGTTTTGCATCTGCATGAGGATGATTTCAATCTGGTGGCATTGACTCAGGATGCTGTGTTCTTCCATGAGAATATGAATGTATATAAGGTACTGGAACAAATGAAGATGAAGAAAATCAGCCGTGCCCTTGTGTGCGATGAGTTCGGTGCTTGTACGGGTATAATCACATTGAAAGATATACTTGAAGGACTTGTGGGGGCTGTGGATGATGCCGATGATGAACCGGATATTATCAAGAGAGTGAATAATGACGGATGGCTTGTTGATGGACAGTGTCCTATGTACGACTTCCTTAATTATTTCAACCGTCCTGAATTGTTTGAAAAGTCAGATTTCCATACTCTTGGAGGACTAATTCTACAATATCTGCAACATGTCCCTCAGAGCGGGGAAACAATGCAGTGGAATGGCTTTAATTTTGAGGTTGTTGATATGGATGGAGCACGAATAGACAAGGTGCTGGTTACTCAGCAACGATTTGATTGAAAATATTGAGTGATGTAAAAATATCCGGCAAAATGATATGGATTATTCATAACGTTTTGCCGGATGTTTTTTTATGGCTACATTTCACTGTACTTATTCTAAATTAATATTTTATATTCTTGTAGTTTGAACACTTATACTGCATATTATCCTAAAAAGAATATCTTTTGCCTTTTTGTTAAGATATATATGGCTTTACATTTCAAAATGTATGTTTGGTTGGAAATTATATTGATTGATGATTTATCGATAAGAACTATATTTTCAGTTTATGTTAAAGTTATATGTCTTTGTAATCTTTTGTTCTTAATGAAATAGTTGGTTATATTGACTTTATTGTTAAAAATAGCCTTTCTGTTAAATAAAAAATATCCCATAAATATTTATATCTGATATTATGATAATATAAAAGAATTAAATATTTATAATAATATAAGGTAATTTTTTGTTGTAAATAGTGTATGTATTATATGTAATAATATTAATGTAATATATTAACATGATATTTATATGGATATAAATGTGGTATTTTGATAGTTTAATAGGAAGATAAGAGTTGTTTTGATGTTAAATATGTGTATTTGCTTGTATTTTGTGCTGTATTATGCTTCTTTTATTGGTAATAATATTTTGTTAATATTAAATTCTAAAATTGTATTACCCTGCTATTATACTTATTTTAATATTTGACAAATTGACAAATTGTAAAATCAAAAAATAATTACTTACTTATGATGCCTTTTCATGTTTTCTCTATAAATATGCATATTAACAATATTTATGCTTTCTGTTTGTTACTTTCATAATTTAACTTTGATTGTGCGTTTGTGAACTTAATAGTGGCGTTTTTGTTGACAAATGTTCTATAATTAATGCTTCTTATAGATAAAAGTAAGTTTGTAGATTGCAATAATATTATATAGTGTATTATTTGATATTAAATAATATGGTGGTTTAACTTTTTTGTTATGATATACTTTTGTAATTTTGCAAAGACAAAAAAATAATAAAATTGTAGCAATAAGATATGAATAATGAAATGAAGTTTCCTTTTTTGTTTGATGGGTGTGATATTATGTCTTATATGGTTAGTGAACTAGAATCTTTTTAGAGTAATGTTTTGAGGTACAATAGGGAAAGTGTTTCCTTAATTTGTCTGTATATATGTGATACCTCTTATGTGTTTTAGTTTATGTATAGTAGTTTTACCTGCAGCGGAGGGTATGACAAAAGTGCATAAATTAATTGATTTGTGGTGTTTGTGTATGAATATTCATTTAATTTTTAATTTTTAATATTTACTAGCGGAAGATGAAAAGATTTATTCTTTTGTTTCTCTCTCTTGTATTATTTACGTTACATTCGGCCTTTGCCCAGAATTTTGTGGTGAAGGGAACGGTTGTCAGTCATGAGGATAACGAACCGTTGATTGGTGTTACAGTATTGCAGGAGGGAACTACTAATGGTGTAGTTACTGATATTGACGGTAACTATAGCTTCGAGGTAAAAGGTGCTTCAAAAGCAACCTTGGTGTTCTCATATATCGGTATGCAGTCGCAGAGCCATCAGGTGAATGCGTCCACCGGAGTTTTGAACGTGAGTTTGAAATCCGATGCAGAAATGATAGATGAGGTAGTTGTGGTGGCTTACGGTGTACGTAAGAAAGGAACTATAGCAGGTGCGGTTTCTACTGTATCGGCTGAAAAGATGGCTGATGTGCCGGCTGCAAGTTTCGATCAGGCTTTACAGGGACAGTCTGCCGGACTTTCGGTAATTTCAAATTCAGGTGAGCCTAGCAAACCGTCAGTTTTCCAGATTCGTGGTACAAACTCTATCAACTCTGGAACAGCACCTTTGTTTATTCTGGATGGTGTTCCTATTTCAAGTTCTGATTTCAATACAATCAGTCCTGGAGATATTGAATCAATATCAGTATTGAAAGATGCTTCTTCTACATCTATTTATGGAGCACGTGCTGCAAATGGTGTTGTGGTGATTACATCGAAACGCGGTCTGTCAATGGATAAGGCAAAAGTAACTTTGCGTGTACAATATGGTATTTCACAGCTTGCGAATACAAGTAAATGGAATATGATGGATACTAATGAACGTATTCAGTATGAGAAAGAAATCGGCTTAGATACTGGTAAAGATTATGATTTACTTTCTAAGATTAATGTAAATTGGCTTGATAAGGTATTTAATAGCAGTGCTCCTCTGCAGAGTTATGAACTGTCAGTGAATCGTGCTACTGACAAACTGAACTATTATGTGTCAGGTGGTTTCTATGATCAGGATGGTATTGCTCAAAGTTCAAAATTTCGTAGATACAACATGCGTGCAAATGCTGAGGTTAAAGCAAGTAACTGGTTGAAATTGGGTACTAATACAATGGCTGCATACGAAGAAATTGAGCAGGCAGAAGAAGGAGAATATGCTCTTTATACACCTATTTCTGCATGTCGTTTTATGTTGCCATATTGGAATCCTTATAATGAAGATGGAAGTATTGCCTCTCAGAATGACGGAAGTTGGACAGGTACAGGTCAGAATCCGATAGAATGGATGGATAATAATCCAGTTACTTATACTAAGTATAAACTTCTTTCTACAGTGTTTGCTGAAATAACTCCGATAGAAAACCTTACTATACGTTCACAGTTTGGTGCTGATTATTCTCACACTAAGGGGTTTATGCAGTCATTCCCAAGTTATATCATTAACGGTGGAATGGGTACTGCCGGACGTAATACATCGGATGTTCTAAATCTGACAGAGACTACTACTGTAAACTACAGATGGAAATATAATGATGATCATTCATTTAATTTCATGCTAGGTCAGGAAGCTGTTAATTATATGTCGGAAGGTTTTCAAGTCGTGACAGAAGGTCAGACAAGTGATTACCTTACAAATGTAAGTTCCGGTACACGTGCTTCTTCTTGGTCAGACAGTACTACATCTTATGCATATTTGTCATTCTTCTTCCGTGGAGAATACAATTACAAGGATTTGTATTATGCTGATTTTTCTGTGAGAACTGATGCATCTTCACGTTTTGGTAAGAAAAATCGTTGGGGTGCATTCTGGTCTTTAGGTTTCATGTGGAATGTCAAGCAGGAAGCATTCTTGCAGGATATTGACTGGCTTACAAGTGCACAGATAGCTTTGAGCTCCGGAACATCGGGTAACTCTGAAATACCTAACTATGATCATTTGGCGTTGGTAGGAGGTGGACCTAATTATAATGATGAGGCCGGTATATATCCTATGCAGAGTGGTAATGAAGATTTGGGATGGGAACAGACATGGGCAAACAATATCGGATTAAGACTTAGATTCTTCGATCGTATTGGAGCTGATATAGACTTTTATAATAAAAAGACTACAAATATGCTTATGCTTGTTCCGCAATCTTATGCTGCAACAGGTGAAGGTTACCGTTGGGAGAATATCGGTGCGATGGTAAACCGTGGTTTTGAAGTTAATTTAAATGCGGATGTGTTGCACTTGAAAGATTTTACATGGAATGTAAGCGCCAACTTCTCATATAATAAGAATAAGCTTGTAGAATTATATAATGGTGTTCAGGAATATGTTAATTCTACAACGGGTATTAAATATGTAGTAGGTCATCCGGTAAGTGAATTTTATCTTAATCGTTATGCCGGAGTAAATCCTGCCAATGGTGATGCTTTATGGTACACTAAGGATGGTGAAATTACTACGGAATATAAAGAAAGTGATAAGGTTATGACTGGTAAGACATACGATGCTCCATGGGCCGGAGGTTTTGGAACTGCTTTGTCATGGAAGGGACTTACACTTTCTGCTCAGTTTAGCTGGATGGCTGATAAATGGGTTGTAAACAATGACCGTTTCTTTGAAGAAAGTAATGGACTTTATACAGCTTATAACCAATCAAAACGTTTGCTTTATGACCGTTGGAAAAATCCTGGAGATATCACAGATATTCCACGTCATGGTGTAACACCTCAGTTGGATGACCGTTTCCTTGAAAATGCTTCTTTCCTTCGTCTGAAGAATCTTACTTTGGCATATAATCTGCCTCAGTTGTGGTTAAGAAAGAGCAACTTCTTTACTTCTGCAAGAGTTTATCTGCAAGGTCAGAATCTGTTGACATTTACAGGTTTCTCAGGACTTGACCCTGAAGTGGCGAGCAATGTTTACCAGGCTCAATATCCTGCATCAAGACAGTTCACTTTGGGTGTTGAACTTTCATTCTAATTTATAAATATAAAATAAAATGATAAAGAAATTTAGATATTACATTCTGCTGGCGGCATTGACAATAGTATCTACATCATGCTTGGATAAATATCCGTCGGATGCAGTTACATTCGACAAGTCCATTCAGACAGTCGATGATGCCAATCTTGCAGTATTAGGTATATATGATGCCTTAAAAAGCCCTTATTTATATTCAGGATGTTTGACTTTACTGCCGGATATTCAGACTGACTTGGTGTATGGAGTAAATAACAATACCAATATTTATGGAGAAATTTGGCGTTGGAATGATATCCTTTCTACTAACACAGATATAGAAGGAGTGTATGGTGCTTTGTATGTTGTTATAAACAGATGTAACTTCCTTCTTGACCGTGTGGATGCGGTACGTGCCAAAACAACTGATGATGATGAGTTGGACAGACTTGACCAATATTGTGGTGAAGCTTATTTTGCACGTGCCTTGGCATATTCTGAACTTATAAAATTGTTCTGTAAGGCTTATGAGAAAGATCAGGATATGACTAAAGAATTGGGTGTGATACTTACAGAACACTATCTTGGCAATGAAAAGATGGTTAGAGCGTCATTAAAGGATTCATATGATTTTGTATTGAAAGACTTGGATAGAGCTGCAGAGTTATTGGAACTTGAAGATGATTTCGAAGGCGCTCTTTATGATAGCGCATATTTCAATGAATATACAGTATATGCTCTTCGTGCTCGTGTTGCATTATATATGCAGGATTGGGAAGAAGCCATAGAATATTCATCTAAAGTAATCGATAGTGGATATTATTTCTTGGCAAGTGCTACTCAGATGGCTACAGATGAGCAAAGCTATTACCAGTATATGTGGTCGAATGACTTCTCGCCAGAAACCATATTCAAGGTAGCTTTTACACTGAATTCATATGGTGGAGCTTTGGGTACAGTATTTGCTAATTATGATATGGTTAGCATGCGTCCGGATTATGTTCCGGCTAACTGGGTTTTCTATCTTTATGATGAGAATGATTTGCGTGATGACGCTTTCTTTAAAGTTTTTACAACAGGATATGATCACGCACTATATTGGCCTTTGCTTATAAAATATTGGGGTAATGAAAGTTTTATTGCCTATAATATCTATCACGTTACAATGCCTAAAGTTCTTCGTTTGTCAGAACAGTATTTAATACGTGCAGAGGCTTATGTAAAACAGGGAGAGTATTCTAAGGCTTCAAGTGACATAGCTACATTACGTTCTGCACGTTATCAAGGTGCTGTTAGTGCAAGTATGTCGGCAGATAATGCTATGCAGGTTATAGAAGAAGAGCGAGTTAAGGAACTTTATATGGAAGGTTTCCGTCTTCACGACTTGAAACGTTGGCATAAAGGCTTTAAACGCGAACCTCAGGATCAGTCTTTGTCTAACGGTAACAGTCTTGAAGTAAAAGCTGACGATCCAATGTTTGTATGGCCGATACCTCAGCATGAACTCGACTCTCCGGGTTCTGAAGTTCAACCTAACGAAAGTAATAAATAAGAATAAAAACATACGGTAATGAAAAAAATATTTTTTGGATTTTTAGCTGTTGCGGCTATTATCACAGGTCTGACAGGATGCGAACAGAAAAGAGTGTCCTATAATGGACCAAGTTATCTTATGTTTTCCGATACACTTTACGATTATCCTGTACAGGAAACTAATGAAGTGTTCAAAGTTCCGGTTTCAACTACTAAGGCAGTGGATTATGACAGAACATTTGCTGTAGAGATAATTGATAAGGAAAGTAATGCAATCGAAGGAAAACATTATAAGTTATTGAATAATACAGTCGTTATTAAGGCTGGTGAAATGACTACGAATGTAGAAGTACAGGGTATATATGAGAATATTGGAGCTACAGATTCTCTTGGCTTTTCTATGAGATTGATTCTTCCGGAAAAAGCCGAATGGGATTTGTATGGTAATGGAGCGAAAGTGGTATTGCATAAAACATGTCCTTTTGACATCAACAACTTTACAGGATACTGCAAAGTAACTTCTACATATTTTCTTGAATACATGCAGTCAAGCGTACGTTTGATAAAGACAGAACTTTCTCAGGATGAGGAGAATACAATTATATTGAAAGGATTGTATTACGATGGTTATGATGCAAAACTGAAGTTTAAGACAGGGGATGTATATAGACCTTATATTGAGATGGAAGATTTTGTCTGTGGTTCTACTTCGGATGCATTTGGTACAATCTATGGTGATGGTAAACTTATGATGAGTCAACCCTCAAATTATGTTTCTTATTATAATACATGTGAAAATTTTGTGATGCAGTATGTCACTGTGAGTGTTTATAATAATGATAAGACTCTGTTCGGAACAGTTGGTACTTACTTGAATATTTTTGAATGGATAAGTGATGCCGAAGCAGAAGATATGATACAACAAGGATATTAAATTTATGATTTTTTTTATTTAAAGACATAGCCTTATGAAAACAATGAAAAATATGCCAATGAAATTAATAAGTGTGTTGGCCTTGATTTTGATGTTAGCTTTTAACAGCTGTAAGGAAGAAGAAGCAGTAATTACTCCTGTATTTCCAGAACTTAAAGAAATTTCAGGTCAGCCTGGAGAAACTTTTGATATTACTTTCAGTGCCAATTTGGATTGGTCTATGAAAAGTAGTTCTGCGTGGTGTAAATTTATTAGAGGTGAATTTACAGAAACGACAGCTTCAGGTAAAGCTGGTGATCAGACACTAACAGTTCAAATATCAGATGATAGTTGGAATTATGATACTGATGATGTTTCAGAATTGACATTAACAATGGGTGAAACTTCAAAGGTAATATACAAGATAACACGTCCAAAGAAAGTGATATCTGAAGCTCAAGTAACAGACAGTGAAGGAAATATTTATAATGAAGAAAATCCTATTGTAGTGAAAGGTGGCGAACCTGGAAATCCTGAGTTTATAACTATAAATGTGGTTTCTGAGTTTAATGTAGGACTTATCTCAGAGGAAATTCCAGGTTGGATTCTTTTAAATGCTAAAGGTGATGGAGTTTATGAGATTGCCTTTAATGAGGATAATACTGTTGGTAAGAATATTAAATACCAAATTGGAAAAGATGAAAATTATTATTTACCTTTTGTTGTAAATTACAATGGTGAAACTGTAGAAACTAAAATTCCTGTTTGCTATGAAGGAATGGATGAAAACTATATTTCTTTCTCACCTATCTATAATTCAATGCATAATGTTAGCAAGGATGGTAAAACTATAACAGCAAGTTCTGGTGTTTCTGGAACAGAAGAGGTTGTTTACGAAGGAGAACTACCTTCTGTGGTAGTAGCAAAAAATGACGATTATGAAACTGTTATGTTTGTTCAGAAAGGTGATTATATGGAATTTCCTGGAATGGATCCGGTCTTTATTCCTACTGATTATGAATTAAATAATGGAACTAATCTCAATTGGATACATGTATCTAAAGATGCAGATAACATATCATTCTCTTTTTCTGCCAATAATAGTGATACTGAAGTTCGTTCGGCGTTAGTGTATTTGCTGCCACGTGCATTATACGAATCATTAAAAGATAATTTGATGGTTTTGGTTGAAGGAGAAACTTCAAGTTCTTATGAAAGATATGTAATTTTAAATGTATTGCAAGATTACAAGATTCCAGTAGCTCCGACTGTCTCTTTTAAAGGTTGTATTGATATGGAAGGCAGTCTGATGTATATTGCAGACATGACGGGTGAGGATGTTATAATAAAGAATCCTGAAAATCCAACAGCTAATGAATATATTGCAAATATTCCGAGAGATTATTTTACTTACGGTACATTATACTTGGAAGTTTTGGAATTTACTTCTGATATGAAAATATCATTTTCTAAAAATTATTCAGGGCTAAGTGTTATTGAGATGAATGGTAAACAATATATTAAGGTTGAGTCAACAGCTTCTGGTAACATAGAAATAAGCCAGGATTCTCAAGTAATCGCGACATGCGGTATTAGTATTTATTAATTAAAAGAGATAAAATGACAACATACAAAAGAATCATAAACTTTTTCCTTGTACCTATTATCACTGTACTATTATGTACAGTGGTAACAGGTTGTACAGACAAGGAAGAACTGAATAGCAGTGAATATGGCTATGTGCAGTTTAGATTATATAAGGCTGCTTCTTATGATAGTGGAACGGCAGAAACTTCTACGCGTGCAAATGGACAGATAGAACAGTTAGGTGATATACAAAAAATAGAGGTAGAATTACTATATAATAGTACATCTATTATACAGACACTAGTACTTAACTATTATAATGAAGAGAATGCCGAATTTGGAATGCGTAGTGATAAATTACAATTATTAGCAGGTAAATATACTATTGTAGGCTACAAATTACTAAATAAGGTTGATGAGCAAGTTGCTGCATATTCTTTAGGTAATGATTTCGAAGTTATACCGGGAGGTCTTACTGTTGAAGATTTAACAGCAAATGCGACTGCTAAAGGTATGGTAAAATTCCGTCTTGTAAAAGACTGGATACAAACTCGTGCGAGCGAACAACCTACATATATATTCAGTAAAATAAGTCTGGTTACAGTAACAGTTCAGAATACATTTGACCAAACTAAAACAGAATTCATAAAGATCCCGGTAAATTATGAACTTGAATATGAAGATAAACCTTCTTCAGAAATTGATGACAAATATTATACAAAAGAAACTGCTGTTGCGGATTCTATTGTTTGGTTGCCAGAAGGTTCATATCGAGTAGTTAAATATACAACTTACCGTGAGTCAGGAGTAAATGATTATGAACTGGAGACCCAAGATAAGTTGGAAGGTAAGGTCTTTACTGTTAAAGACAATGAACTGACAGAAAATGCAGAAATACCAGTTAAACTTAATGAAACTGCAGAATATATTAAAGATTATAAGGCTTTAAAGGAAATATGGGAATCCCTCAATGGTCCTAATTGGAAATATGTAGGTGAGGCATACCCTCAAGGTTCTAACTGGAATTTCAATAGGGAAATTGATATGTGGGGTATGCAGCCAGGTGTGCAACTTGATGAAAACGGACGTGTGGCATCTCTTACATTGGCTGGCTTTGGAGTTGACGGTGTTATTCCTGATGCTATAGGACAGCTAACAGAACTCAGGATACTTTCATTAGGAACTCATGATGAGAAACTTGGTGGTCATCTGTTTGGTAAGGATGGTATATCTTTGAATATGAGCGAAGAAAAACTAAAAGAAGTACGCCAAAGTTATGCAAATATTTATTTAAAGAAAGACCCTAGAGAGGATTTATCGGAATTGTTACAGTCTGTTATCAATAATGATCCAAGTCAGAAACCTATAAAGAAGTCAACAAGAATAGATAAGAAAGATGTTCAGGTAGGTGTTACAACAAACAATATTACCGCTATTTCAAAAGCTGTGATGAGACTTTCTAAGTTACAGTTCTTCTTCCTTGCAAACTCTCCGGTAATGGATGAAAATGTTTGTACACAATTTGTTGATGCTGAAGGTTCATACTATAGAACGATGTGGGAGAAGGAAGAAAAAGAAGAACCTCTAAAATGGTCATGGGCAAACTTTAAGGATCTTACAGATATGGAACTTTATAATTGTAATAAGTTTGCTCATCTACCTGACTTCGTTCTTGAGTTACCTGAATTACAGGTGTTGAATATTGCTTGTAATAAGGGGATTAAAGATATGGGAGCCGAATGGAATAAACTTATTACAGGAAATAGCAATAGAGAAAATTCATCTGGTGAGACATCAGTCGCATCTAAGATACAAATGCTTTATCTTGGATATAATAATGTAGGAGACTTCCCTCCAACTGAAAATCTCAAGAAGATGAAAAATCTTCATATGCTTGATTGTACCAATAGCGGTGTAACTAAAGTGTGTGCTTTTGGTTCTGATATTGTAATGGCTCAGGTAATGTTAGACTATAATGAGATAACAGAGATACCTGATAACTTCTGTAAATTCTCAAATGAAGTAGAAACGTTAAGTTTTACCAATAATAAGATTACTAAAATACCAAATATATTTGATGCAAAATCAATATATATTATGGGAAGTGTTGATTTTTCGAATAATTTGATTACAGGTGTCTCTGATCCTGATAATTTTAAGGGAATAAATGCTTCTACAGTAAATTTGGCTAATAATAGATTATCCGTATTCCCTTACGAGATATTTAAGGCTGAGTCTCCTATATCAACTTTAAATCTTGCAGGAAATTTGCTGACAGAAATTAAAGAAGGTGATATTGTAGGTAAGGATGGATTTAGAAATAAGAATGCCAATTTGCTTAATACAATTGATTTGAGATTTAATAAACTTAAGTCTTTGCCGGATGATTTCCGTGCTACTGGAATTCCTTATTTAAGAGGATTTGACATAAGTTATAATCAGTTCTCTGAGGTACCACCACAACCTCTTAATTGTTCTGAACTTCAGGCTATTGGAATTCGTCATCAGCGCGATGATAAAGGAGCACGTATATTGCGTACATGGCCGGTAGGAATTACAAAATGTCCAAGCTTGTATCAGTTGCAGATTGGTTCAAACGATATCCGTAAAGTAGATGAAGAAATGACTTCACGTCTATGGATAGTGGAGGTAAAGGATAATCCTAACATCTCAATGGATGTAACAAGTGTTTGTCCTTATATTATGGCTGGTATGTGGCTATTGATTTATGATAAAACACAGGATATACGCGGTTGTGATGCTTTAGGTATTGAACATTAATTATAAAATAATAGAACAATGAAATATATAGGAAAAATAGCTTTAAGTTTAATTTTTTGTGTGGGAATAGTTTCTTCATGCAAGGATGATAACGAGCTGAATACATCATCTGGTATATCAGTTGATAAAGAAGATATTTCTATAGGTCCTGACGGTGGGGTAGAAAGTATAAAGGTAACTTCCGGTACTGAGTGGATTTCGAGTTCTTCAAAACCGTGGGTCATGATTTCTCCTGCAAATGGTTTTGGAACAGTGGATGGAACTCTAGTTATAGACTCTACACTCGATGTAACGGCAAGAAAAGCACAGGTACGTTTCAGACAGCTTGATAATCAGGAAAAAATAGTTAATATAACTCAGTTTGGTTATGGAAAACAGATTATACCGGATGATAATGAAATAGAAATACCAAATTCTGAGATATACGAAAATAGATATTTTGATGTAACCATATCTACTAACGTGGAGTTCAAGATTGATGAAAATATTGAATATGTATGGGGAGAAGAAATTCCGGAGTCGGAAGTAGGTAATGTTAGTGATTCAGACTTGAAAAATTGGATTGGACTTCCTAGTGAGAATTCACTGAATGTAAATCTTGATCGTAAAGACCGTCCGCGTACTTTGAAAGTACGTTTTAGATGGGAAATGAATACTGCTCCTTATAAGAGAGTGGCAAAAATAAAGCTGCTACCTAAGAATGAGGACGATAAATTGGTAGATCAGGATGGCAATCCTACAGGGGAAGTCATAATTACAGTAACTCAGGAAGCTGCTGTTAAGATAACTGATGACCGTAGAGGAGATTCCCTGGCAATAGTAATGATTAATCAGAAGATTCAGACTATGATGGCTTGGGAATATAGTGAGAATATGAGTAATTGGGAGTATGTTACACTATGGGAAGAAGATTCAGAGAATAAACCAAAAGATTTTGATGATGAATGGGTAGGTCGTGTACGTTCTGTTTCTTTCTTGTGGATGGATCTGAAACAAGGTGAGAGTTTCCCAAAAGAAATTAAATATCTGAAGTATCTTGAAAGTTTGACTATAGAGACAAATGTAAACCGTCAGATTAAAGATATGCATTTGGGAGAAGAAGTCTGTGAACTTGATTATCTTAAAGAACTTAATGTTTATGCTTATGGTTTGGTTGATCTTCCAAAGAATTTCAATAAACTTAGCAACACTTTGGAGTATTTAGATTTAGGAAGTAACAATTTCCCTGGACTTTCCACTATTACAAAAGTTGTGAATCCAACATCATTCCCTAACCTGAAAGGATTACAGCTTTCTACAGGTAGACGAAATGATACAACTTTTGATCTTTCGGCTTCATCTGATAAGGACATAACTAAGGGAGAATTGGGTATTTACGCTAATCTAAGTGCAGGTAAAGCAGATACAGAAAGACAGGCTTTCATGACATTGATGGGATGGAATAAACTTGAGTATCTTGGATTGTCATATCTTTTCCTAGAAGGAAGTTTACCGTCTGATGAAGAAATGCTTCAGGAGTTTGGAACATATAAAGAGCATAAAGATGAAACAGACTTGTTTTCAGAAGAAGTAAATACTCTTCTTAAAGATACATGTAGCTGGTTGGTTCGTGATGATGCACAACCTATTTATATTAATGGTAATAATGGAGCAAAGGTAGAGGTTAGAAATACTGATATAGCTATGGTCTTACCAAACTTAAAAGTATTTTCTTTGAATTTGAATTTCCTGACAGGTGAGATGCCTAAATGGCTTCTTTTCCATCCTTATTTACACAATTGGAATCCTGATGGCTTGATTATACCGCAATGGATAAAAGGTAAAGATACACAAGGAAATACAGTGGGATTCAGTAATGTAGGATCAAACAATCCAGATTTCAATTATAAGTATTATTATGGTGACGGAACTAAAGAAGGATTCTCAAATGCTGCTTACCCTGGATATTACAATAAATATGTAGGTGGTGGTGAAGACTGGGTGTCATCGCAAGGTAATTGATAAGTTCCTTATTACATAAATGAAAATTATTAAGTAAAAATTAATGATATAAAATAGATGAGAAAACATTTATTATATTCAGTGATATTTGCAATGTCTTTGGCTGCTTGTAGTGAAGACAATTTGCTTCAGCAGAACAATACTTCTATTTCAAATGAAGAAGTATATATTCCAGCTGATGCAGAAGCCGGCGAATTGCTAATAAAGTTTAAGCCGGAAATGACGGATATACTTGACCAGACAGTAGCTGTCGCTTCGCGAAGCGGTAGAGCTGCCAGTCGTTCAGGTATTCCTTCAACAGATGAGGTTCTTGAAATTTTGGGAGGGTATCATTTTGAACGTATATTCCCTGTTGACAAGTCAACGGAAGAACGTACTCGTAAGGCAGGACTACACCTATGGTATATTGTAAAGTTTGATGAAAATGTCAGTTTACAGAAAGCTGCAAATGAATTGAAAAAACTGGGTGAAATATCTGCAGTGCAGTCCAATCATAGAATAAAGCGAGCGTATAACAATACTAAAAGGACATATGTGAGCGAGACAGCCTTGAACAATGCTGCTATGAACCGAGCGGATATAAAAGGGCGTTTTTCAGATCCGGGTTATCAGTATCAGTGGCATTACAGAAATACTGGAGATCATGGATTCAACAATCTTAATGAAGAAAAATACGATAGAGAATCTTCTGCTGTAGCTGGTTCTGATGTTAATTGTGAGGAGGCTTGGAATCTGTGTACAGGTGACCCAAATATAATTGTTGCTGTATTGGATGAAGCTGTAATGTACACTCATCCTGATTTAGTTGATAATATTTGGATAAATGAGGGTGAGGAACTTTATGCAGGAAAGGATGCAGATGGTAATGGTTACAAAGATGATAAATACGGTTATAACTTTGTAAAAAACACTGCAATCACTTCATGGATGTCAGAAGAAGATACTGGTCATGGTACACACGTTGCAGGAACTATTGCTGCAGCAAATAACGGTAAAGGAGTATGCGGTATTGCTGGAGGAAATGGAACAAAAGGTTCTGGTGTGAAAATTATGACATGTCAGGTGTTTGATGGTCAGTATGGTGTAACAATAGCTGGTGAAGCAATGGCTATTAAGTACGCGGCAGATAATGGAGCTGTAATCATTCAGTGTAGTTGGGGATATAACTCTCCAAATGCCAACATTGTTAGTGGATACACTCCTGGACCTGCAACTGAAGAAGAATGGGCTACTGATTATCCTCTAGAGAAAGACGCCATTGATTATTTTATAAACAATGCAGGTTCACCAAATGGAGTAATTCAGGGAGGTTTGGCTATATTTGCTGCGGGTAATGAATATTCTGACGCTCCAGGTTTTCCGGGAGCATATTCTAAATGTATATGTGTTAGTGCTGTTGATGCTAGTTTTACTCCATCAAGTTATACTAATTATGGTGAAGAAGTAGATATCTGTGCTCCTGGTGGTGATAGTGATTATTATGGATTGATAGGTGGCGAAGATTGGCAAGTAGAGGAAGATGATAATAAACTAAATCCTGAAGGATCAGTTCTTTCAACTCTTATAAAGAATGGTAATCCTGCTTATGGATATATGGATGGAACTTCAATGGCTTGCCCACACGTGTCAGGTGTAGCTGCATTAGGTTTATCATATGCGCTTCAGCAAAGACGTCATTTCAAAGCAGATGAATTTATTGAGCTTATGAAAGCATCGGTGAAGGATATTTACAGTCTTTATTCAGGTTATAAGACATACAATTATGGACATCTCAATGTTGCTTCACCAGCTACTCGTATGCAATTATCTGATTATAAAGGAAAAATGGGTACAGGACTTATAGATGCTGGAAAGCTTCTTAATGCAATAGTTGGAGCAGGTGCAGACATGAAAGTGCCTAATGTATATGTATCCGAAAGCAATAGTTCTGTTATAGATTTGTCATTCTACTTTGTTGATGGTGACAACCTTACATACGAATGTTCTATTGCTGACACTTCTATTGCAACAGTATCTGTAGAAGGTAGAACAATGACAGTTACAGGAGTAAAGACAGGTTCTACAAAACTTACGGTGAAAACAAGTAATGGAGCGGAACAGACAGTAACTGTAACAGTACGTAACTCGGCTAATGATAATGGCTGGATGTAGTTTGAACAAATGAATAATATTATTCAAAAAATATTGATATTATACCTTATTGGAATATGGTTTGCTTGTGCTTCTGCACAGGTAAACTATATGCCTGTAACAAACGATTCAATATTAAATCCTTTATTGAACAAGGATGCGGAAAAAATATTATCGTTTGATAAAACAGTTGTTGAAATAGGTACGATAACAGAGGATGATAAACCTGTAAATATTAATTTTACATTTACAAATATAGGGAAAGAGGATATTCGTATTAAAAGAGTCTCAACAACTTGCGGATGTACTTTGGCTGAATTTACCACAGATGCAATCAAATCTGGTGAAATAGGTGAAATAGTATTGACATATAATCCCTTTAATCACCCTGGTACGATAGATACAAATGCTTTTGTATATTTGTTGGATTCAGGAAGGCAACCGGTTGCCAAACTGACATTGTTGGGGATGGTTATTCCTGGAAAAGATGCCTGGACTAGATTTCCTTATGCACTTGGTAAGTTAAGAATGAAGAGGAAGAATGTAGAATTCAATGAACTGCAGTCTGGGCAATCACCATCTGAAAGAATATTGTGTGGTAATAGTGCTACATATCCTTTGAAACCTGTTGCCATAATGCTTCCTTCGTTTGCTTCTTTCCATTCAGAACCCGAAGTGATAGAACCGGGAAATGAGGCTGACCTTGTAATAACTGTTGATGAATCCAAAGTACCGAAAGAAAAAGGAAATGATTTTTCTTTTCCTATTATACTTGAAGGCATTGGAACAGGTAAACCTAGTGATAGGACTATAATTGTTAAGGTGAAAAGAATTGAGTAATATTAAGTCGTTTATAATAAGTATAAAATACAAAAATATAGTATATGAAAAATATATTTAGATTATTGGCTGTATTGGGATTGTTTATATGTTTTTCTTCATGTGAAAAAGAATCTGTTGATGAACCAACTTTGGAGGTTACTCCAGCCAATCTTGATGGAATTTGGAAGTTGTCTGAATGGAATGGACAAGCTTTGGATGATGACACATATTGCTATGTAGTTTTCCACAGAAAAGACAAAACTTTCGAAATGTATCAGAAGTTTGATAGTATGTATGCTAGATACATTACTGGTACTTTTCTCATAGAGATAGATCCATATTTGGGTTATATCATTAGTGGAGTATATGATTTTGGAAATGGTGAATGGAATAATGAGTACGTAGTAACAGATTTGCTTGAATCTGGTTCAATGGTTTGGACTGTGAAAGATGGTGATGAAGTGACAAAGTATATACGTTGCGATGCTGTTCCTGAAGAAATAGTAGAAGAAGCAAAAGTAAATCAGGAATAAAGGGAAGATGATGTATAACACAATGATATGAAAGAAGAGGACTATCCTTATTGGAGAGTCCTCTTTTTCGTAAAGTTAAACTATCAGATACCTTTTATTTTTATGGCATATGAAGTCCATTGATTTTTGTATGTTTCTATGCTTTTTAATGGTACTGATATTTCATTTATATTTTTAACAAAAGGTAGTACATTTGAAATGGGTTTCCCTTTTGAGTCAATAAATTCTGGAACACTCATTGATTTGAAAACTATTTTGTTTATATCGTAATTGGTTCTTAATCCTTGTTCTCCTACACTCATTAAACTTTGTGGTAATGTGATATACTTAAGATTTTTACATTCTATAAATGTATATCCTTCCATTCTGGTTATATTATCGGGCAATGTTATTTCTGTAAGTGAAGTACAATTCTGGAAAGCACCCAAGTCTATGATTCCTTCGTTTTCTGCTACATTTGAAATATTTTCTATTTTAGCAAGTTTGTCACAGTATGCAAAAGCCATATATCCTATTTGGCTTAAACTATTATGTAATGTAATACTTGTTAATCCTGATTTATAAAATGCTCTTATATCTATTTCTTTTATTGATTCATTTATTCTTACATTTTTTAAATTTTCTGTTCCTGAAAATGATTCGCTGGAAATCTTTTTTAGATTTACAGGAAATATAATTTCTTTTATTCCACTGTCTAGAAAAATAGATTCAGAGATTGTTTCTATCTGAGTATTCGACATGTCGGCACGTTCCAGTTCCATACAGTCTTGAAATGCTGCACAACCGATATGTTTTAATGATGACGGGAAGTTTATCTTTTTTATCTTGCTACCAAGAAAACATTCGTCACCAATCCATTCAATTCCATTATTAAGAACAACTTCTGTGACATTACTTTTTTCGAATACATTATTTGCAATTCCTTTAATTTCCGAGGGTAAAACAATATAAGTAAGGTTTTTGTTTATAATACTTTTTAGTATATTTTTTTCAATTACGAATGCAGAATTTGGAGTCTCTTCCATATGTGGAATAGTGATTATGAACCTGGCTTTGTTATTTTTCTTTATGCTTCCACCTTTTGAGGAAAAACTGTAATTACCATTGTCAATATGTCTTACTATCGTAAACATTAGTTCTATAGATGTTTTATCGGAAAACCATTTAGAATTTTCAAGTTTGAAAATAGCTGTACCGTCTTTGTCTGTTTTTGATTCTTCTAAAGCTTTTGTCAAATGATTTTCTTTAAATAATGAATATGTTTTTTCATCAAACATCTTTACATACTCATCTGAAATCCTTTCACCATTTTCATTCTCTACAGTTATTTCAATTGTTGTGTAGAGATTTTCTTTTTGTGGTAGTTCCTTCTTTTTACATGATACTAAATTTAATACACATCCAACCAGAATTGATAATAAAATAAATCTTTTCATATATATAATTTTTTTTGCAAAGATACTGTATGAATTCTTACTTTTATGTATTATATAGATGTACATTATTGTATTATAATATATTGAAAATCATATATGTAAGAAAAAATATGATGTACATGATAGATTTTCTGTAGCAGATTCCATTGCTTTTATGCAAATAATGTATCTATCAAGGTAATGATTGAAATTTCTGTTTGAAGTCTGTCATAGGCTTATTCCAATTCAACCTTTCTTAATCCTTTGTTTGTAATTAATATGGCCAAAATACTCCAGATGATATTTATAAGGACTAATACCACCCCGATAATGTCTTTTTGAATGTTGAATACATACATAAGTATTATCGATAATCCGTACGACATAATAAATGCAGAAAACATACTCCAGAAAAGGAACTTATTATATTGATGGTATAATAATGCAAGTGGAGTAAGAACTATCATGTAAAATATTATGATTATTGCAATGATAGATTTTATCACATCTTTTCCACCACCACCGAATATGAGATGCAATCCATTAACTTCATCTCCAAACACAAAAGGAATTGATGTTTGAAGAATTATGTTTGATATTATAATACTTGGTATTAATATTACTGTACCAATAAATATTGTGCTGCAATATGGGCTTGTTTGTTTCTCTGATAGAGTTGCAGGAATGGAAAGTTTGTTGAAAAGTCCTTTTTTATTTAACAAATCTCCGAAAAGTCCTATGAATAAATAATATATGAGAAGAGAAGCAGTAGTAAATCAATAAACGAAATTATGTAATATTTTATCAATGCAGAATTTTTGTATAGTATTTAAATAAAAATGAGGCTGTCTCAAAATAAATTTGAGATGGCCTCTATTGTTTCACTTAAGGCTGAAGTCATTTGGATTTTTCTCGATG
>CALUPA010000045.1 GCA_944322395.1 uncultured Phocaeicola sp.
GGATATAATGAGAAAATGCGAGTATGTTGACCCGTATTCCGTACAAAACAACTGGAAGCCATACGGCAAATCGTACGTCACAAAATATTTACAACAGGACGCACTGCGTTCAGGAGTTGGAAGAAGTGATATTGCCAATGCCCTTATGGCTGCTACAGACGGAATGCCGGTAGGGGCAATCAATGATAAGGACAGGACTATTGTGGTAAATATGCTTGTTAGAAACGAAGACGGAAGCCGTATAGACGATTTGAACGATATACCTGTATGGAGCATGATGAACCTTCATATGTCTAATGACGAACTTAACTCGGCCATTGCAGGAGGGAAAGGAATGAGCGAGCTGCAGGACAAAATTTTCCGTGCCACACCTCTAAGCCGCGTAGCTGAAGGAATAACTATGGAATGGGATGAAGACATCGTCATGCGCCTAAACGGACAAAGGGTTATAGAAGCAGAATGTGACCCAAACTCGGAAATAGACGAAGCTACACCGGCAAAAGTAGTGGAATCAATAAAAGAGGAGATTGAAGCTATTGACTTACCGTCAGGATACAGCATGAGATGGGTAGGCGAAGGAGAAGTACAGGGAGAAGCTATCAATAACTTAATGAAATATGTACCTATTACTATCTTCATTATCCTTGCCATACTTCTGTTACTGTTCAACAGTTGGAAAAAGGTTATACTCATTCTGATATGCTTCCCATTCGTATTTTGCGGTATCGTTCCTTCATTATTGATAACAAACCAGCCTATGACATTTATGGCAATAATAGGTATGATGGGACTGATAGGCATGATGGTCAAGAATGCGATTGTACTTGTGGATGAAATAAACAGACTGCAGACTGAAGAAAAGAAACTGCCATATACAGCAGTTATCGAAGCTACCGTATCCAGAGTACGCCCGGTATTAATGGCATCGCTCACCACAATAGTAGGCATGATACCTCTCATCTCAGACCCAATGTACAGCTCTATGGCAATCACTATAATGGGAGGACTGGCAGTAGGTACACTTATCACATTGATATTGTTGCCTATCTTCTATACGGTACTTTTCAATATCAGAAAAATATAGGGAACAAGGCTTATATTAGGGAACAAGGCTTCAGTTACAAATTGACAAGGCTCTCTATCCGGATGGCAAGACCTTGTCAACCCGTAACTAATAAACTTTTAAACTCAAAAACTAACACATATATGAGATATAGATTTTTTCAAATATTATTTACAACAACGGCTTTTATGTTTATCCATAATATAAACATAAAAGCACAGGATACTATAAAGCTAAGTCTGACTTCGTGTCGGAAAATGGCTTTATTGCAAAGCGAGTCTCTACAACAGGCAGAGCACAAATTCCAGCAGTCACAACTGGACAACAAAATAGCGACTTCAGCTTTCCTGCCGAAATTCGAGGCTTCCGCCACAGGAACATACATATTCCCGGATATGGACATGATGGGTATGGACCTCAGAATGCGGGGAATGTATATGGCAGGAATAACCCTTACACAACCACTATATGCCGGAGGGAAGATAATAACAGGAAAGAAACTCTCTAAATTGGGTGAGTCGATAGCAGCCGAACAGAAAAGAATGACAATGATGGACGTGCTGGTGGAAACTGACAATGCATACTGGACACTGATTGCAGTAAGACAAAAAATAAAAATGCTGGAAAGCTATAAAGAACAAATGGACTCACTGTTTGCTCAAGTGGGAACCGCAGTCAAAGCAGGACTCAGCACAGAAAATGAACTGCTACGTATAGAAGCAAGCAGAAGCGACATATTATACCAGACACAGAAGGCTAAGAATGGCGAGGATTTATGCCGCATGTCACTATGCAGAATTACCGGTATTGACTCACGTACAGAACTTGAATTAACAGACACAACGATACACGTTAACGAACCGGGACTCCTGACTTCTGACATTAACGGACGCCCAGAACTCAATCTGCTCAAATATCAGATGGATGCCACACAAAAACAAATACAGATGTCGCGTGCAGACATGTTACCCACAGTAGGACTTGTAGCAGGATATACCTATTACGGCAATATCAAACTTAACAGTATGGTTGATGCAGGAAATGGGACGATGGTGCCGCACTCACAGGAATTCCGCGATGGGTTAGGGGCAGTAATGCTGTCTGTGAAAATTCCAATATTCGAGTGGGGAGCAAATCTTAAGAAAGTGAAAAAAGCAAAACTTGATTTCAAAAATGCAGAACTGGAATTAAGCAAGAACTCACGACTTATGAATCTGGAAGCACAAAGTGCTCTGAAAAATGTGTACGATGGTTACCAACTTATAAAGACTGCAGAAATTGGACTTAAACAGGCAGAGGAGAATTTGAGAGTAACCAATAACAAATATAACGTTTCGATGGCACTGCTTACTGACTTGCTCGACGCACAGTCTCAGTGGAAACAGGCAAAAAGCAATCTCATAGAAGCACAAACGCAGTATAAAATTTATGAAACCGAGTATTTAAGGGCAACCGGAAGACTAAATCATAATTTATCTCCAGATTATCAATAATAACAGCCATTGCCAACAATATCAAAAAGACAGCCACACACAAACATTATTAATATTAATGCTACTTTTAGCGCTGTACTGCGAGCATTTTTCCAGCATAATGTTACAAAAGAGTGTACAGCACTACTATTGACAAGCTTGCGAGAATTAAAAAATCAGAGTCATCACGTACTGATACACGATTTTTTTAATTCTCAGCAAGCATTTTTATGCCTTCATCGGGTAATGACAACAAAAGCCCAATTACCTCGGCATAATTTTTCTGTCCGGACGAAATTCTGTTACCCTTCAAATAGAGTTCATACATTGCCGACTGGATCTCGCCAAGCAACGGACTATAAAGAGATGACCAGTGCTCACGTTTTTCCTGATACTGTTTTATTACCTCGGGGCGAACTTCGGAAATCCAGCTTTTATAATCTTCTTCACTCAACAGACCTCGTGCATTCATCAGCACGTATGGAAAGAGTCCGAAATAACCACTGTATTTAATCTCTGCATCGGAAGAAAGGAGACAAGTCTGATATGCCCAAAGATTTGCTTCTGCCTCGCTGCTTATTCCCAAAAGATGGGAAAGTTCGTGAGCATATGTGAAAGGATATTCCAACGAAGTAATCTGCATATTGATATGTGACTCTGCAAAAAACGGTCCCATAAATCCGAGAACACCGGAACCGGAATAAAGGGAATTGAAAAGCAGAATCTTTGGATGCTGGAACGAACGGGGAGTGGTGAAGCCGTAAACTTCTGATATTTTTCCGTAAGATGATTTTATCTCATTATGAACATGGTCTGCTATGACTGTATCAACTTTGCAATAGACACTATTCAGACTGTCAGTATACGAATACAGAAAATCTTTAAAACGCTGTTCATCGTATCTGGCAGGGGAGACACCGGCTCTTGTGAAAAAGCTCTCACGATAATAGTTTATTCCCCAACCGATGTAGAACCAAACGTATATCCATAAAAGTATTTCTAATTCTCGAATAAGAATTGTTCTCCATTTCAGTTTTCTGCGTATTCGCCATACGAATGGAAATACTACAATTGATACTATCATCAGAAATATGCCAATCTCATCAAGAGAAAAAGGAACAATGGATGATAATGCCGACAATATATATGACAATGACGGATATATGCTACGTGAATAAAACTCTGCAATACCGACATTAAGCGACGAGAGAATTACAAACAACAGAAGCACCAGAAGGAAAGTCCAGCGGAAATATTTAAACTTGAACATATGTTTTGAGTTTTAAAGTTACAAGTTGACGAGTTGACAAGTTAACGAGGTTGCCATCCGGATAGAGAACCTTGTCAACTTGTAACTGAAGCCTTGTCAACTAACATAAAGGCTTTGTCGACTTTTGAATTATTAAGTTTAAGTATCCGCAAAATTATCGTTTTCTGATTAAAATACTTATTTTTGTAAAAGATTTTTCTAACTGATTTATAACCAAAAAACTATAAATGATTTATGGTATTGAACTATATCTGGATAGCATTTTTCCTTATCGCATTCGTAGTGGCAGCAATAAGACTGGTATTTCTGGGCGATACAGGTGTTTTTCCGGCTATCATCAATTCTACATTTGATTCGGCCAAGACAGCATTCGACATCTCACTGGGACTTACCGGAGTATTGTCATTATGGCTTGGAATAATGAAAATAGGTGAACTTGGGGGAGTGATAAATATGTTTTCCAGGGTTCTGAGTCCGCTGTTCTCAAAACTGTTTCCTGACATCCCGAAAGGACATCCGGTGACAGGAAGCATATTCATGAATCTTGCAGCCAATATGCTGGGGCTGGACAATGCAGCCACTCCGTTAGGACTGAAAGCTATGGAAGGTCTTCAGGAACTGAATACAAAGAAAGACACTGCCAGCAATCCGATGATAATGTTTCTGGTGCTGAACACTTCAGGACTTACTATCATTCCGATAAGCATAATGGTGTATAGAGCCCAATTGGGAGCTGCACAACCTACAGATGTATTTGTTCCGATACTGCTTGCAACGTTCTTTTCAACCTTGGCAGGTATTATCGCAGTTAGCGTTTATCAGAAAATCAATCTTCTGAACAGGACAATCATGCTGTTCCTTGGTGGAGCCAGCCTGTTCATTGCAGGCATAATATATTTCTTCACTACGCTTTCTAGAGAGATGATTGATATATATTCCACGACGACAGCAAATGTATTCCTCTTTATGATTATTATTGGTTTTATTCTTGCCGGCGTGCGCAAAAAAGTCAATGTTTACGATGCATTTGTTGACGGTGCGAAAGAGGGCTTTAACACTGCAGTAAGAATCATACCATATCTGGTTGCAATACTTGTAGCGATAGGGGTATTCCGCGCTTCGGGAAGCATGGATTATATCATAAACGGTGTAGCTACCGTGGTGGGATGGTGTGGAATAGACAGTGAGTTCGTGGCAGCACTACCTACAGCCATAATGAAACCGTTAAGCGGAAGCGGGGCACGCGGACTGATGGTTGATGCAATGAGAACCTACGGTGCCGACTCTTTCGTAGGACGTATGGCATGCATTTTTCAGGGTTCAACCGACACTACATTCTATATTCTTGCTGTATATTTCGGAAGTATAGGAGTAAGCAAAACAAGACATGCCGTTCCATGCGGACTGTTGGCCGACCTTGCAGGAATAATATCAGCCATATTTATCTGCTATCTGTTCTTCGGATAAAAACGCTTTGTCGTTTTAAGTAAAATGTCCTGTCATTTTCATCAAAACGCCTTGACGTTTTTATCAGTACATTTTCACATTAGAAAAAGAAACTAAAAAAACATATACTTATGATTACTTATCAGACAGACGGGGTTGAAATGCCCGACATCAAAAAAAAAGAAACTACAGAATGGATAAAAGCCGTAGCAGCTTCATACGGTTTACGTGTAGGAGAGATTGCTTATATCTTCTGCTCGGACGAAAAGATTCTGGAGGTGAACAGACAGTATCTGCAACATGATTATTACACTGACATAATCACCTTCGACTACTGTGAAGGGAAACGCATAGCAGGCGATCTGTTCATAAGCCTTGATACTGTAAGGACGAATGCCGAACAGTTCGGTGCAGAATACGATACAGAACTGCACCGAGTGATTATCCACGGAATCCTGCACTTATGCGGAATAAACGACAAAGGACCGGGGGAGAGAGAGATAATGGAAGCGGCAGAGAACAAGGCACTGGATATGCTTAAGGAAATGAAATAATTAGAACGAAAACAGGTAGGGCGAGAAATTCTCGCCCTACTTTGTTAAATGATATTTGTAAGGGGAAAATACAACGATAATTTTCACTAATTTTGCAACCAGTAATAAACATCATAATTCAATGGAATTTAAGTACGACGTTATTGTAATCGGTGCCGGTCATGCAGGTTGTGAAGCTGCTGCGGCAGCAGCCAATCTTGGTTCGAAAACATGTCTGATAACAATGGATATGAACAAGATTGCACAGATGAGCTGCAACCCTGCAGTAGGTGGTATTGCAAAGGGACAGATAGTAAGAGAAATAGACGCTTTGGGCGGATATATGGGATTGGTGACAGACAAGACTGCCATACAGTTCCGAATGCTGAACCGCTCGAAAGGTCCTGCCATGTGGAGTCCACGCGCACAGTGCGACAGAGGCAAATTCATATGGGCATGGAGAGAAATTCTGGAAAATATTCCTAACCTGCATATCTGGCAGGACACTGTGGAAGAACTTATAATTGAGAATGGGGAAGTAACAGGACTTACTACATGTTGGGGTGTAACATTCCATGCCAAATGTATTGTTCTCACAGCAGGAACATTCCTCAACGGACTTATGCACATAGGACGCAAAATGCTTGCAGGAGGACGTTGCGCAGAACCTGCCTCCTATCATCTTACTGAATCTATAACCAGACATGGCATCACTGCCGGAAGAATGAAAACCGGTACACCGGTGAGAATAGACGCAAGAAGCGTACACTTCGACCTGATGGAACCGCAGGACGGAGAAAATGATTTTCACAGATTCTCATTCATCAGCGAGCCAAGACAGCTTAAACAACTTCAGTGCTGGACTTGTTTTACTAACGAAGAAGTACACGCTACGCTGAGAAACGGACTGGCAGACTCCCCTCTTTATAACGGACAAATCCAGAGTATCGGTCCGCGCTACTGCCCGAGTATAGAAACAAAAATCGTAACTTTCCCGGACAAACCGCAACACCAGCTTTTCCTGGAACCGGAAGGAGAAACAACCCAGGAACTTTACCTCAACGGGTTCTCCTCTTCCCTACCTATGGACATCCAGCTTGAGGCTCTGAAGAAGATTCCTTGTTTCAAGGATGTGGTGCTTTACCGCTCCGGATATGCCATAGAATACGACTACTTCGACCCTACCCAACTCAAGCATACACTCGAATCGAAAATAGTCAAGAACCTGTTCTTTGCCGGTCAGGTGAACGGTACTACCGGTTACGAGGAAGCAGGCGGTCAGGGTATCATCGCAGGTATCAATGCTCATATAAACTGTCATGGCGGAGAACCTTTCGTACTGGGAAGAGATGAAGCTTATATCGGCGTACTGATAGACGACCTTGTAACAAAAGGTGTGGACGAACCTTACCGTATGTTTACTTCGAGAGCGGAATACAGAATCTTGCTGAGACAAGACGATGCAGACTTCAGACTTACAGAAAGGGCATACAAACTAGGACTGGCAAAACAGGACAGATACGACATCCTATGCAAGAAACGTGAAGAGATAGAGAAAATAGTGGAATTTACAAAGACCTACTCTATCAAGGCCGACAAGATAAACGATGGTCTGGAAGCCTTGGGTACAGCAAGGCTGGCTCACGGATGTAAGCTCATCGACCTGATAAGCCGACCGCAGATAACGATAGAAAACATTGCTCCTCTTGTGCCTGCATTCAAGGCTGTCCTCGACAGAATAGAAGACCGCAAGGAAGAAATTATAGAAGCTGCCGAAGTACAGATAAAATACAAGGGATACATAGACCGTGAAAGAATGATTGCCGACAAAATACACCGTCTGGAGTCTATCAAGATAAAAGGCAAGTTCGATTATGACACTCTCCAGTCTCTATCTACAGAAGCACGACAAAAGCTTAAGAAGATAGATCCTGAGACTCTGGCACAGGCAAGCCGAATACCGGGCATATCTCCTAGCGACATCAATGTACTATTGGTACTCATGGGACGATAAAGCAATGTTTCACGTGAAACAATTTGTTTAACAAACACCCGTAAACCACTGTAAATAAAGCAATATACGCTTAAAGTATGAAGTAAACTTAACGTAAAACTTTAAGGGTTGAACAAATAAAAATCAAAGCAATGAAAAAAGAAACTTTAAGAAAGAACCTCCGTGAGATTCCAGACTTCCCAAAGCCGGGGATTCTGTTCTACGACGTAACTACCCTATTCAAGAACAGTGAATGCCTTAGCGGTTTGATAGACGAACTATACGAGATGTATAAGGACAAAGGTATCACTAAAGTGGTAGGTATCGAGTCAAGAGGATTCATCCTTGGCGGCGCTCTGGCAGCAAGACTAGGCGCTGGTTTTATCATGGCCCGTAAGCCTGGAAAACTTCCAGCAGAGGTAATAGAAGAGACTTACGATAAAGAGTATGGAACAGATACTATCCAACTTCACAAAGATGCTATCAGCGAAGACGATGTAGTCCTACTGCACGATGACCTTCTTGCCACAGGAGGTACAATGGCTGCTACACACAGACTCGTAAAGAAAGCTGGAGCAAAAGAGACCTATATCAATTTCGTTATAGAGCTGAAAGGCCTTAACGGAAGAAAGGCTTTCCCAGCTGACGTGGAAGTTACAACCATACTTGAACTCTAAACTAATTTTCCGGTAATAATGAATTCGAAAGAAGAACTTAAAACCAGCGATTATCTTAGGGGCATTGCCTTAAACCTGCCGGACAGTCCGGGGATATATCAGTACCTGAATACGGAAGGTACTATCATCTATGTAGGAAAGGCAAAGAACCTGAAGAGACGTGTATATTCGTATTTTGCAAAAGAGCACCAATCGGCAAAAACCAGAATTCTGGTAAGCAAAATTGCAGATATAAAATACATCGTGGTAAACACTGAAGAGGATGCATTATTGCTGGAAAACAATCTTATCAAAAAGTATAAGCCACGGTACAACGTTCTTCTAAAAGACGACAAGAGCTACCCTTCTATCTGCATAAGCAACGAATATTTCCCCCGTGTTTTCAAGACAAGAAAGATCATCAGAAAAGAGGGTACTTACTTCGGTCCGTACAGCCATGTTCCTTCTATGATGGCAGTACTTGAGCTTATAAAGAAACTCTATAATCTGAGGACATGCCATCTGGCACTTACACCGGAAAACATATCGCAAGGGAAATTCAAGGTTTGCTTGGAATATCATATCAAGAACTGCAAAGGGCCATGTATCGGACTTCAGACTCATGAAGAATACATGAAGCAGATAGCAGAGATAAAAGAGATTCTGAAGGGCAATACACGCATTATAAGCGATATGCTGATGGACGAGATGCAGAAGCTGGCAAGTGAGCTAAGATTCGAAGAGGCACACAAGATAAAGCTTAAATACGACCTGGTGGAAAGCTACAGGTCGAAGAGCGAAGTGGTAAGCTCGGTACTTCACAACATCGATGTATTCTCTATAGAGACTGACGAAGGTGTGGCATATATCAACTATCTGCACATCACAAACGGATGTATAAACCAGGCTTTCACGTTCGAATATAAAGTGCGGATGAACGAGACGAAAGAGGAACTCCTGCAATTGGGCATTGTAGAAATGCGCGAAAGGTATCAGAGTAAATCGAAGGAAATAATCGTTCCATTCGAATTGGATATGGAGATGAACGGAGTGACATTTACAGTGCCACAGAGAGGCGACAAAAAGCATCTTCTGGAACTGTCTATACTGAACGTAAAACAGTATAAGGTGGACCGCCTGAAGCAGGCGGAAAAGCTTAATCCAGAACAGAGGAGTGTAAGGCTTATGAAGGAAATCCAGGAACAGCTACATCTGGAGAAAATGCCTGTTCACATAGAATGTTTCGATAATTCGAACATTCAGGGATCGGATGCTGTAGCAGCTTGCGTGGTTTTCAAGAAAGCAAAACCGAGCAAGAAAGACTATAGAAAATACATAATAAAGACCGTGGAAGGACCGGACGATTATGCTTCAATGCAAGAAGTCGTGAGACGAAGATATACACGCATAATAGATGAACAGGGAGAACTGCCAGACGTTATTCTGACAGATGGTGGCAAAGGACAAATGGAAGTAGTAAGACAAGTGATAGAAGATGAACTGCACCTGAATATACCAATCGTGGGACTGGCTAAAGACAACCGCCACAGGACATCGGAAGTACTTGCAGGATTTCCACCGCAAACCATAGGAATAAAGCAAGGAACTCCCCTATTCCATCTGCTTGAGAATATCCAGGATGAAGTACATAGGTTTGCAATAACATTCCATCGCGACAAGAGAAGCAAGAGCCAGATAGCATCGGCACTGGACAACATCAAGGGTATCGGAGAGAAAAAGAAAACAGCACTTCTGAAAGCTTTTAAGAGCGTCAGACGAATAAAGGAAGCCAGCATAGAGGAATTATCCAAAGTGGTGGGAGAAACCTCGGCAAAGGCCGTAAAAGAGGAGTTAAACAAGGAATAATTTTATCAGCATATGAGATTAGTTATACAGAGAGTAAGCCATGCATCGGTAACCATAAACGGAGTATGCAAATCGGCAATCAAAGAGGGTTTCATGATACTTGTAGGTATTGAGGAAGCCGACACAAAAGAGGATGCCGACTGGCTGTGCAAAAAGGTTATCGGACTGAGAGTATTCGACGATGAGAACGGAGTCATGAACAAATCCATAATGGACGTAAACGGTGAGATTCTTATCGTCAGCCAGTTCACACTGATGGCTTCTACAAAAAAAGGAAACAGACCATCGTACATCAGAGCTGCTGGACATGAGACCGCTATCCCACTCTACGAATACTTCTGCAACGAAGTGAGCAAAGCACTTGGAAAGGAAGTAGGAACAGGCGAATTCGGTGCAGACATGAAAGTGGAACTGCTCAACAACGGTCCTGTAACCATATGGATGGATTCAAAAAATAAGGAGTGAATATGACACTTGATGAAGCCCAGAAAACAGTTGATAACTGGATAAAGGAATACGGAGTAAGATACTTCAGTGAGCTGACAAATATGGCAGTCCTGACTGAAGAAGTAGGTGAATTGGCCAGAGTAATGTCAAGAAAATACGGTGACCAGTCGTTCAAGGAAGGCGAAAACCAGGACCCGGCAGACGAAATGGCGGATGTACTTTGGGTACTGTTATGCCTGGCAAACCAGACGGGCGTGAACCTTACGGAAGCATTCAAGAAGAATATCGAAAAGAAAACTTCAAGAGATAAAGACAGACATAAAAACAATCCAAAACTATAATGCTTATGAGTTACAACGAAAAAAATATCTACGATTTTGAACAGGAACAGGAACATGACCACAATCATGAACATGAAATACCTGCCAGCGATAAATATACAGAAGCATTGGGCAAGTACAATACTGCCCTTAAAGATGACGAGGTGACTTATGCCACAGAAAATATTCTGAACAAGTATCAGTCGGAAAACAACACAAAAGATGTAAAGAAATTTTTATTCAGCAGCATCGACCTGACAAGTCTGAAATGTACAGACAGCGAAGAAAGCATTCTGAAACTTACAGAAAAAGTAAACGAGTTTGCCGACAGATATCCGGACATGAAAAACGTAGCGGCAATCTGTGTTTATCCTAATATGGCAGAGATTGTAAACGATGGACTAGAGGCTGATGATGTAAAAATAGCATGTGTATCCGGAGGATTCCCATCATCGCAGACTTTTACCGAAGTGAAGGTGGCTGAAACAGCTATGGCAATACATGCAGGCGCAGATGAAATAGATATCGTAATGCCTGTAGGCAAATTCCTGAACGGCGATTATGAAGGAATGTGCGATGAGATAGAAGAACTGAAAGCAGTATGCGGAGAAAAGCCTCTGAAAGTGATTCTTGAAACCGGTGTATTGGGAAGCGCTTCGAACATAAAGAAAGCAGCTATCCTTGCTATGTATGCCGGTGCCGATTTCATCAAGACTTCTACAGGAAAGGAGAACATTGGAGCAACTCCTGAAGCAGCTTTCGTAATGTGCAAGGCTATTAAGGAATACTTCCTTGAAACAGGTATTAAAATCGGTTTTAAAGCCGCTGGAGGAATCAATACTGTAGAAGATGCTATTAAGTATTACACGATAGCAAAAGAGATTCTGGGAGAAGAATGGCTGAATGAAGGACTTTTCCGTATAGGTACAAGCCGTCTTGCAAACCTTCTTTTATCAGAAATTTTGGGAGAAGAGATAAAGTTATTCTAATACCTGATAATAATAAAAAAAAGGACGGTTACCCGTCCTTTTTCTATTTCTTTCTATCAATTACATAATCAATATAAGCAGTCAATGCTTCTCTTATATCTTTCGGCATATAATCCGGCAATATTGCAAGAGCTTTATCTCTATAATCGTGCATAACCTTTTCTGCATACTCTATCCCACCCTCGTTCTTTACAGTTTCAACAAAAGAACTTATCTCATCCTTTGTGGCTTGCATTCCTCTAATTCGCAAAGCAACATCATTAAGAGACTTATCATTCATTTTATTCAGGACGTATATTGCAGGAAGTGTAAGTTTGCCTTCAACCATATCGTTGCCGGTAGGCTTCCCTATTGCGCTATTGTCGAAATAATCAAATATGTCATCCTTTATCTGAAAAGCAATACCAAGCATTTCTCCAAAAGCAGCAGCACTCTTAACATCTTTTTCCGAGGCCCCCACAGCAACAGCTCCACATTCTGCTGCAGCAATGAACAAAGCGGCTGTCTTCTTCCGGATTACACTGAAATAATCATCTTCAGAGAACTGTTTATTTGACAGGTTGGCTAATTGTATCACCTCACCCATCGACAAATCCTGACCAAGATTAGAGACCAATTCCACAAGTTTTATATTACCGGTCATAGCTGCATGCTTAAGACATGTTGCCAAGATATAATCACCAACCAGTACCGACAACTTGTTATTGTAAACTGCATTTACTGATTGCTGCCCTCTTCGTTCACTACTTTCATCGACCACGTCGTCGTGAACCAAACTTGCTGTATGTAGAAGTTCCAGCGAAAGAGCTACATGTTTCACCGAGTCATCTATTGCACCATAAGCCTTGGCAATCAGCATGACCAAAATCGGTCTCATCATTTTACCACTTCTTTTCTTTATATAAGAAAGAACATTATCAAGAAGCGGGTTATCACTTTTCAACGATGTTATAAATAGCTCTCTGAAAGCTTCCAGTTCGTTAATAATAGGCTGTTTTATTATATCTACTCTGTCCATCGGGAATAAATTAGCGTACAAAAGTAATAATAAAACGGGGAATATGGTATTTTTTTGTACTTTTACATGAAATTTCATTATTAATTCACACAATATGAATAAACTTTTTCTACTTGATGCTTACGCATTAATCTACCGTGCTTACTACGCATTAATCAAAAGTCCAAGAATAAACTCAAAAGGCTTCAACACATCTGCTATACTAGGCTTTGTAAACACTCTGGAAGATGTACTCAAGAAGGAATCACCTACTCACATTGGTGTAGCATTCGATCCTTCAGGACCTACATTCAGACACGAAGCATACAAGGAATATAAAGCCCAAAGAGAAGAAACTCCGGAAGCAATAAAACTGTCCGTACCTATTATAAAAGATATCATCAGAGCCTACAGAATACCTATACTGGAAGTTCCTGGATATGAAGCAGACGATGTGATAGGAACACTTGCCACAGAAGCCGGAAGAAGAGGAATCACCACTTATATGATGACTCCCGACAAAGACTACGGGCAATTGGTAAGTGAAAATGTATTCATGTATAGACCTAAGTATGGCGACAAGGAGTTCGACATAATGGGTATAGAAGAAGTAAAGGCTAAGTTCAATATTGAGTCTACCAGCCAGGTAATTGATATGCTGGGACTAATGGGCGACTCTTCGGACAATATACCAGGATGCCCTGGTGTAGGAGAAAAGACTGCGCAGAAACTTATTTCTGAGTTCGGAAGTATCGAAAACCTGCTTGAGCACACAGACCAGCTTAAAGGAGCAATCAAGACAAAAGTAGAATCAAACATCGAAAAAATTAAATTCTCAAAGTTCCTTGCTACTATAAAGACTGATGTTCCTATTGAACTTGATATGGAAGCTCTGAAACGTGAAACCCCAAACGAAGAAGAATTAAGAAGTATTTTCGAAGAACTTGAGTTTCGTACTTTACTGGACAGAGTCTTCAAAAGTGAAAAAAAGACACAGACAAAACCTGCTCCAGAAAAACAGCCGTTACAAGGCGATCTCTTTGGATTTTTTGCCGACGAGAGTACAGACGAGCAGAAAAATTCAAATCTCAGAAGGCTTGAAGACCTCGATTACGACTATCAACTTATTGATACAGAAGAGAAAATCGATGATTTTTTAAGAATAATCCTTACAAAGGAAATTCTCAGTCTAGATACGGAAACCACAAATACCGATGCAATGAGTGCAGAACTAGTGGGAATGAGCTTCAGTTACGAAGAAAACCGTGCATTTTACGTTCCAGTACCAAAAGACAGAGAAGAAGCACAAAAAATAGTCGACAAGTTCAAACCAGTCTTCGAAAATGAAAATTCTCTTAAAGTTGGGCAGAACATAAAATATGATATGATAGTTCTTGCCAACTATGGTGTCACAATAAAAGGAAAAATGTTCGACACTATGATTGCCCATTACGTGCTGCAGCCGGAACTACATCATGGCATGGACTATCTGGCAGAAGTCTACCTGAAATATGAAACAATAAAAATTGAGGAGCTGATAGGTGCAAAAGGAAAGAACCAGCGTAACATGCGCGACCTCTCTCCTACCAATATATATAAATATGCATGCGAGGATGCAGACGTTACTCTCAAGCTAAAGAACATTCTTGAAAAGGAACTTGAAACCAATGGCGTAAAAGAACTGTTTGAAGAAATAGAAATGCCGCTGGTTCCTGTACTTGCCTATATAGAAAGAAACGGAGTAAGAATAGACACTGAAGCGCTTAAGGAAACCTCGAAGCATTTCACCATAAGAATGCGAGAAATAGAAGAAGATATATATAAGTTAGCAGGAATGGAATTCAACGTATCTTCACCAAAGCAGGTAGGCGAAATACTCTTCGACAGGCTCAAGATAGTAGAAAAAGCGAAGAAAACCAAAACAGGCCAATACGTCACATCTGAAGAAGTGTTGGAAAGTCTGAAAGGCAAGCACCAGATAGTGGAAAAGATACTTGACTATCGCGGGCTGAAGAAGCTTCTCAGCACATATATAGATACCCTGCCAGAACTTATAAATCCAAAGACAGGAAGAATACATACATCTTTCAACCAAACCGTGACAGCCACAGGACGATTGAGTTCAAGCAACCCTAACCTTCAGAATATACCTGTACGAAACGAAGACGGAAAGGAAATAAGAAAAGCATTTATCCCAGACGACGGATGTGAGTTCTTTTCTGCAGATTACTCACAGATAGAACTGAGAATAATGGCACATCTCAGCGAAGATGAGAATATGATTGAAGCCTTCAGAGAAGAACAAGATATCCATGCTGCTACAGCTGCAAAGATTTATAAGATAAATATAGAAGATGTAAGCAGAGAACAAAGGAGCAAAGCAAAAACAGCTAATTTCGGTATCATATATGGTATATCTGTTTTCGGTCTTGCAGAACGGTTAAATGTGGAACGTAAGGAAGCTAAAGAACTTATTGAAGGATATTTCGAAAACTATCCTAAAGTCAAATCATATATGGACGAAAGTATACGTTCTGCGAGAGACAAGGGGTACATTGAAACAATATTCAAGCGCAAGAGATACCTTCCTGACATTAATTCAAGAAATGCCGTAGTGAGAGGCTATGCCGAACGAAATGCAATCAATGCTCCTATACAAGGTAGTGCTGCCGATATAATAAAGGTAGCAATGGTGAGAATATACAAACGATTTATGGACGAAGGAATCAAGTCAAAAATGATACTTCAAGTACACGACGAACTAAACTTCAGCGTATTGCGAGAAGAAAAAGAAAAAGTACAGCAAATTGTGATTTCCGAAATGGAGGCTGCTTACAAAATGAAAGTACCTTTGCTCGCAGACTGTGGTTGGGGTCAAAATTGGCTTGAAGCGCACTAAGCAAAGCACATAGTAAATAAAAGTTAAATCACTAACATTTTGCTAATTTATAGCTATTTTTTCAGGGAAAACTATACAAGATATAGAAATAACATCTATATTTGCAACGTAATCAAAAACAAATTGTAAGTTAAACCTAAAAACAAAAGATATATGAAAGCTATGAATTTTATCAAGACCTTGTTAGTAATTGTAACAATTTTTATTGCAAATGCTACTATCTCTGCTGCAAAATTAAATAACAATCTGATTTACAATGCAGAAGAAGTAAACGGAGTGAAAGTTGCAGAAACTGTCTATAAGATGGACAACAATCTGCTTACTAAATATATGAAATACAATTATAAGTACGATGCAAACAATCAGATAACTGAAAACATGTCACAGAAATGGAATGCTGACAAAAACTGTTGGGTGAACGACTTGAAAATCTGTTATACATACGACAACAAGAGCGTTACTACAGAATATTACAAATGGAACAGCAAAAAGGGTGCATTCATCCTCATTCCCGAAATGACAGTTACAATGGATAAATAAAACAAGCAGATAAAATTAGTAAACAATAAATCTCTCTTCTCTATCAGGAGGTATCTTTCACGAGATACCTCCTTTTTTTGCTATATGACCATCAATCTTTTGTTATATTTCTAGAAATAAGTACCTTTGCAAAGTTTTAGATCTAAAAATAAAAAACTTATATATATTTATGGCTTTACAATGTGGTATTGTCGGATTGCCAAACGTAGGCAAATCGACACTTTTCAATTGCTTATCTAATGCAAAGGCTCAGGCAGCCAATTTCCCATTCTGTACTATAGAACCTAACGTAGGTGTAATAACTGTTCCTGACGAACGTCTGAACAAACTGGCAGAACTTATAAATCCTAATCGCATAGTACCTACAACAGTAGAAATAGTTGATATCGCAGGACTTGTGAAAGGCGCCAGCAAAGGTGAAGGTCTTGGAAACAAGTTTCTTGCAAACATCCGCGAAACAGATGCCATCATCCACGTTTTACGTTGTTTCGATGATGAAAACGTTACTCATGTAGACGGAAGTGTAGACCCAGTACGCGACAAGGAAATCATTGATACTGAACTCCAGCTGAAAGATCTAGAGACAATTGAAAGCCGCATACAGAAAGTGCAGAAACAGGCACAAACCGGTGGCGACAAAGTAGCAAAACAGACTTATGAAGTACTGGTTCAGTACAAAGAAGCTCTAGAGCAAGGAAAATCGGCTCGTACTGTACAGTTTGAAACAAAAGACGAGCAGAAAATTGCAAGAGATCTGTTCCTTATTACAAGCAAACCTGTACTTTACGTATGCAATGTAGACGAAGCAAGTGCAGTGAACGGCAACAAATACGTTGAACAGGTACGCGAAGCTGTAAAAGATGAAAATGCTGAAATACTTATTGTTGCAGCTAAGACTGAAGCAGACATTGCCGAACTTGAAACTTATGAGGACCGCCAGATGTTCCTTCAGGAAGTAGGTTTGGAAGAATCAGGTGTAACACGCCTCATTAAGGCAGCCTACAAGCTACTTGACCTTGAAACATATATCACAGCCGGAGTGCAGGAGGTAAGAGCCTGGACATACCGCAAGGGATGGAAGGCACCACAGTGTGCAGGTGTCATCCACACAGACTTTGAAAAAGGCTTTATCCGTGCCGAAGTAATCAAGTATGAAGATTATATCAAATACGGCTCGGAAGCAGCAGTAAAAGAAGCTGGAAAAATGAGTGTCGAAGGTAAGGACTATGTAGTTCAAGACGGCGACATCATGCACTTCAGATTCAATGTATAATTACAATTATATATGAAAAAGAAATATCTTATAATAGGAACCGGCGGCGTTGGAGGCAGCATCGCCGGTTTTTTGGCTTTAAACGGCGAAGATGTCACCTGCATAGCACGCGGTGCACATCTCGAAGCTATCCGCAAGAATGGATTGCACTTGAAATCCGACCTTAAAGGAGAACACTTTCTGAATGTCAAGGCCTGTACTTCCGATGAATACAACGATAAGGCCGACGTTATTTTCGTATGCGTAAAAGGATATTCCATCGACTCTATAAAAGATGCGCTTGAACGCGCTTCCACACCCGATACACTGGTTATCCCTATACTTAATGTCTACGGCACAGGCCCAAGAATCGGCCGTCTAGCCCCATCTGTTAAAGTACTCGACGGATGTATATACATAGTAGGATTCGTATCAGGCGAAGGCGAAATAACACAAATGGGAACAATATTCCGTCTGGTATTCGGCGCCCGTCCTGAACAGGGAGTAGCACCCGAAAGACTGGAAGAAATAGCCGATATACTACGCAAGTGTGGTATTAAAGTTGACGTTTCGGACGATATAAACCGCGACACATTCATCAAATGGGCATTCATATCTGCCATGGCATGTACCGGAGCATATCACGATGTTCCTATGGGCGAAGTACAGCATGAAGGCGAAGTGCGCGACACATTCAAGGGACTGTCTGCCGAAAGTGCTGAGATAGGTCGCCGTCTGGGAGTAGTTTTCCCTGAAGACCCTATAACTTACAATCTGAAAGTTATCGACAAACTAGACCCTCACAGTACAGCATCAATGCAGAAGGATATCGCGCGTGGACACCAGTCGGAGATACAGGGAATGCTGTTCGACATGATAGAACTTGGCGAAAAACTTGGAGTAAACCTCAATACATATCATAAGGTAGCCAAAAAGTTCATAAAATAAGTATAGTCTGGTAATAGCCGATGAACATCATAACCGCACACACTGTTATAAAAACAAAACTACGCGAACAATGAAAGAAAGAGAAAAGAGAGTCCTGGTTGGTATGAGCGGCGGAATAGACAGTTCTGCCACATGCATAATGCTGCAGGAACAAGGATACGAGGTAGTGGGCGTAACCATGCGTACATGGGACATTGCATCACAGTTTTCTAACCCAAATCAGGAGGAACCCAATTTTGTGCTCGAAGCAAAAGCACTAGCTTCCAAGCTTGGTATAGAACACCATGTGGCTGACGTACGCGAGGAATTCAAACAGGTGATAGTGAAGTATTTCATCGATGAATACATGCGTGGCCGCACTCCTAACCCATGCGTTATGTGTAACCCGCTTTTCAAGGAAAGAATATTGTGCGAATGGGCAGACAGAACAAACTGTGCCTACATTGCAACAGGACATTACTGCCGTATGGAAGACAGAAACGGCAATAGATATATCCTCACCGGTGATGACAGTACAAAAGACCAGTCGTACTTCCTATGGAAACTCCCACAGGAGATACTACGTAGAATGATGTTCCCTCTCGGCGGAATGACCAAACTCGAAGTAAGGGAGTACCTTGCATCGAAAGGTTTCGAGGCCAAGGCAAAAGGTGGAGAAAGCATGGAGATTTGCTTCATCGACAAGGATTACAGAGATTTCCTTAAAGAACACTGTCCGGATATAGACGAGAAGATAGGTCCGGGATGGTTTGTCGACAGTAAAGGTCTAAAGCTTGGTCAGCATAAAGGTTTTGCCTACTACACTATAGGTCAGCGCAAAGGCCTTGAAATAGCACTCGGGAAACCAGCTTACGTACTGAAAATAAATCCGGCAAAAAACACTGTCATGCTGGGAGATGCGGAACAGCTCAAGACTGAATATATGCTAGTAGAAGATATCAATGCTGCCGATATCGACGAGATACTGACATGCCAGGAACTATCGGTGAGAATACGCTACAGAAGCAAGCCTATTCCTTGCACTGCTACCCTACTCGACGATGGACGCATGATAGTACGTTTCAGCACCGAAGCATCGGCTATCACTCCGGGGCAGTCGGCCGTATTCTACGATGGCAACCGCGTCCTGGGAGGCGGTTTTATAGCCTTCCAGAACGAAGTAAAGAAGATTGTCAGCGGTATGACGCAGCAAACTTTTTAGATACAGAATTGTGTACACTGCGGCACACTTCAGCACTGAAGTCAATGCCGCAGCGTATCACCTTATCCCAGTCGGCTTCGGAAAGCCCCTGTAAATCATCTTTTCCTATATTATTCCTTATAAGTCCGTACACCACACCGGCATTGAAGTTATCCCCTGCCCCTATAGTACTTACTGTTTCAACAGGCTCCACACCATATGCCTTTCTAAAATTGCCTGTATACAGATGTATATCCTTGTCTGCATCCGTACAAATGAAATTCTTACAATAAAAGCCCACGTTATCATTATAAACCTTATCCGGTTCGCCGGTCTTGAAGAGATTCTGAAAATCCTCTGTCGAACCTCGCAAAATATCGGCATACTCAAAATTCTCAAGAACTGTAGGCATCAGCTTTATAGCCTCTGAAAGGTGGTTGCTTCTGAAATTAACATCATAATATATAATGGCTCCATTATCCCTGGCCAAATCCATAACCTCTTTAATCTTATCGCGCAGCAAAGGCGATATAGCATAATACGAACCTATCATCAACACATCATCCTTCCCTATTTCGGGCATTTTCACGTCCAGCCTCAACTTCGGATAATCTTTATAGAAGATATATTCGGCATCATTCCTTTCATTAAGAAAAGCCAATGATACAGGCGATTTCCCATCCGGAAATACATTTACACTGTCCGTTTTAACACCATTCTCACGCATATTGTCAAGAATAATACGCCCTACCCTATCATTGCCTGTTTCGCTGATGAAAGTAACATCCATACCCATTCTTCCCAATGACACAACTCCATTGTATACCGAGCCTCCAGGTACAGCAGCTTCCGGCTGTCCGTTTCTGAAAAGTATATCCAGAATGGTCTCTCCTATTCCTATAATCTTTCGCATATATCTGTTGTTAGTTGTTGGTTTTTAGTTATTAGCTGTTAGTTATCGGACTCTCATTTTATCATCTCCACCAATTCTTCAAACGAATTTGCCACCTTATAGTAATTCCTCAGTGGAGAGTGCGCAAAGTGCTGTTTTTCCAGACCCTCAAGAAATGTAATCACTCCGTCCCAAAAACCGTTTATATTATATAATATCACCTGTTTGCCGTGATAGCCTATTGTGGCCGATGCCATCATACTGAAGACTTCATCTAGAGTTCCCACACCTCCAGGCAATGCTACCGCCACTTCCGACTCTCGCAACATCACATCTTTTCTGTCACTTAGATTGTCCGTACGGAAAATCACGTCGCAAAGGTCACTTGTCTTTCCGCGTTCTTCCACTATAGTAGGTACCACCCCCATTACCATAGCCCCGTGCGCTTTCGCCTCGGCTGCTATCACTTCCATAAGTCCGGAACTTGTACCTCCATAGATCAGACATTTACCATTGTTGCCCATCCATGTTCCAAGTTCACGTGCCTTCTCTGCATAAATATTGTCTATGTCCTGCGAAGCAGAACAAAATACTGCTATTCGTTCCATATGTATGAATTTTATTTACAAATATGGACATAAAAATTGATACCTTTTCCATACCTGAAACGTTTTTTTTAAACGTCCTGTCATTTTAATCAAAACGACAAGACATTTTATCTAAAACGTCAAGGAGTTTTTTTATAAGAAAAACCTTTCTTAAATTTGCATCACTCGAAAAGCTTAATTATGAAAACAATATCTACACATACATTGGCAAACGGACTAAGAATTATACATTGTCCAAGCCCCACCGACGTGGTATATTGCGGATACGCAATAAACGCCGGAACCCGCGACGAGCAAGACAGAGAACAAGGAATGGCTCACTTTGTAGAACACCTGCTGTTCAAAGGTACAACTCACCGACGGGCATGGCACATACTGAACCGTATGGAAAATGTAGGAGGAGATTTAAATGCTTTTACAAACAAGGAGGAAACAATAGTATATAGTACTTTCCTGAAAGAGCATTTCATGCGTGCCGCAGAACTTCTGACTGACATAGTGTTCCATAGTACATTTCCTGAAAACCAAATTGAAAAAGAAGTAGAAGTAATAATAGATGAAATTCAAAGTTACGAAGACAGCCCAGCCGAACTGATTTTTGACGATTTTGAAGAGATTATTTTCCCCAATCATCCTTTGGGAAGAAATATTCTCGGGAAACCGGATATTCTTAGAAAACTAAGTTCGAAGGATGCCCTACGTTTTACCCACGAAAAATACAGAACAGAAAACATGGTGTTCTTCATAATGGGAAACATTGAATTCAAGAAAGTGGTAAAAACAATGGAAAGGCTTACTTCAGACATACCTGTTTTTCAGGAAGAAAGCATAAAACGACTTACACCTCCCGAGTATGTCCCACAAAATATCACAATAGGCAGAGACACACACCAGTCGCATGTTATGATAGGTACAAGAGCTTACGATGCACACGACAAGAGAAGAACAGGTCTATATCTGCTTAACAACATCCTTGGAGGTCCAGGAATGAACAGCCGTCTGAATATTGCTTTAAGAGAGAAAAATGCTTTGGTATACAATGTTGAATCGAACCTGACATCATATACCGATACAGGAGTATTCAGCATATATTTCGGCTGCGATCCTGAAGATAAGGAACGGTGTATTGAACTGGCAAGAAAGGAACTAAAGAAACTCAGAGAAAACTTAATGAAAGAAAACCAACTGTCAGCTGTAAAAAAACAAATCATCGGACAGCTTGGAGTGGCATCAGACAATTTCGAAAACTGTGCACTCGACATGGGAAAATGTTTCCTTCACTACAACCGCTACGAAGAAAAAGAAGAAGTTTACAAGCGTATAGAAAGCATTACGGCTAGCGAGATATTGGAGATCGCCAACGATATTTTTTGTGAAAAAAATCTTTCTACTCTGGTATATAATTAATAAATCACGGTTTACAGTGATACGTAAATCATAGTAAATAACTAATTTTCCACTCATATATTTAAATATAAATTTTTTTCACCACTTAAGCACGATTTTTTGCATAATAGTACATATATTGACCATATAGTAATATATTGCAGGAAATCAGTTTGTCTAAACGTAAAGTTATTAGTAAATTTGAAGTGAAATAATAAATATAATTCACTACTGTCCCGTAAAAGTGGATAATTAGTTCTTTGAAATTATTGAAATATAGTCAATTACGCGGTTTTTTTAAA
>CALUPA010000046.1 GCA_944322395.1 uncultured Phocaeicola sp.
TCTATCGGCAAGTTTATATAATAAAATATCAGGGCAAAGATACATTTTTTGCCGATATCGGCAATATTTCAATCAAATAAAGTCAAGCTATTATCCATCTGTCTATAGTCCTTGTTTCCGAACTGAAATTCACCCCAACCTTGATAACCTTCCGTCCGTCGGCAACAAATGCGGAGGCATACCCTTTAGCGTCTATCTGAGCCATGGCCTCCTCGGCTGTTCCGTCGAGTTTGAATTCCATCACATAGATATAGTCAGAGGTTTTCAGCACGAGGTCAACACGTCCGCGCGATGTATGATATTCCACTTCCGCATGGAATCCCATGAGTTTGAACACTATGTAGAGAATGTTCTGATAGTGCACCTCACGGTCGCGTGGCGCAAGTTCGTATGGGATATCATCGAAGAAAGTCTGCAGACGGCTCAGGAAAGAATCCACATCACCTTTGCGCACGTCAGTTACGAAACGCTGGATCTCGTATGGAGATTTTGTTACGCTGACAGAGGCATAATTAGGCAGAAGGAAACGGAAAAAACCCTGCTCAACCTCGCGGTTAGGGAAACCAAGGGTGTAGTTCTCGAACTCTTCATTATATCCCTTGATTGTAAGATAACCGCTCTGATAGATTACAGGAACCGGGTCGGTGGATGCCGCATCTATGGAATCAAGAACAGGACCGCTGGTCACTATGTCTTCAATCTCCTCCACATTGTAGTTATGCTGCTTCATCAGTTCAACCAGATATGTAGGCGTACCCGTAGCAAACCAGTAATTATCAATCTGCATATTGGCAAAGGTATTCAGAAGACTGAAAGGATTATACATACCCGGTGACTTAAAGCTGAAATGATAACCGTCATAATTCAGTTTCAGGCGCGCGCAGGTTTCCTCATAACCTGTTCCAAGTTTCTCGGCCAGAGTGTGAATATCATCGTCGAAATATCTGTGAAGCTCCTCTTCGGTTATTCCGCATATTTCGGAGAAACGGTTTATCATGGAGATATCCATCAGATTGTTCAAATCGCTGAACACACTTACTTTTCCGAATTTTGTCACACCTGTGAGCATGGCAAACTGTATGTATCCGTCGCACGACTTCAAGGCTCCATAGAAAGCTTTCAAGGTGTTGCGATATTCAGTCTGGAGTTCTGGATTACCTATGGCCTGAAGCATAGGCTTGTCGTATTCGTCTATGAGAATGACAACTTTTCTTCCGGTCACTTCGTATGCCCGTTTTATCATATACATAAAACGTTCTTCCGGCACACGATCTTTCTTCTCATCACCATAGAGTTTTTCCCATATCTCCAAGTTTTGATTTAGTATTCCGGTCAAAGAGTCCTTGCTATGATAGTTTCTCGTATTCAAGTCCATATGCAACACAGGATACTCTATCCAATCTTTCTCCAGTTTCTCCATTTCCAGCCCGGCAAAAAGTTCTCGCTTTCCGGAGAAATACGCTTCAAGAGTAGATATAAGAAGACTCTTGCCGAAACGGCGAGGACGGCTGAGGAAATAATATTGACCTGTGGACACCAACTGATATATCAATGCCGTTTTATCAACATAGATATAACCTTGTTCTCTAATTTTTTCAAAACTCTGTATGCCTATAGGATAAAGTTTGCTCATGACTGACCTATTTTTAATCTTAAATACAAAGATAACAGTTTTATTTTGCAAATCCTAAATTCGGATTAATGAACATACAGTGAATACATAAAAGACACACCCTCATGACAATATATAAATTTGGTTTAACTGATGTCATTGATGTTTATAAATTCGTTCCAACAGTTTATTGCCTAACAAGGGACGATAATGTCCTGATTCATAATAATTATGGTAATCTTCTGTAAACTCATTAATACCACTGAAATCATATACATTTTCTTTTCCGAAAATGCCTTGTAAGATTTCCCTGTCATCCGGGTGTAATTCTTTCTGATTATAATCCGGACTGATTATTACACGTACAGAGGTGTTATGACGATGCAGGACTTCCATAATATCATCCAATACCATACGCTGATTATGAAATATGGCAGGCTCTTCTACAACAACAGTGCCATCACGTTCAGGAAATTCCTTTTTCCGGTTTTCCCAGTATGCCTCACCTTCCTGTTCAATCATCTTATCACGTGGATTGAACGAATCATTGTTCCTTGAATCTCGTATCCTTCCATAAGGGTTCATTCGCTTCATTCCCGGTTCCACACTTCCTGTAATTCTATATTTCAGATATGGAAACAAAAAGTCCGGCATTGCGAATGCCTGAATAAATTCCATCTGCACAGCAAACGGACTTTCCCCAGATATGGCAGCCGGAAGTATATTACCGTAACCATTCAAAAGGCTAAAACGTGAAAGCGAGGTCCGGTCAAGAATCATCAGCACATTCTTTATTTCTGCACCTTCATTATCAAGGGCACGAAGCTTGAGACTTATTGCCTTCATACTCTCTCCATTACCGAAAAGACGGATAGCGCGATCACCGGAATCAAGATATTTTTCCCACTCCGCACAACGGAAAGCCATTGTACATGAATTACCCAGGATAAAAGAATTGAAATGCACACTGTCACAATGGTTACGGTATATTTGCCAACCTACATGATGTTCGTTCAGCATGACGTCAGAATCATACAGGTCGTATTTGCGAAGTACCATGAAAGGGTCATCGTAAATGTACAGGGCAATCAAAGCCCAAAACGGTATGGCGAACAACACTGACTTTCGGACAATGCGTGAGAAGGCAGACCGTTTACGGATGTTTGCGCCAGTGATAGTTTCCGGTATCTTTTCCATCAGAATTGCAGATATATGAAGTTTTCAGTGCCGAACTTGCCATAAGCAAACACGGCGAACACAATTAAATAATACACTGTCCAGCGAATTAATGCCGACTGTTTTTCAAAACGAAGATGCAAGTCGCCTTTGGACATAAAATAGTCATAAAGCAGTATCAGTAACAATGCGGAACCTGCCACGATACAGATATGGTCGGACATACCGATATTGATTTCTTTCCAGCTCGCATGCGTCTGAAAAGAAATACTCCGTAGGAAATAGAATGCGTCTGAAACTGACTGTGCCTTGAAGAACACCAGCGATACGGCAAAAATAAGGTATGTACGGATTACCGATAGCGTGGCGAACAGCCGTTTCCCGATACGCTTCCTTACCTTGTTCCGTATTTTTTCAGTCCTTAGTTCCCACACAATCACAAGCCCCTGTATGAATCCATAGACGGCAAATGTCCATCCGGCACCATGCCATATACCCAAAGCAACAAAGGTCACCATGAGGCTTGCCGCCACACCCCATTGTCCCCAACGGCGTGTAACCGATGAGAGAGGAAAAAAAATGTAATCCCGTACCCAGGAGGAAAGGGAGATATGCCAGCGGCGCCAGAACTCAGCCGTGGTCTGGGCGGCAAAGGGATGCGCGAAGTTGGGTGAGAGTTTCAAGCCAAACAGCATTCCTGTTCCAATCGCCATATCCGTGTAGCCGGAGAAATCAGCATAAAGTTCGATGGGATAGAGAAGGCAGGCCATAAGCAGTTGTACACCTGATACGGTGTGCATCGAACTGAACACGCCGTCAATATAGGGTGCTATATGGTCGGCAAGTACCAGTTTTTTCACCAATCCTATCACAATCAACCTCATGCCGTAGGTCATCATGGAATAAGATGCCGGAGAGAGTCTTCGGACTTGCGGAAGCAAATCGGCGGACCGTTCAATCGGGCCTGACAGAAACTTCATGAACAGAAGCATATAAAGCAGAAAATCAATCAGATTACGTTCCGCCTTTTCCTCCTCCCAATAGACTTCCGTCAGGTATCCGATGGCCTGAAATGTATAGAACGACATTCCCAACGGGAAAATAAAACCTGAGTCTCCCGTCAACCGATTGGCATAACGGAAACCAATCCAGCAGAGGACAAGACAGGATATACTGCCCCAGTAAATCAAGCGGAAATCTCTTTTTTTCTCACGGGCTTGCTCAACAAGTATCGCTACGCCGTATGTAAAAAGACTCACGACCAGTGCCGTGACAAGGAATATGGGATTGAAGTATCCGATGAAAACTCCACTTGCCGCAATCAAAACATACTTCCGTCCTTTATCACTGACCAAATGGTATAATATGAAACAGAGCAGGAACAGCAGGACAAATTCAAGGGAAATGAATGACATTACTTTTTCCTCCTATCCTATTTGGTCTTATTCATGATGGCATGGCAAAGGTCACCCACATTTTTCAATTTCACTATCTCGCGGAACGTGAAACGCACTCCGAACTTATTCTCTATCTCGCTGATCAGCACCATATTGGTCAGTGAATCCCATCCGTCCACATCGTGTGCAGTAGTGTCTTCGGTCAATGCGATGTTGTCTCTTTTTAATACTTTTCTGAATATTCCGTTCAAGATTTCCAATAATTCTGTTGTTTCCATATACTTGATTGTTTTTTATTTATTGAGTGATATATTTTAATAATTGATTCCGGTCAGTTTTGTTACTGTTGTTTTGCGGAAAGCAATGAATGAAGTGAATGCGACGTGGCAACATATATGACGGCAAATGACTCTGCATATACCGTTCAAGATTTTCCGTGTCTTCAGCATCCTTTTCTATAACAAGGTGCAGTTCACAGTTTCCGTCATGTGTATAAATCGGCAAAACCAAAGCATTGCAGGTATGCCCATAAAAAGCCTTGACGTGATATTCTATTTCGCTCAATTCTATTCTGAAGCCTTGTATCTTTACCTGTGTGTCTTTGCGACCGCAATAAATAATATCCCCGTCAGAATCTGCCAGACAGAGATCGCCGGTACGGTAATAAAGCCTTCCGGAGGAATCTGTAACAAAACATTCCGCAGTTTTTTCGGGAGCGCACCAATATCCGCTCATTAGCTGCGGTCCGGAAATCCACAGTTCACCGGTCTCTCCGGCAGGAAGTTGTTTGCCCAAAGGAGATACAATCATATAGTCCATGCCCTGAAAAGGTTTCCCTATTGCAGCCATACCGTTATGGTGTTTGGTTCCTTCAGCCGGAATGACATACGAAGTGCAGTATATGGTAGCTTCGGTAGGTCCGTAAAGATTTATTACTTTAGCATTGGGTATGCAAGGACGAAACTCATTAAGCAGATTTACGTCTGTGGCTTCGGCAGTGACTATGAGATATCGCAAGTCCGGGAAACAGATTTCTCCGAAATAAGGACGTGACAACCGAAGTACGGAAGGTGCAACTGCCGCAAACGTAAGACGATGACGTTCCATAATATCCAGTACATTAAGGTATTTCATTCCTTTCTGAGGAACGGCATATACACAAGCTCCGAGAGTCAGCGGATAAAGAAATGACACTACCGAGACATCGAATGTAAGTTCGAACATCTGAAGCATACGGTCGTTTTCGTCCAGTTCCCATCCCAAAGCACTATAAGCCCTGTAGAAAGCATCCAAGTTTTTCCGGGATATAGGAACACCTTTTGGTTCGCCCGTACTTCCTGACGTGAAGATGATATAAGCAGGTACGTCTGGGTCAACGTCAGGCACCACAATGCCGGAATACGAAGCTGGGCAATATGAGGAGAGAGACACACGTCTGGCACTGATGTCAGCGGGAAGTATATCGCCATTCTCTCCACTGTAAAGCAACAGTCCAATACCGGATTGTCCGGCTATCCTACAGTTGCGCTCTGCGGGATAATCAGGATGCAACATGACATAGGTTTTTCCGGAGAACAGCACAGCCAGGATAGATGCGTAAGTTTCCATACTGTTCTCAGCCGTGATGCCAATAATGTCTTCTTTAAGATTTCTAAGTGTTTCACTAATACTTCCTGCCAGTCCGAACAATTCCTGATAGGTATAAGTCCGGTCGTCTAAAACGAGTGCCGGACGCATGGCATAACGATTAGATGCCTGGAGTATAGCCGCCAGCATATCTGCATCATTTTTCTTCATAACTTACATTTTCTCTGTTTATATTTACTTGTTCTGTTTGCGACTCATTCAGCACTGTTTCTTCTTTGGGAACACCAGGGTTCGTTCCAAGCATCCACAGGAAATGAGGAAAAGGCAATACCAATTTTACTGTTTCTCCATTTTTTGTTGTTTCCATATTTCTTTTCTCTATTAAAAAATTTATCCTCTTTTTGAAAATCGGCTTTTGGAAGAATACGTTTATGATACCCAAAGTTCCGATAGTCTTTTATATCTGAAACTTTATCTGTTTACCCATATAACTTAATTTGCTACAAAAACCACTATCCACAAACTGTAAATATCTGTTAAACAAATAATAAAAAATAAGAAAACTTCAACCGATAATGAGGTCACAACATCCGCTACATTTAAAAACTACTATTGAGAAATGAATATACTGCGAAAAACGACACATACCCATGGAAGTATTACAATAGGTGACCTCAGAACTCTGTCTTTCATTCAGGGCAGATATTTTGACGATGAGAATTATATCGTTTTTCAGGTTCGTGGTGGCAGTACTGCAAGGGACTATATAAAGGAAACTGCCGGAAGCAACATGTTTCGTCTGGAAATGGTAAATGGAGAAAGATATTCTCAGAAAAAGCTTAAAAAATTCTTGACAAAATGCACAAAAAGCAGAATGCTATTACTGATGAAAATCTGAAGCCAAATTCAGGAGAAATCTAGAAAATCAAGATGATGACAGAATTCACTCTTACAAATGATTATGAAGCTGTAAAAAATGCAAAACGGATAGAGTTGTCAAAATAAGATTATATGTCTATAAAAATTACAATTCGGAAGCAGAAACATTATTACGTAAATAATCAGTAGGCAGGACACCTATATATTTTTTAAAACTTCTCAAGGCTGTTTCACGGGAACGAAAACCCACACTGAAGAAAGCATCTTGAACATTATCTATTTTTCCGTTTTTTGCCATTTCAACAAATTCAGAGATTCGTCTGCGATTAATCATGTCAGAATAGTTTTTATAACCAGCCTCCTGAATGGCCTTGGATAAATAACTCCTGTTCGTATTAAGCATAGACGACAATTCTATCAAATTTAAATCAGGATTTCTCCAAATCTGCTGCTCATCCATTAATTTATAAATCTGCTTTACAAGAGGACTTACAGCTTCATCCGGTATATTTGATTTATCAACCGGAAAAGTTATAGTTTCCAATTTAATCTGCTCTCTAACTTCTTTTGAAACACTAAATCGAACAAAGAGCTCATAATATGTAACAGAAGTACATAAATATATATTTACTATTATATGAATTCCACTTACTACAGGACTGCCTGTAAGCATAAATATAATATACAAAGCGCCTATCAACTGAATCTTTATTGAATATGACAATATCCATTTATGATATGCGCTACTCCTAGTATAATTATATGGGATATAAAACAACATTACAGTAAATGGTAATATTCCAAGAAGTAATATTACCAGTCTTAAAATGACATTAAATTCACCTATATGAGTCCAAAACTCTTCAAAAGACGTCAAGTCGCGGCAATACGGATTGATTATAATAAGTACGGCAATCAATATTAATCCTGGTATTATAACAAAATTTTTATATCTATTTCCAAACCAGACATCATTGATGACCCTGACAGGATACAAATAAAGAATCATAATATACATAATACCTCCTATCAGATTACCGACAGGAAGAACAGAATAGCCTGACGAAGGTAATAATAAATTGTCGGAAATCAAACGCAGAGAATACACAACACTAGCAAACATCCAAGTCAGAAACAAATAACGGCGGGAAATATCTCCTTCATATCTACGCAACCACAGATATATTCCACATATAAAAAAAGTACATACTGCCCAATTCAATATTGTATTTAAAATATCCATAGCTATTCATTTATACTTAAAAAAGTTCACTCATAACCTAAATCCAAGTGAAACAAAGTTTTTACTAATTGACCCAATACAGCCTTTCTGTTTATGAATTTGAGTGCCCAAAAACAGTAATACAAAGTTCAGGAAATACACAAAAAAACGATTTGCCATTTATTAAATTTAATTTGCAAATGATAAATAACAAATCGACAAATGATAAACAGGATATATACAATTTATAAAAAAGACTTTATAGCTATGTAAACTAGATAATTACGAAGTCATGGATACGACTATCATACTTCTGTCTGTTTGCGGTAGCGGTTTGGAGTAAGTCCGTCATGGCTCTGTACGAATGTACGATTGAATACTGAAGGAGATGAGAATCCACAAAGTTCACCTACTTGCCCAACAGAAATGTCCTTGCGATTTAAAAGCATCCATTCTGCCTCTTTAATTCGGTAACTGCGAACCACGTCACTAAAGCTGCTCCCGAAACCTTCATTGAAAACGCGTGAAAGATAAGTTCGGTTCAAAGGTAATATTTCCGTTACATCCATAAGTTTAAAGTTTGGATTTAGGTATGGCTTTTTATTTATCATCCATTGTGCAATCTCGTCACGATATAGAGGTAATTTCTTTAGAAATGATTCGTTCGCATCTACGTCAATAAAACAAGTATGGCCTTGAAACAATTGTTCTTCTTTAAGTTCAGCCGTTCTGCATGCTTCTGCCTCATCCATAGTATTACTGAAAAAATCATTACTATAAGGATTATCCTGAAAAAGTCCATTATAAAGTGTATAGCAGAAGAAACATTGGACTGTAATATTATGTATAATGAATGTGTATGTGCTTCCATTAAAAAGTACAAGAAAATAGGCAACACCAATCAAAACAACTCCTATACCGTATTGTCGTAACCACGAAACATTTAAGTTTTCATCGTTAGAATAATTGTTACGACACCATTGTTGATATAGTTTTTTATAATGCCAGGTAAGACGAAAAAGGAATGCAAGATAAACCACAATGGAAAGACACATGAAAAGACGATACCAAACATTAAACTCTCCTATATGCATCATTAGCTGTTCCATTTTATGTAGCGCAAGAGGTTTCTCACCAAGAAAGAACAAAACTATATAATAAAACATTGTTACTGATAGATAAGGGAGTAATAAGAGAAACGTACGTTTCAAGCTAAGCCACCCTGGACGTATAACTTCAATGGGATAGAGCAATAACACTATCAGATAAAAATTGCCGCTTATCAATACTATTACATTCGCCACATCAATTTGAGTAAAGTTCAAATCAGGATTCTGCATAAGCATTCCTATAAGACGTACTACATAAAAAAGTCCCCATGTCATCATTATGCCTGCAAGTATACGACGCGAACGATTGTCACGTGAACGTAAAAAGAGAAGCGATGAACCACCAATGCATATAACGGATATCATAGTAATCAATATTGGCAATATTTGAGTATAATCAGGCATAATATGTAACATTTTATAAATAACAGAACAAAGTTAATAAAAACTCTATTAAAAAAACATCAATATTTTTCCGATTGTAAATCTATTTATATATTTATCAAAAAAGGCGATGGAGCCCCCACCGCCTTTTTATTAATATATGGATTATGTAAACTTTATACAAAGAACTTCAATACGAATATTGCAGCCAGTATATACATACCGATTGTAAGTTTCTTATACTTACCAGTAAGCAGATTAATAAGAACATAGCTTATCATACCAAGTACGATACCGTCTGATATACTGTAGGCAAGAGGCATGAAGATGATACAGATAAATGCCGGGATGGCTTCAGAGTAGTCAGCAAAATTGACTTTAAGCACTGAAGACATCATCATCAGACCAACAAGAATCAGTACCGGTGCTGTAGCTGCTCCTGGTACAGAAAGGAAGAAAGGAGCAAGAAACAGTGAAAGAAGGAAGCAAACTGCTGTTACAAATGCTGTAAGACCACTTCTACCACCCTCACCTACTCCAGAAGCACTTTCTACAAATGTAGTGATGGTACTTGTTCCAAGCATTGCACCGGCAGTAGTACCTATGGCATCTACCATAAATGCCTGTTTCAGATGAGGAATCTTACCGTTCTTGTCCATCATTCCGGCTTTAGTAGTCACACCTACCAATGTTCCGATAGTATCAAACATATCCACAAACAGGAATGTAAATACCACTACAATCATTTCCTTTGTGAATATATTGTGCCATTCAAACTGCCAGAAAATAGGTTCTATTGAAGGAGGAGTACTAATTATACCATCAAATTTAGTAATTCCCATAGGAATACCAATCAAAGTTGTAATAAGTATACCGAAAAGCAATGCACCTCTTACTCCTTTAACCAAAAGAATAGAAGTAATAACAAGACCTATCATTCCAAGCAAAGCTGTACCTGAAGTGATATTTCCCATACTGATAAGCGTAGCATCGTTGTTTACGATGATTCCTGCATTCTGCAATCCGATGAAAGAGATAAAGAGACCGATACCTGCACCGATAGCATTTTTCAATGTGACAGGTATTGCATCTACTATCTTTTCACGAAGGTTTGTAACAGTCAATAATATGAAGATAAGACCTTCAATCAATACAGCAGTGAGGGCAAACTGCCATGTATATCCCATAGTAAGGCACACTGTATAAGCAAAAAATGCGTTAAGTCCCATACCCGGAGCAAGTCCGAAAGGCAATTTTGCATAGAAAGCCATCAACAGTGTGGCAAAGGCAGAAGCTATTACTGTTGTTGTAAACAATGCTCCCTTATCCATTCCTGTAGCACTAAGGATATTTGGATTTACGGCAAGGATATATGCCATTGTAAGGAAGGTAGTGATACCTGCCAATACCTCTGTACGTACACGAGTGACATTTTTATCGAATCCGAAAAGTTTTTCTAACATAATGATTTACATTCTAGATAATTATACAATTAGAAAGACCATTTCATTGCAAGAGTAGGAATCCATTTCCAACCATTCATTAGGGCGAAGTTTGATGTTATTTCCCACTCTGTACCGAAACTTAGGTTGAAATCATCGCTCACCTTATCAAATTTGTTCAGATTTACCCAAAACTGTGGTTCGGTCATGAATACATAATCATGCGAATTACCTTCACCGTCAGTATGTTTTTCTCTCCAGAAATCGGCAAAACCACTGAATGTGAATTTACCCTGACAGAAATGAAGATACCATGTAGCTGTCAACTGGAAATTGTTTGGCGATACATTCTTCTGAATGTATTTATATGTAGGAGTAAATGTAAAACCTTTAGTAAAGTCAGCATTGTTCCATGTATAAGTAGCACCAAGAAGATATGCATTTTTAATGAAATTCAATCCACCATTATATTCCACATGCGCAGAGAAAGGACCACCCCAGAAATTCAATTCACGGGCAATTTCCCAATAAGCTCCGGCAACACCTTCCTTAGTATAGTCCATATCCACGAAGAAGAATGTGCTACCCCATCTGTCAGGTTTAAACATCTCAACAGTTGTTGTAACTTTAGGTCTGCTGTCCAATGACTTGTAAATCGAGCTACCGAAGTCATAATGCAACTGAATGTTCTGTGCACCCGCAATCGCTGTTATCATACATACGATGATTGATAAAAACAGTTTTTTCATTGTCTTTTTTAGTTTTTAATAATACTTATAAATATGAGCTGCAAAATTAATGAAAAGTTAGCATATCACAAAAGAAGTAATTATCTTTGCTCATCATTATATCATTATATATTATGAAGATACGTATTTTATCCATATTTTCTTTACTGTTAATATACATAAATAGTATTCCTGCAAAAGTCTCAGAAAATGCATTAAGGACATGGCATGACAATAAACTGGCCATGAAGATTATATTACCAATACAGAAAGATTCTAAAGATGCATTATTGACAGGCAAGTTCAATTATGACAGATTCAATGCTGATTCAATAGTTGCACTTGCTGTAAAGTCTGGTATGCGTACCATTATTGCCCCTGCCAAAATTGACAATATTTATTTCTATAACAACCTGACAGATAATAGTGCCAGACATAACCCAATAATCACAAGAGACATAATAAAAGAATTAAGCGAGGCATGCAGCAAAAACAATATACAGTTGGGACTATATTTCCACATCTCGGATAAACAGGACAATAAAGAATATCCTGCTTCGAAGAAGCTACATGAAAACACTAAAAAACAAATATCAAAGTTACTTACTGAATACGGAAAAATTGCAGAATTCGACTTTGATATGGAGGCGAAGACTCCTAAGGAGAGCGAAGAGCTATATACACTTATACACAAATTACAGCCGGACTGTATGGTAAGCAATAATGCCGGCAACGGATTTTACGATTTCTGCAATGTCCTTAAGTTCCACTTCGATAAAGAATTCCTAGAATGTAACTGGCGCTACGATTCATCGCTATCATTTCCAACATCTTCAATAGAAATTGACAATGCACAATCGGACGCTAAAAGAATAATACAAAAAATGACCGACGCAATATCATATGGTGGAGGGTTCATATTTGGAATACACTTGGAAAATAACGGCCAAATCAGAATGTACGATAAAGAAATAATGAACAGTATAGGAGAATGGTTGAAAAAAAACGGTAATGCCATATATCAAACAAAACGTACACCATTTCTGCAAGATTTTGACTGGGGGACTGTTACCCGAAAAGATAGTACACTATATTTCATTTTGTCAGGTAAATATCCCAAAGACGGAAGAATAAAATTATACATGCCTGAATACGAATTGAAAAAAGCCGATGGGAAACTGGCTACATGTATACAAAAGAACGGACTGGTAGACATAGCTATACCGGCATCGGCATACAAGGGAAAAAATGTAAATATACTTACATTGGAATTCAAACAGAATATTGAAGAACAACAACCTGAATCAATAAGAGCTATAACTCTTAAACGAAATAATGCAGTACCTTCATACAGCCTTTTTGGATTTGATTTTGGCACTACATACAAAAGTACTGTAAAATATTCATGGTATTTTGAACAAATCATGCTCAAACAACTTGAATTTATATATACATCACAGGAGTTAGGGAAAAAACTGGAGATAAATCTGGATGGAAAAATTTATACAGTGACACTAAACAATGGCAAACAATCCCAGTTACCTGTAGCAAATGGAACTGTTTGGGGGAAACAATATATTTGCGGTCCTGAGCAAAAAATATTCCATGCACCGCAAACCATCAATACAGACATTAACAATACACCCATAAAGAATCATACATGGAAAGAAACCAGAACTGAAAAGCAAAGTTTTAAAGTAGATATAAATGACACATACTACGTAATGCAAAACATAGACTCTCCAAGAGAGCAGTATATCATTATTGAAGCAGGAGCAGGAAGTGGCATTGAAATATATATTAATGGAAATTCCATAATGAAACACCTGAATACTTACGGATGTGATTTCAGAATGGAAAAAGTACTTGTACGTCTAAAAAAAGGAAACAACCAAATAGTAATGAGAGTATACAACAGATTTGAAAAAAACACCAATTACATATTACGTCCATCTAAAGACCTGACTATTTACAAACAGGAACTTACATTGCAAGACACAGACAAGAAAAAATTACATAAACTCACATTAAGAAATGCCAGTTCCACATCTTCTCACGCTGATGCCGAACTGTCCAACCTTAGAATAAAACTAAGGAGGATAGCATTGTAAAAACGTAAAACTTTGTCAAACATTATGAATACAGAACTTACACTTATAAGAATAACCGGTATAGACCGCCCAGGACTGACAGCTTCTATCACAGAAATACTGTCCAGATACGATGTAACAATTCTAGACATTGGCCAGGCAGACATACACCAAACGCTTTCACTCGGTATTTTATTCAAAAGCAAGGAAACTGAATCGGGAAACATAATGAAAGAACTGCTTTTCAAGGCTTCGGAACTTGGAGTGAACATACGCTTTTATCCGGTATCGGTAGAAGAATACGAAAACTGGGTCTCGATGCAGGGAAAAAACAGATATATCATTACAATACTCGGAAGAAGGCTCACTGCAAAACAGATAGCTGCTGCCACAAAGATTATAGCCGACCAGGGGCTGAACATAGACTCAATAAAACGACTAACCGGGCGAGTTCCGCTGGATGAAGAAAAAGCCAGTGTAAGGGCATGTATAGAATTCTCCGTTAGAGGAACACTGAACAATAGGGTTGAAATGCAACGCAGCCTTATGAAATTGAGCAGCGAAATGGGAATGGACTTCTCTCTGCAGCTTGACAATATGTACCGCCGCATGCGAAGGCTGATATGTTTCGACATGGACTCTACACTGATACAAACCGAGTGTATAGACGAACTGGCAGAACGTGCAGGAGTGGGCGAACAAGTCAGGGCTATTACCGAACGCGCTATGCGTGGAGAAATAGACTTCAAGGAAAGTTTTACCGAAAGGGTTGCACTTCTGAAAGGACTGGACGAAAGTGTAATGAAGGATATAGCCGAAAACCTGCCTATAACCGAGGGGGTGGAAAGACTGATGTTCGTACTGAAACACTACGGATATAAAATAGCTATACTTTCGGGAGGTTTCACCTATTTCGGCGAATATCTGAAACGAAAATTCGGAATAGACTATGTTTATGCCAATGAGCTTGAAATAGAAAACGGAAAACTCACAGGCAGATATCTTGGTGAGATAGTGGACGGTAAGCGTAAAGCAGAACTTCTGAAACTGCTGGCTCAGGTGGAAAAGGTAGACATTGCACAGACTATAGCCGTGGGCGACGGTGCGAACGACCTTCCTATGCTTTCGACAGCCGGACTGGGAATAGCCTTCCATGCCAAACCTAAAGTGGTGGAAAATGCAGAACAGTCCATCAACACCATAGGACTGGACGGAGTATTATATTTCCTAGGATTCAAAGACTCTTATCTGGACGAAAAAGGTAAACTGTAAAGTAAACACAACAGTATATAGAAGATATCCCCTCATGTATGGATTATGCAGAAACAAATTCATGCGTGAGGGGGTTATTGTCTTAAGATTCATCAAAATGCCACGAAATATTCTGGTGCCGACTACAGTAGGCAATGCTGCTGACTACGGTCAGCAATGCTACCCACTATTGTCAGTAGTGATGCCGACTACTGTCAGCATCCAAAAAAATCCCGAAACAGTCGGTATCTGTTCCGGGATTTCTATATTTCAGTAAAAATATCAATTATTGATTACTATATATCCATTCAGATAAGTAGCTACAACCAGCCACAATATATAAGGTATAAACATATACAAAGCAGGTTTGTCTTTCTTGCTTACAGCCATCATAAACCATATCACCGAAGCATCAAGAAGCAATATATCAACTAATCCCCAAACCGGCATACGCATGGTGAAGAACAAGATACTCCAGAGGAAGTTAAATATCAGCTGTACAGTCCAGATAAAGACACCTTTCTTAAATTCCTTGTTCAGCACTCGTCCCAATGAAAGTCCCATCAGGAGGTATATTATGGACCATGCTAAAGGAAAGGCTATGTTAGGTGGTGTGAGCCCCGACTTGTTAAGGTAAGGATACCACTCAACCATAGACTCAGCCTGCAGTCCACTTGCTGCATAACCTATACCGAAACATAGCAAAACAGGCCAAATGTAATTGATGATACGCTTCATAACTGTAGCATTTATATAATATGTAAATTATTATCTGATGAACAGAAGTTCGCGATATTTAGGAAGTGTCCACATACGGTCATCGACGATAAGTTCAAGTTTGTCGATATGGTAGCGGATAAGTTCCAGCATAGGAGCAATATTGTCATGATATGCAATAGCCCTTTCGCGGATTGACTCTATCCTGTTTGCCACTTTTCTGGCTTCAACCATAGCATCTACATTTTCCTTGATGTATGCAGTATGCTCTGCTATTTCCTTTATAATCGCTATATTCTCGGCCGAAAGTTTGTTAGACTCATCATCCGGGAATATTGACTTCATCTTGTATACATTGTCTACAAGTTTAGTCTGGTACTCGGTAGCAACAGGAACGATATGGTTCATAACAAGATCGCCTAGAACACGAGCTTCAATCTGAATTTTCTTTACATACATTTCCCACTTCACCTCGTTACGTGCCTCAAGCTCTTTACGGTTCATGACACCTGTAGACTCGAACATCTTGATTGTTTCAGGTTTCATGTAGTTGTCGAAAATCAATGGGCAACTTGTTTCACAGTCCAGACCACGACGTTTTGCTTCTTCTTTCCATTCGTCGCTGTAACCGTTTCCGTCGAAGCGTATAGGCTTGCATATCTTGATGTATCTGCGGATAGTCTGAAGTATAGCCGACATCTTAGGTTCACCCTTCTCGATAAGTTCGTCGACTTCTTTCTTGAATATCATCAACTGTTCTGCCACGGCAGTATTCAAGGCTATCATTGCACTTGCACAGTTAGATTCTGAACCAGGAGCACGGAATTCAAATCTGTTACCGGTAAATGCAAATGGCGAAGTACGGTTACGGTCAGTATTATCGATAAGAAGTTCAGGTATCTGAGGAATGTCAAGTTTCAGACCCAACTTATCGCTCAATGACATGAATTCGTCTGCCTTGCTTTCTTCGATATGGTCGAGCACCTTGCTCAACTGAGATCCAAGGAATGAAGAGATGATTGCAGGAGGTGCCTCGTGAGCTCCAAGACGGTGAGAGTTAGTAGCACTCATGATAGAAGCCTTGAGCAATCCGTTATGATGATAAACTGCCATCAAAGTATTCACCACGAAAGTGATGAAACGTAGATTTTCCTCAGAAGTCTTTCCAGGAGCCATCAGCAGTACGCCTGTATCAGTACCAAGCGACCAGTTGTTATGCTTTCCAGAACCGTTTACACCCTTGAAAGGTTTTTCGTGAAGCAACACTCTGAATCCGTGGTTACGTGCTATCTTGCGCATGAGCGACATGACAAGCATGTTGTGGTCGACAGCCAGATTACATTCCTCGAATATAGGAGCAAGCTCAAACTGATTTGGAGCGACCTCGTTATGACGTGTCTTGACAGGGATACCCAATTCAAGTGACTGGATTTCCAAGTCCTTCATGAATGCAGCCACACGAGTAGGAATAGCACCGAAATAATGGTCTTCAAGCTGCTGGTTCTTTGACGCCTCATGTCCCATCAAAGTACGTCCTGTAAGTAATAGGTCAGGACGAGCTGCATACAGTCCTTCGTCGACAAGGAAGTATTCCTGTTCCCACCCCAAATATGAATATACTTTCTTTACAGAAGAATCAAAATAATGTATTACGTCAAGTGCAGATTTTGTCACTGCATGTATGGAGCGCAAAAGTGGAGCCTTATAGTCGAGCGACTCGCCTGTATATGCTATAAAGATTGTAGGAATACACAGAGTATCGTCAACAACGAACACTGGTGATGAAGGGTCCCAAGCACTATATCCGCGAGCCTCGAATGTATTACGGATACCTCCGTTAGGGAATGACGAACCGTCTGATTCCTGCTGTACAAGAAGTTTTCCCGAGAATTCTTCAATCATACCGCCTTTACCATCGTGTTCCACGAAAGCATCATGCTTTTCTGCCGTACCTTCAGTAAGTGGCTGGAACCAGTGAGTATAGTGTGTTGCTCCAAGCTCTACTGCCCACTTTTTCATTCCGGCAGCAACTTCATTAGCTATGCTACGGTCCAGAGTAGCACCATTATCTATTACGTCAATAAGCTTTGAATAAACCTTGCTTGGAAGATACTTGAACATCTTCTCTCTATTGAACACGTATTTGGCAAAATATTCACCAGGACGCTGTGATGGCGATGGCACATTAACAGGTTTCTTGTGAAAAGCCTCTTCTACTACTTTAAATCTTAATTGTGACATAATACCTAAGTTTGTATATTTATTGATGTTTATATTCTTACTTCCTATTATATATTATTGCATATTCTCTGTATTCCTTCTTTGCATCTGTCTCTATCACCAAATGCCGTAAGGCGTACATACCCTTCACCGCTCGGTCCGAAACCTATTCCCGGAGTACTTACAACTTGTGCCTCATACAGAAGCTTGTCGAAGAAAGCCCAAGATGTCATTCCTTTAGGAGCCTTGACCCAAAGATACGGCGCATTCTCGCCACCATAAGCCCTCAAGCCAATACTGGTAAGACCTTTCTTCATTATTCTGGCATTTTCCATATAGTAATCTATCATGGCCTTTACTTCCTCTCTACCTTTGGGAGTATATATTGCTTCAGCTCCTCGCTGCGCTATGTACGAAGCCCCGTTGAACTTTGTAGTCTGCCTTTTCAACCAAAGCTTATTCAGCGAAATCCTTTCTCCCATCAATGTGGAAGCTGTAACTTCTTTTGGCACTACGGTATACCCGCATCTGATACCTGTAAAGCCGGCTGTCTTCGAATAGCTTCTGAATTCTATAGCAACTTTCTTCGCACCTTTTATTTCGTAAATGGAATGTGGTATGTCAGGCTGCCTGATATATGCCTCATAAGCAGCATCAAACAAAATAAGAGTATCATTTTCGATGGCATAATTAACCCATTTTTTCAGTTCAGACTTACTTAGAACTGTTCCGGTGGGATTATTCGGAAAACACAGATATACGATATCTACTCTTTGCTCCGGTATTGGTGGGATGAAATTGTTTTCCGGACTGCATGGCATATAAATGACATTGCTCCACCTGTAGCCATCTTCCAGTATACCTGCACGTCCGCACGAAACATTGGAATCTATGTATGCAGGATAGATAGGATCTGTCACTCCAATGCTATTGTCATGCCTGAGGATATCTCCAAAGTTACCGGAATCTGTCTTGGCACCATCATTAATAAAAATCTCGCTGTGTTCAAAAGATATTCCCCTAGAGGCATAATCGTTCTTTATAATGGCATCAATAAGAAAGCTGTAACCCTGTTCCGGTCCGTACCCATGAAATGTTTCTGCTTTAGCCTGATCTTCCAAAGCTTTGTGCATTGCATCAAGGCATGATTGCGGTATGGGACGAGTAACATCGCCAATACCAAGGTTTATTATATCGGCCTTAGGATGAGTAACCTTGAATGTATTTACCTTTTTTGCTAAGTCAGTAAACAAATAATTGTCGGGAAGCTTTAACAAATGTTCGTTGACCAATGCCATAGTTATCTCTTTTAGTCTATTTTGGCGCAAAAATACGAAAAAAATGTCATTTGTGAAATATAGATTTATGCTTTTGTATATCAAACTAGACCTTTATTGCAGTTTTTTATCATTTCATCGTCCTCTATTTTTTTACACTTGATTTATATCAATCATTATTTTTTTTATACCTTTGCATCGACTTAATTAAAATAAATATATGTTGGACTTATAATAAAGAATCGTCAAAATGAGTTCTGTATTACCAATTACAAATAGACAGCAATTGATGAGAGAAACGAAAGACTATCTTTTAATTGCGCTTGGAATGATAATGTATGCTGTCGGTTGGACTGTATTTTTATTACCCAACAATCTACCTTCTGGTGCAGTGCCGGGAATAGCTTCGGTTGTATACTGGGCAACAGGTTTTCCCGTACAATACACTTACTTGATAATAAATTTCGCACTACTTCTTCTAGCCCTAAAGATACTTGGATTAAAATTCTGCCTTAAGACTATCTTTGCTGTAGGTGTTCTTACTTTTGCAACTCCCGTATTCCAACATTTTGTAAAGGGTTCTCTCATAAACGACCAGCCATTCATGGCATGTGTCCTTGGAGCTTCATTCTGTGGAGGAGGTATAGGTGTAGCATTTTCTGCCAATGGAAGTACAGGAGGTACTGATATAATTGCAGCCATTATAAATAAATATCGGGACATAACATTAGGAAGGGTTATACTGATATGCGATGTCATAATCATTTCTTCCAGCTACTTAGTGTTGCACGACTGGGAAAAAGTAGTATACGGATATGTAGTTCTGTTCATTTCCAGTTTCGTACTTGACCAGGTAGTTAACAGTGCCCGCCAGTCTGTACAATTTTTTATAATCTCGCAGAAATATGAAGAAATAGGCAAAAGGATAAACAAGGACTTACACCGAGGTGTTACATTCATTGACGGAGTAGGATGTTATACACATAACAATGTAAAAATGATGTTCGTACTGGCAAAAAAACGTGAATCAAACACTATTTTCCGTCTGATAAAAGATATTGACCCAAATGCCTTTGTATCACAAAGCGCCGTTATCGGCGTATTCGGCGAAGGTTTCGACAAAATTAAAGTTAAATAAATAACTAACATTCATGAATATGAACTCAAATATAGATATAGCAAAGCGAATAGCATCATCTTTAAATTGTACTTTATCTAAAGAAGTACTAAAAACCTTTGCCGAAATACTTGTTCCCGAGAAATATAAAAAAGGAGAAAGAATTCTTGACGAAGGTCAGATTTGCGATTCATTATATTTCATAGACAAAGGTATGACACGCCAGTTCTATTTTAAATATGATAAAGACCTGACAGAACATATCGGTTATGAAGATGCCATAATAGTATGTCTGGAAAGCTATTTCAACGAAGAGCCGACAAGGTTGATGATAGAGGCATTGGAGCCTACCATCGCATGGAAAATTAATAAGGATGAAATAGTACGTCTGGCTTCGATAAACAGCGAAATAGGAACACTTTACAGAAGAATCTTTGAAAAGTCCCTAATAACTTCCCAACAGAAAGCAGACACATTAAGATTTGAACCTGCGAACGAGAGATACAACAAATTAATGCAGCAACATCCAGAAATTCTGAAAAGAGCTCCACTAATCTACATTGCGTCGCTATTGCAAATGACACCGGAAACTCTAAGCAGAGTACGTTCGGCAAGTCTTGCCTCATAAAAAAGCACATCTGATACATAAAGCCAAATACAGAACAGGGTATCTGAATGACAAAAGCATTCGGATACCCTGTTTTTAATTTATTTATAATCCATCAGAATATAACACCTAAGCGAAATCCGGCATTATTCTGTTCGTTTATCTCGCTAGTCAGAGTGTAAGTCTTGTTTGTTCCATAACTGTAATAACCAGCCACATGGAATCCCCAGTTCTTCGATTTGCAAGGGTATATGTTAAACCCTACTTCGGGCGAAAGGTATGCCCCCCAAGCCTTGTCATACAAACCGTTAATACCATAATAAGTAGTATTCCTTGCAAACATAGTTCCAACCTTTATTCCGACATAAGGTTCCAGATGCTTCCCATTATAGAGTTTATAGTTTGCCACTACTCCAAATGGAACCTGAAAAGCAGAACGTTGCTGATCTGTAGTCAGACTCTCGGTAGAAGATATAGGCAAAGTCTGTCTTTCAACATATTGATGGTTAGTATGAAATGAAGCAAACACACCTAAATTCCACCTTGGTGTAACATTGTATTTCAATTCATAGTTCATACCCCATCCGCTTATTTTATCGGCATAATCTGTCGAAAACGGAGCATTTACCTGCCAGTCTATCACCAAATTCAGATTACGTACATTCCACTGGGCTTTTGCTGTTACCAGAACTCCACAAACCAAACAGCAAAGAACCAGCATCCTTCTGATAGTCATATTTATAGTTTTCATTATCTTTCCTCCTGATTATTAATTACATTTAATATATTCCGACTGTTTAAAAGCCTGTCCTACAGCATTTACAAGTAACTGTAAATTATACATTCCACTATATTGTGCACCTGAAGCATTTGCATACCACACTACAGGAATGTCATTGCCCTCAGAATCTCCAGTCAGGTCTACCATTTCCATAACCAATGTATTTGTATCGTAAGTATATGTTACAGGATAAGGATAATACCATCCTCCCCACCATGGGCCCCAATATCCGTAGTCCCACCATCCTCCGAAATATCCTCCGGTAACTACCTGATACGATTCATTAACATACGAGAGCTGAATACCTACATCAGCATTATCTTTATCTTCAGGATCTGTAAGACGGGTATAACCACGCTCATTCATCTGAGTTTCTACAGCCTTGATTATTTTCATGGCATTCTCATCCTTCCAATAAGTAGCCTTATATCCACCAGTCTCAAGAATACTGTCGGGCAAGAAATAAGTTTTGTACGTACTAAAATCAACACTACTGTCATAATCCGTATATACAGCCAAATCGGCATCCAGTTCAGACATATCCGGATCTTTCTCACATGCCACTGCCAATAGAGGCAGACAAAGGTAAAATAATAACTTCTTCATACTAAATATTAATTTTAAAAATTATCATATAGAACTTCCTTTAAAAACTTTGCTCATATGCGATGGAACAATAACTCCAACCAGTGTTATTCTATTCGAATTAAAGTTTGGTAAAATCGTAACAGACGCTTTATTACTTTCTACAAACAGACTAATAGTTACTCTGGCAGAGATGCCTGTACCAGTAACATTCATGGATATATCAATATTTCCCTTCTTGTCCTTATTGACCTTATAATTTGATATAATACCCTCCAGTGTTATACCTCCAAGACCATTAGGACCCAAAGCGGGGACATTGAAAGCTACCTGAACGACAGCATTATCTCCATTAACAGAAACAAAATTTGTGTTTGAATTGACGAAAGCCGTCTGACCATACTTAAACTCTACCTTATCGGCTTCGAGAGTAAAACCTTTATCAATTACAGCTTTTTCAGCCATTAAAGACATAATACTATCAACGTTGACCTCAATAGTATCACTCTCGACTAAGTTATTATTTTCCGCAGGCCGGGAATACAAGCTATTTGATATTAAAGAAACAAACAGTGTAAATAAAAAAATAAAGATTTTCATAATCTATTCTCCTTTCTTATTAACAAGAGCAAAAATAGAATGAAAATCTTACCTACTAAACGGATTTTTCCTATACGATAATAGGGAAATGAGAATATTATTTAGGAACTTTTCCCTAAGAATTCCAAAATCAGCCCTGACATTAGAATACAGAGATATCAATTCAATACTCCGTCTTTATATTTCTGGGCTAATGCGATATAGTTTTTTATAAGATAATTATCTTTA
>CALUPA010000047.1 GCA_944322395.1 uncultured Phocaeicola sp.
TAGCATCTGTAGGTACGAACTTATTTGTGAATTACTCATATATGTAAAATTAATTTTGAATAGTTACTTAATAATATAATTGAAGCCTAAGGAACTCAGAGTTTCATAAATTCTTCAATATTTGCCAGAGCTTTTTGTGATAGTCGCTCGATGCTTTGAATTGATTTTCCTGATATGTATGGAGTATAAAGAACATTAGGAATATATAAAAGTTCTTCTGTCAGATTCCCCATACCTGTAGCATCGCACAGATAGTAGCTGGAAGGACATTGGGTCAACCATTGTTTCAAAGCATCTTTATCGAATGTAGGTCCTACTGAAGTGTTGACTAATATTTTGCCATTTCCAATTATTTTGAATTCATGTTCTCCCAACAGATAATTGTTACGTGGTAGACAGGTACATATAATCTCAGCTTCAGAAAGTAGAATATCAAGTGGTTGGTATTTGATACCATTCTTCTCTGCATCAGGTTTGCGCGTTCTGCTGTAATAACGAATGTCTGCTCCGAATATTTTTAGTGCTTCTGATATCATACTGCCTGTTTTGCCCAAACCGATAATACCTATTTTCCTGCCAGTAATTTCTGTACTTTCTTTTTCCCAACGGTGAGAACCAAATCCGTGAAGTAAACGTACTAGTTCACTTATCACATATTCTAACACTCCTTCGTCGCCATAATCTTTTACTCCTGTGACGGTAATTCCTCTGCGTCGTGCCTCGATAACATCTACATTACAGCTGTCTGGACTGTATAGTGTGCAACACATTCCTATATATCGGATATTGGGACATGCATTAAATACAGTACGCCTGATTTGAGTACGGAATGATACTAACAAACAGTCAGCATCATCAATACGACGGATTACTTCTGTCTCCTCAGCTGGAAAGTCATGATATATTTCTACTTTGTCTCCTAATGTATGAAGACGCGCTATAGCATTATTATTTAATAGTGTTTCGTCTACTGCTACTATTTTCCTGAATTTCATATTTATAATAGATTATAATTTGTGCGAATTTAGTTTATTTATTTGGAAAACACGTATTAATCATATGTTTTTAATGTTTATAGTTTGTTTATTTACTGTGTAATGGTTCTTACGTGATAAAGTAACAGTTCAAATATGTAAAAAACACTAACACTTTTCATTATAAAGGAATATAATGTTACTTTTGCAATTGATTTTCATACAGATGATAATATTTCTGTGTATTTGTAATTTAATTGTTTAGAGTATGAACAACAACATTCCACCGATAACGAAAAATCTGCTTATTATAAATGTATTGTGCTTTTTCGGCGCGATAGTTGCAGAAAGATACGGTATAGATGCCGACAAGATTCTCAGTCTGCATTTCTTTATGGCTTCCGATTTCAATATGGGACAGCTGGTGACATATATGTTTATGCATGGCGGTTTCACTCATATTTTCTTCAATATGTTTGCACTTTGGATGTTCGGACGCGTGCTTGAACAGGTTTGGGGACCGAAGAAGTTCCTCATCTACTATATGGTATGCGGTATAGGAGCTGGTTTTATTCAGGAAATAGTGCAGTTCATAGAATATGAAACAGTGCTTTCAAACTACGATAGCGTACAGACAGGTTTCGGCATAATTCCTATGGAAGAATATCTAAATATGATGCGTACCGTGGGTGCTTCCGGAGCCATTTATGGTATTTTGCTTGCATTCGGTATGTTGTTCCCAAACAGTCAGATGTTCGTTTTTCCGCTTCCTTTCCCTATAAAGGCAAAGTTTTTTGTAATATTCTATGCTGTTGTAGAACTCTTCTTGGGAATGTCGGCAAATGATAATGTGGCACATTTCGCACATTTGGGAGGAATGTTGTTCGGCTTGATTCTTATTTTATACTGGAGGAAGAAAAATGGCAACGGACAGACTATTTACTGATTTGAAGAATAATTTTTTCGGAAGAAATATAGTAGGACGGCTTATACTGATAAACTGTCTCGTATTTGTATTCGTGGAGCTGATAAGCGTTTTCCTTATGCTTTTTAATGTTCCTTATAATCCTATAGCCGAGGTTTTGAGTCTTCATGCATGGATTCCAACATTCATCATGCAGCCATGGTCAATAATAACATATATGTTTATGCATGCAGGTTTGTTGCATATTCTGTTTAATATGTTGTGGCTTTACTGGTTCGGTAATCTTTTTCTGAATTATTTCTCATCGAAACACCTTAGAGGATTATATATACTTGGTGGACTTTGTGGAGGAATATTATATATCATTTCTTATAATGTCTTTCCTTATTTCGAATTGGCAAGGATGAATGCCGTGATGGTTGGAGCATCTGCCTCAGTGCTTGCTATAGTTGTGGCAACAGCAGTCAGAGAGCCAGAGTTCCCGGTACAGTTTATGTTTATTGGAACTGTCAGACTGAAGTATGTAGCCTTGTTTATGGTGCTTTTCGATTTGCTGTTTATGACATCTAGTAATGCTGGCGGACATATAGCACATTTGGGAGGTGCGGCAGCTGGCTTTTGGTTTTCTATGGGGTTGGCCAAAGGAACTGATGCTACGAAATGGATTAATGCAGTAATGGATTTTTTCGGCAGAGGATTCAAACTGCCAAAGCGTAAGCCTAAAATGAAAGTTCATTATGGTAAGCATCAGGATCAGTATGACTATAATACCCGTAAGAAAGCAGATGAAGATGAGATAAACCGTATACTTGAGAAACTGAGGAAGTCTGGTTATGGAAGTCTGTCGGAGGATGAGAAGAAGAAACTTTTTGATGCCAGCAGAAGATGAAGTTTATAAGGTACACATTCAAGTTCATTTTTTTGATTATTAATGTTGTCGTTGGCATAGGTTTTCTGATATGTGCCTATAGTCCTATGATTTCTCCTGTGCAGCACCCGATATGGGCGTGTGCAGGGCTTTTTATTCCTGTATTTATTATTTTTAACTTGTGTTTTGTGGTGTTTTGGGCATTTGCAAATTGGAAAATGCTCGTTGTTCCGATAGTTTTTTTTCTATTGGGATGGAATTCGCTCATGTCATACTGTCCGTTAAATCTTTCTACACAAAGTTCCAGTTCGCAAACGTTGGAATTGTTGACTTACAATGTGATGCAGATGCAACGTAAGAAGGCAGCAGATGGAAGTTATACAAATCCTATATTGGAATATATTAAAGAGAGTGGGGCCGATATTGTATGCCTTCAGGAGTATCCTTCAAATAATAATCAAATAAAAAACTCATTGCTTAAAGTTTACCCTTATATGAGGATGTGTAAGGTGAGTAATTCTAATGCTGTGGCATGTTATTCAAAATATCCGGTCAAACTGATAGGGGAGATTAAGGTAAAGAGCAGTTTTAACGGTAGTGCTGCTTTCAAGGTCGAGTATAAAGGCTATGATATTCCAATTATAGTAAATCATCTGGAATCTAATAAGCTGGATGCTCACGATAAGGAAGTTTATACGGATATGCTTAAGTCGCCTGACGAGAAAAAGGTAAAGAGTGGAAGCAAGTATTTATTGAAGAAACTGGCAGATGCAATGGCTATACGCGGACCTCAGGCTGATATTATTTCGGAATATATTGAAGAAGAGTATTCGCCATATATTATAGTTTGTGGCGATTTTAATGATACTCCGGTATCATATGTACACAACAGAATTTCCGAAAGATTACAGGATGCATATATTGAGGCAGGTAATGGACCTGGAATAACTTATAACAGACATTTCCTTTATTTCAGGATAGACCATATTATGGTGGGCGATGCATATAGGGTGTTAGACTGTCGTGTGGATGATTCTATTGATGCTTCGGATCATTATCCGTTAAGATGCAGACTGGAAATAAAATAGTAAACAAGGCTTCAGTTACGAGTTGACAAGATCTCCATCCGGATGAACCTCGTTAACTTGTCAAATAACTTAAAAACTTATAAACTCACAAATATATGAAACAAGTAATGATGGCTTTAGCTTTGGGCGGCATGGTGTGTGCATGCGGCCAGAAACAGGCGGATACAGTAAATCCGTTTATGACAGAGTTCCAGACTCCGTATGGAACTCCAGATTTTAACAATATTAAGCTGGAACATTATGAACCGGCTTTCCTGAAAGGCATAGAACAACAGAATGCCGAGATCAAGGCAATAGTTGAGAATCCGGCGAAACCTACATTCGAGAATACTATAGTTGCACTAGACAACAGTGGTGAGATTTTGTCAAGGGTGGCAGGAGTGTTCTATGCTCTTACAGAAGCTGATACCAATGATGGACTTATGGCTCTGGAAGAGAAAATGGCTCCTGTATTGTCGGCTCATAATGACAATATCTATTTGAACATCGATTTATACCAGCGTGTTGCAGCTGTACACGAACAGGAAGCTAACGGTGAAATACAGCTTACTACAGAGCAACACTATCTGCTTGACAAATATTATAAGAGATTCGTATCATCGGGTGCATCTCTTGACGCGGAAAGCCAGGAGAAACTACGCGAGATAAACAGAAAACTCTCAACTCTCTCAATTGAGTTCGGCAATCATGTATTGGCTGAAAACAATGCATTCCAATTGGTTATTGATAATGAAGCTGACCTTGCCGGTCTTCCTGAATCGGTAATAGCCGGTGCTGCTACTGAGGCTAAGGCGAACGGTATGGATGGAAAGTGGCTTTTCACTCTTCAGGCTTCAAGCAGAACTCCATTCTTGCAGTATGCACAGAACCGCGAACTGAGAAAGAAAATATATCTGGCATATACTAACATGGGTAACAACGGTGATGCCAATGACAATAAGGAGGTGCTGAAACAAATCCTCACTTTACGTCTGGAAAAGGCTAAACTGATGGGATTCGACAACTATGCACAATATGTTCTTCAGAACAATATGGCGAAGACTCCTGAAAATGTGATGAATTTCCTGAACGAACTTTGGAAATATTCTATAAAGAATGCCAAGGTTGAGGCTGCCGAACTGCAGAAGATTATGGATAAGGAAGGAAAAGGAGAAAAGCTCGAGGCATGGGACTGGTGGTATTATGCTGAAAAACTCCGTCAGGAAAAGTATAACCTGAATGAGGATGAAATCAAGCCATACTTCAGCCTTGAGGATGTAAGGACCGGATTGTTCTATGTGGTAAACAAACTGTATGGAATCACTCTTACAAAGGTTGACTCTATCTCTGTGTACAATAAGGATGTAGAAACATATATCGTAAACGATGCCGACGGTTCATACCTCGGAGTATTCTATTCAGATTATATGCCACGCGCAAGCAAGAGAAGCGGTGCATGGATGAGCAACTTCCGCGAACAGAAAGAAGGAGTACGTCCTATAATCTACAATGTGGCAAGCTTTACAAAACCTGTGGGAGATGTTCCTTCGCTGCTTTCTATTGATGAGGCACGTACTATGTTCCACGAGTTCGGACACGCACTCCACGGAATGCTTTCGCAGTGTAAGTATTACGGAGTTTCAGGAACATCAGTAGCACGCGATTTCGTGGAACTCCCATCTCAGGTGATGGAACATTGGACCGTGGCTCCTGAAGTGATGAAAGTATATGCCAAGCATTATAAGACTAGAGAAACAATCTCAGACGAACTTATTGCAAAGATTGAAAACCAAGCATTGTTCAACAGTGGTTTCATGACTACAGAACTTCTTGCTGCAGCAATTCTTGATATGGAATTCCATTTGCTTACATCAACAGAAGGGCTTGACGTTATGGCATACGAAAAGCAGGTTATGGAAAAGCTTGGACTTATATCTCAGATTGCACCGCGCTACCGTGCTACTTACTTCAACCATATTATAGGCGGATATGCTGCCGGTTATTATGCTTATCTTTGGGCTGAAAGACTTGATGCAGATGCTTTCAGTGCATTCGAGGAAAAAGGCTTGTTCGATCAGGCTACTGCTACAGCCTTCCGCAAGAATATTCTTGAAAAGGGTGGTTCGGATGACCCTATGAAACTTTATATCGAATTCCGCGGACAGGAACCAAGTATAGAGCCTATGCTGAAAAACAGAGGATTGAAGTAATATTTCAGTCTCCTGGCTTACATAATGATTGAAATAAAGGCACGACGCCCGGTGGATGAAAAACTCTGCCGGGCGTCGTTATGTTTTTGGGTCCTTACTTACATAAAAATGTATTTCCCTTTTTATAATCTCTAAATATAACTTGTATTTATAAAAACAAAGATTGTATTTACATAAATATAAGTTGTATTTATATATATGCAATATGTATTTATAGATAATGAAAAGACGTTCATAACTTTGTATACCCGTGAAATTTAGTTATTTAGTAGGTAAATTAGTTATATAATATGCTACAACAAGTCTGTAAAATAACGTTTTTGCGACCTTTTTTGTTCATATTTAGCAAAATATCAGCATTCTTTCAGCTATAAACAGAAAAAAAAGCTATATTTGCAACCTTGAAAAAACGTATCTAATTAAAAAGTAAAATAAAATAAATTAAACTATCATGCAAAACAAAGGATTTGTAAAGGTCTTTGCGATACTTTTGACCCTTGCATGTGCTTTTTACCTATCGTTCTCGTTCGTGACCCGTCATCACATGAAGCTGGCAGAACAGGATCCGAAGGGTGCAGCACACTACCTTGATTCTATGCAGAATGAAAAGGTATGGTTGGGGGTTTATTCGCTGAAAGACTGCCGTGAGATGGAGATTGGTTTAGGTCTTGACCTTAAGGGTGGTATGAACGTCATTCTTGAAGTGTCTGTTCCTGACGTAGTGAAAACACTTGCTGATAACAAGCCGGACGAAGCTTTCAATGCTGCTGTGGCAGAAGCTGCAAAACAGCAGATTACAAGCCAGGAGGACTTTATCACATTGTTCGTAAGAGAGTACAAGAAACAGGCTCCTGAAGGCAAGCTTGCTGAAATTTTTGCTACTCAACAGTTAAAGGATAAAGTTAACACCCGTAGTACTGATGCTGAAGTAGAAGCTGTTCTTCGTGAGGAAGTAAAGACTGCTGTAGAAAACTCATATAATGTATTGCGTACACGTATTGACCGTTTCGGTGTGGTTCAACCAAACATTCAGACTCTTGAAGGAAAAATGGGACGTATTATGGTTGAGCTCCCTGGTATCAAGGAACCTGAACGTGTGAGAAAACTTCTTCAGGGATCTGCAAATCTTGAGTTTTGGGAAACATATGAAGCAAAGGACATCGTTCCTGTATTGGCATCTGCCGACAGCCGCGCACGTGATATTCTTTCTGTAGCCGAAGCTACTGATTCTGTAGAAGTTAAGGCAGAAACAGCAGCAGCTGCAGTTTCTGCTAAAGATAGCCTTACTGCTGCATTGAAAGGTGAAACAGCTGAATCTAAGGTTGATATGGAACAATTGAAGAAGGAGCATCCTTTGTTGTCTGTTCTTCAGTTGAACCAGAGTGGTATAGGCTGTATCGTAGGTTATGCTGACTATAACGATACAATCCAGATAAATAAGGTGCTGAACATGAAGGAAGTGAAAGATATCCTTCCTCGCGACTTGAAACTTATGTGGGGTGTCAAGGCTTCGGATATGGACAAGACTGGCCGTATCTTCGAACTTTATGCCATCAAGTCTACTCAGCGTAACGGACGTGCTCCACTTGAAGGTGACGTTATCGTAAATGCACGCGATGAGTTCGACCAGTTCAACAAGCCATGTGTAAGCATGTCTATGAACACAGAAGGTTCTCGCCGCTGGGCTGTTCTTACAAAACAGAATATAGGTCGTGAAATCGCAATCGTACTTGACGGATATGTTTACAGTGCTCCACGCGTAAACGGTGAAATTACAGGCGGTAACTCACAGATTACAGGTAACTTTACTCCTGAAGTGACAAAAGACTTGGCCAACGTGTTGAAGTCTGGTAAGATGCCGGCACCTGCACGTATCGTACAGGAAGACATCGTAGGTCCGTCTCTTGGTCAGGAATCTATCAACCAGGGTATCATGTCATTCATCGTTGCCTTGATTGTTCTTATGGTTTACATGTGTGTAATGTACGGTTTCATCCCAGGTATGATTGCCAACCTTGCATTGTTCGTAAACTTCTTCTTCACACTTGGTATGGCTGTGGATGCTAACGTGCTTATCTATGAACGTACTAAAGAAGAGCTTCGCGCTGGTAAAGGTACTCGTCAGGCATTGTCTGAAGGTTACTCAAATGCATTCTCTGCTATCTTCGACTCTAACTTGACTTCAATCATCACTGGTATCATCCTGTTCAATTTTGGTACTGGTCCTATTCGTGGTTTCGCCACTACATTGATTATCGGTATCCTCTGCTCGTTCTTCACTGCAGTGTTCCTGACTCGTATTGTTTACGAACACTATATGAGCAAGGACAAGTGGTTGAACCTTACATTCACTACTGGTATTTCTAAGAATCTGATGCAGAATGTACATTATAACTTCATGGGTGCTACTAAGAAATCGTTTACTTTCTGGGGTATTGCAATTGCAGTTTGTATCGTATCATTCTTTGTTCGTGGTCTTGCACAGAGTATTGACTTTACAGGTGGACGTAACTTTGTAGTTCAGTTCGAACAGGTGGTTCAGCCTGAAACAGTCCGTAACCTTCTTCAGCCCAAAGTTGGTGATGCCAACGTACAGGCTATTGCTCTTGGTACAGACGGTAAGACTATCCGTGTGACTACTAACTACCGTATTGAAGAAGATTCTCCGACTATTGACGCCGAAATCGAAGCATTCCTTTACGAGTCTTTGAAAGATGGCAACTTGCTTGGCGAAGGTACAACACTTGAAATCTTCATTGACCGCGATAACCGTGCCGGTGGTTCTATCATCAGTTCTCAGAAGGTAGGTCCAAGTGTGGCTGACGATATCAAGACTTCAGCTATATGGTCTGTAGCATTGGCTCTTGTAGCAATCGGTCTTTACATCCTTATCCGATTCAACAATATTGCGTTCAGTATCGGTGCTACTGTTGCTTTGGCGATAGATACATTGCTGATTATCGGTGCATACTCGTTGTTCTATGGAATAGCTCCTTTCTCTCTAGAAATAGACCAGACATTCATAGGAGCCATCCTGACAGCTATCGGTTACTCTATCAACGACAAGGTGGTTATCTTCGACCGTGTGCGCGAGTTCTTCGGACTCTACCCACAGCGTAACCGTATGCAGTTGTTCAATGACTCGCTGAACACAACACTTGCCCGTACAATCAATACATCACTCAGTACACTTATCGTATTGTTGAGTATTCTGATTCTTGGTGGCGACAGCATCCGAAGCTTTGCTTTTGCAATGATTCTAGGTGTTGTAATCGGTACATTGTCTTCATTGTTCGTGGCTTCTCCTGTAGCTTATCTTACTATGGGTAACAAGTTGCCAGAAGGTGAAAAGAAGGCTTAATACATAGATTGATATAAAACAAAAAATCCCGACCGCTTAGTAACGGCCGGGATTTTTTGTTTATTGTTATAAATGGAATTTATTAACTAACAAAAAAAACTAAGGAAGCAATAACTACTTACTAAACTTCTCCCTCAACTTGGCAAGCATATCGCGAGTCATTGCATCAAGGTCGAATTCAGGTTTCCATCCCCATTCTTCGCGGGCACAAGTGTCGTCAAGAGAGTTTGGCCATGACTCTGCTATAGCTTGTCTCAACGGGTCGACGTTATAAACCATATTGAATTCCGGTTCATATTCCTTAATCTTATTGAAAATGATTTCAGGGTCAAAACTCATTGAAGCGATATTGAATGAGTTACGGTGGATAAATTTACCCGGGTCGGCTTCCATAATCTCTACAGCGGCGCGAAGAGCATCCGGCATGTACATCATATCCATAAATGTTCCTTTGGCTATAGGACATTCGAAAGTTTCGCCTTTGGCAGCTGAATAATAAATGTCTACTGCATAGTCGGTAGTACCGCCTCCAGGAGGTGTGACGTAAGAAATCAGACCGGGGAATCTCACGGAACGTGTATCTACACCAAATCTAATGTAATAATAGTCGCTGAGAAGTTCTCCGGAAACCTTTGTCACGCCGTACATAGTTCTCGGGTTACGGATAGTATCTTGAGGAGTTTTGTCTTTAGGAGTATTATCACCGAAAACACCTATTGAACTTGGGGTGAATACAGCACAATTCATAGTTCTGGCAACCTCCAGAACATTAAATAGCCCACCCATACCGATTTTCCATGCAAGTTGTGGCTTGGCTTCGGCTACTGCAGAAAGCAGGGCTGCAAGGTTGTAGATAGTATCTATCTTATATTTTGATACTGTTTCAGCAATCTGTTGTTCATTTGTGATGTCTACAATGGCACATGGACCGGATTCTCTGATTGTTTCGTTTGGTTCTGCACCGGGAATGTATCCTGCTACGATATTGCCATTATACATGCCTCTGAGTTTCATGGTTAGTTCTGAGCCAATTTGACCTGTAGAACCGATAATGAGGATATTTTTCATAATTACATTTTATTTGGTTAATCATATTTACTGCAAATATATTCATTGTTTAAATAAATATGAAAAAAATATTCGTTATAAATACTGAAATTCAAAAAAAAATCGGAACTTTGGCATGAGATAAATTTGTTATACCTTAATAAAAGCCTCTTGTTGAAAAAACTTTATTATTAACCTCATAAGAAAATATTATGTACGGAAAATTTCAGAACTTTCTGGCAGAGGAACTGTCGAATATCGAAGCTGCCGGATTATACAAAAAAGAGAGAATTATTACTACACCTCAGCGTGCTGATATCAAGGTAAATGCAGGTGAGGACGTGCTGAACTTTTGTGCAAACAACTATCTTGGTCTTTCTGACAGCAAACGCCTGATAGAAGCTGCAAAAGCTGCTATGGACACTCATGGCTATGGTATGTCTTCGGTCCGTTTTATATGTGGTACACAGGATTTGCATAAACAGCTTGAAGCAGCTATATCCGATTATTTCAAGACTGAAGATACAATACTATATGCTGCTTGTTTTGATGCAAACGGAGGGCTTTTTGAACCACTTCTGACCGAGGAAGATGCAATCATATCAGATGCACTAAATCATGCTTCTATAATAGACGGAGTGCGTTTGTGTAAAGCTAAACGATATAGATATGCCAATGCTGATATGGCGGACTTGGAACGCTGTTTGCAGGAAGCACAGGCTCAGAGATTCCGTATTATTGCTACAGACGGTGTTTTCTCTATGGACGGTAATGTAGCTCCTATGGACAAGATTTGCGATTTGGCCGAGAAATACGATGCTTTGGTAATGGTAGATGAATCGCACTCGGCTGGAGTAGTGGGACCAACAGGTCATGGAGTTGCCGAACAATTTGGTGTATATGGTCGTGTAGATATATTTACCGGAACCCTTGGCAAGGCATTTGGTGGCGCTATGGGTGGTTTTACTACTGGTAGAAAGGAAATCATAGATATGCTACGTCAGCGTTCGCGCCCTTATCTGTTCTCGAATTCAGTTGCACCGGCCATTATAGGTGCCAGCCTTGAAATGTTTAAGATGCTGAAGGAAAGTGATACGTTACACGACAAACTTATGGAGAATGTAAACTATTTCCGCGATAATATGCTTGCGGCTGGCTTTGATATCAAACCTACACAGAGTGCAATTTGTGCAGTTATGCTATATGATGCCAAACTGTCGCAGGATTTTGCCGCACGCATGCAGGAAGAAGGTATATACGTAACAGGTTTCTATTATCCTGTAGTTCCTAAAGGTCAGGCACGTATACGTGTACAGTTGTCTGCCGGACATGAGCGTGCTCATCTTGATAAGGCTATTGCCGCGTTTGTGAAAGTTGGTAAGGAACTGGGAGTTATCAAATAATTTGTTAGTATAAACCACAAAAAGGTGTGGAGTGAATATCAATGTTCCTCCACACCTTTTTTGTAACTACTTTTTCAGTTCCGGATAACTGATACGTGTATGATACATAGTTTTCAGTTTTTCCTTGAATACACTTTTTACAGTTGCAATATCCTTGAAAGTAATAGGACATTCTTTGAAGTATCCTTCTTGTACTTGTGAGTCTATTATTTTTTCAACCAGGGACGAAATGCTTTCTTCAGTATATTCTGACAGACTGCGTGATGCAGCCTCTACCGAGTCAGCCATCATAAGTATGGCCTGTTCCTTGGTCGCAGGATTAGGTCCTGGATATTGGAATGCCGTTTTGTCCACTTCTTCATCGGGATGTTCATTCTGGTATGAAATATAAAAGTATTTTGTCAGTCCATTCCCGTGATGAGTTCTTATGAAATCTTTTATTACCGACGGAAGATTATGCTTGTCGGCAAGTTTTAGTCCGTCTGTTATGTGGCTTATCACTATCTGGGCGCTCTGTTTGTAGTTTAGCTGGTCGTGAGGATTCACACCCGACTGGTTTTCTGTAAAGAAAGCAGGGTTCATCATTTTCCCAATGTCATGATACATGGCACCTGTACGTACCAACTGACTGTTCGCTCCAATCCTGTTTGCTGCTGCGGCAGTAAGATTGGCAAGCTGAAGAGAATGCTGGAATGTGCCAGGTGCAATCTCTGACATTTCACGCATAAGTTTGGTGTTGATGTTCGATAATTCAACTAAAGTTACATTTGATGTAAATCCGAAAATCTTCTCAAGTATAAACAGTAGTGGATATGTGAATAGCAGAAGAAGTCCGTTTATTATGAAATTCAAGTATACATAAGTGCTTAGCTGAGCAATCTCGCTTACGTGTACCAAGTCAAGTGCCAAATATAACAATGAATATGTTACTGTAACGATAAATGCACTGTATAGCAGCTGGGAGCGTTGTGACAATTCTCTCAAACTATATATTGCAGCCATACCTGCTACGGCCTGTAATAGAATAAACTCATGTGGAGTTCTCAATGCTATTGAAGTAATAAGGATCGTAATGATATGTGCCATGAAAGCAGTACGGGAGTCGAGAAATATTTTTATCAGCATAGGTATCATTGCAAATGGTACTATGTATACGCTTAGGAACGCGTGCTCAACCATGAGGAATGCTATGACAGGGAAAACAGTTATGATACTGAATAAAAGATATAGTTTCCCTTTTACTTTGTAGAAATCCTGACGGAATATCTCCAGATACACCATGAATAATGCTATCATGATTGAAACATACAGAATTTGTCCGAAAAGAGTCAATCGTTTTTCCGTTACGGTTTCACTTCTGCTGTTCCATTCTTTTTGCATGGATTTAAGTATGTCAAATTTCTTTTGGTCTATAATCTCTCCACGGTCTATAATCTTCTGACCGTTCATGACAAAACCTGTAGCCCAAGAAATGTTGGAAAGAAGTTCCTGTTTGGCAGTCATTGATTTTTCTGAATCATATGATAGATTAGGAGTTAGGTAGTCATTAAGATTACACTGCTGAAGTAATACTTTATTAAAGTGTATTGTGTCGGAGTTTATAAGTTTTTCATAAGCTTCCTTTATTGTATATAAATCATTAATATTTCTTTGAACAGCAGTGTTTTGTGTGATAGCCTGAATCGTAGTTATTCCTTCATTTTTTAACTGTTCAAGATCAATAGGTGATATAATGCCTGTCTCGTATATTTTTTCTAGAGTCTTTTCAATATATCTACGATAATTAGCATAGTCTTTTATTATGAGTGTTTTGTCATTATAGTCTTTTTTAAGCTTCCCAATCATTTCCGATTGGATACTATTATTAAACTGGAAATAGGGAGTATAGAATTTCAGTATACTGTCTTGCTCTGCTTTTACTTGTTCATCTCCTTTGTATATGGGGAAATCAAAAGAAGCCTGAAGAAGCCCATATTTCCATGGTTTGTTTAGTTCAAACTGGTAGTTGAATTTTCCCTCTTTAGGCATGAAATAAACAATAATAACTACGGTTATTATAAAAATGGCGCATTTGTATAGTAGTTGTTTGTATGAAAATGTATTGTTTTTCTGGAAAGTTTTCATAATCAAAATATATTTTGAGTGCAAAATAAGCAAAAAACGGGAAAATTAGATTACTTTTGCATAACATTTTTAGTTGAAAATCAATATGTCAGAAAGAAAAGTAAGAGTTCGTTTTGCACCTAGCCCTACAGGTGCGTTGCATATCGGCGGTGTACGTACTGCTTTGTACAATTATCTCTTTGCTCGTCAGCATGGTGGAGATCTTATTTTCCGTATAGAGGATACTGACTCAAACCGTTTCGTTCCTGGTGCGGAAGAGTATATTATCGAATCATTCAAATGGTTAGGTATCAACTTTGACGAAGGTGTAAGTTTTGGTGGAAACTACGGACCGTACCGTCAGTCGGAACGTCGTGATATATATAAAAAATACGTTCAGGTACTGCTTGATAATGGTAAGGCTTATATAGCTTTCGACACTCCTGAAGAACTTGATGCCAAAAGAAAGGAAATTCCTAATTTCCAGTATGATTCTTCAACACGTCTTTCAATGCGTAACTCATTGTCAATGACTAAGGAAGAAGTGGATGCTCTTATTGCAGAAGGGAAGCAGTATGTGGTACGTTTTAAGATTGAACCGAACGAAGATGTACACGTAAACGATATTATTCGTGGCGATGTTGTCATTAACTCATCTATCCTTGACGATAAGGTGCTGTACAAGTCGGCAGACGAACTTCCTACATATCATCTGGCAAATATTGTTGACGACCATCTGATGGAAGTAACTCACGTAATCCGTGGTGAAGAATGGTTGCCTTCTGCTCCTCTTCATGTGCTTCTTTACAGAGCATTTGGATGGGCTGAGACTATGCCTGAATTCGCTCATTTGCCTTTGCTCCTTAAACCGGACGGAAACGGTAAGTTAAGCAAGCGTGACGGCGACCGTCTTGGTTTCCCTGTGTTCCCATTGGAATGGCATGATCCTAAGAGCGGAGAAGTTTCTTCAGGTTATCGTGAATCAGGCTATCTTCCTGAGGCGGTTATCAATTTCTTGGCACTGTTAGGCTGGAATCCGGGTAACGACCAGGAAATCATGTCGCTGGACGAACTGGTTAAGTTGTTCGACCTTCACCGATGCAGCAAGGCAGGAGCTAAGTTCGATTACGAAAAGGCCCGTTGGTTCAACCATGAATATATCTTGAAGAAAGATGATGCTGAAATAGCAGAACTTTTCAAGCCGGTTTTGTCGGCACATGGGGTAGAGGTTTCTGCTTATAGCGATGCTTATCTTACTTCTGTTGTATCTTTGGTAAAGAGTCGTGTAAACTTTGTGAAGGAATTGTGGGAACAGTCTCGTTTCTTCTTTGTTGCTCCTGATACATATGCTGAGAAAGATATCAAGAAACGTTGGAAAGAAGACACTCCACGCATCATGACAGAACTTATAGAGGTTCTTCGTGGTATTGAAGATTTCAGCTCAAAACCATCCGAGGATATAGTTATAGGCTGGATAACCGAAAAGGAATATCACATGGGTAATGTGATGAATGCTTTCCGTCTGGCTGTAGTTGGCGAGTGTAAAGGACCTCATATGTTTGATATTACCGAACTCCTTGGCAAGGAAGAGACTATCAAACGTATAGAAAAAGCAATTAACGAAATAAAGTAATTAAAATATGACATATCACCTGCTCTCTTTTTTCTTGAGGCTTTTATCTCTTTTGCCTTTTTGCGTGTTATACGTACTTTCTGATTTGCTGTATTATCTGGTTTATTATATAGTACGTTATAGACGTGATATTGTACGTAAAAATCTGACAGAGTCTTTCCCTGAAAAAAGTGGGCAGGAGATATTGAGTATAGAAAAAGAATTTTATCGTTCCTTTGTTGACATTATTCTTGAAAGTTGTAAGTTGGCTTCTATTTCTGAAGACGAGATAAAACGTCATATGAGTTTTAAGAATACAGAGTCTGTTAATACTGTGTTAAGAGATGGGAAATCAATAGCCTTGTATCTCGGACATTATGCAAATTGGGAATGGTGTTCTTCTATTCCTTTACATTTGGATAAGAATGTAATTTGTGCTCAGATATATCATAAATTGAGCAATAAAAATATGGATAGACTCATGCTGAATATTCGAGGAAGAATGGGGGCAGTAAGTGTAGATATGCATAAAACTGCAAGATATGTTACAGAAATATCTACACAGAAAAAAGTGAGTATCATAGGTTTTATTGCAGATCAGTCTCCAAGAAAAAAAGATTCACGCCATTTCTTGCACTTTCTTAATCATAACACCCCGGTTCTGACTGGTACTGAGAAGATTATTAAACATTATGGACTTGAAGCTTTTTTCCTTAAAGTGAAAAGAGTGAAGCGAGGATATTATGTGGCAGAGTTTGTTCAGCTTCATGACGATCCAAAATCATTGCCTGATTTTGAGTTGACAGCCATTTATTATAAAATGTTGGAACAATGTATAAAAGAGAATCCTGAATTGTATTTGTGGACTCATAAGCGTTTCAGACATGCTGAAAGGTTGTAGCTTAGAAACTGAAAATAATGTATAACATATAAAATCTTATAGTATGGATATTGATTTTGTAATCACGTGGGTTGATATGAATGATCCTGAGTGGCAAAAGGACTTTAATAAGTATTCAGGTAAAGGAGATAATATCAAGAATGGAGTTTCAGAAGCTCGTTTCCGTGATTATGGTTTCTTGAAGTATTGGTTCCGTGGAGTAGAAAAGTTTGCTCCCTGGGTGAGAAAAATACATTTTGTAACAAGCGGACAGAAACCGGAATGGCTTGATGTAAATAATCCAAAGATAAATCTAGTTGCACATCGGGATTATATTCCAAATCAGTTTTTGCCAACCTTTAATTCCGTAGTTATAGAATATTACCTACATAAGATACCAGGATTGGCAGAACATTTTGTTTATTTCAATGATGATTTTTATATTATAAATAAAGTTGGCATTGAACGTTTTTTTAAGAATGGTTTGCCTTGCGACATTGCGGTTTTTAAGTATAATCCCTCTTGGTCACAGTGGTACAAGACTCTTCAGAATAGCATAGCAATTATAAACCGGCATTTTGACAAGAAAGAAGTTATGTCACGCGACCATGACAAATGGTTCTATAAGGGATATGGCTCTAAAGCCCGTTGGAATTATATACTTAAGCCATATGGTAAATTTATTCCATTACGTACTCCTCATAATGCCCAACCATATTTGAAGAGTACTTTCGAAGAAGTCTGGGGTGCTGTGGAAAAGGAATTGACAGAAGCTTCGGTCAATAAGTTCCGTGCGTTCAATGATTATACTCCAGAGTTATTCCGTACATGGCAAATATGTAAGGGGAATTTTGAACCATATAATACTTATACCGATACAAAGATGTTTCCGCTTATGTTGAAACCTAAACAGGCGGTTAAGGCAATTCGTGAGCAGTCCTACAAGTTAGTATGTCTAAATGATAATGTCCATATTCGCAATTATGCTCAAGTTATGGAGAATATAAGGAATGCTTTTGAATCCATTCTTCCGGAGAAGTCAAGTTTTGAGATTTAACCTTTTGTTAAACTTTAAATTAACTAAATATGAATAAAGTACTTGCAGAAATAATAGCGGGTATGATACCTCATAAAATGACACGCAACAGGTGGCGTGGGATTTTACGATTTGGGGTATTGAATGCTGTTAAACTTATGTATGAGTTGAGGCATAATAATACCATACCTAAATATTATCTGGCTGTATGTGCAATAGCAAAGAACGAAGGTCCGTATTTCAAGGAATGGATTGAGTGGCATCAAAAGATGGGTGTTGACAAGTTTTATGTTTATGATAATGAAAGTACAGACTGTATAAAAGACGTTCTTAAACCATATATAGAGTCTGGGTTGGTAGAGTATACATATTTCCCAGGATTTAAGAAGCAGCTGGCAGCTTATGACGATTGTTTGAAGAAACATCGTTTTGATACACGCTGGATTGCGTTTATTGATTTGGATGAGTTTATAGTTCCTATAAAGGATAATAGTATTCCTCAATTTCTGAATAGGTTTGAGAACTTTCCAGCAGTAGAAATCAACTGGTTGATATATGGTAGTGGTGGAGCGAAAACAAAGCAACCGGGAATAATGATGGAAAGGTTTAAATATCATTCGTTACCGGATCATGTATTGAACAGACATGTAAAAAGCATAGTAAATCCACGTAGAGTCTTTTCAATGATAGGCTGCCATGAGGTGGCTAGAATATCAGGATATGCAGCAGATTCTCATGGCAACCTTATAAAACAGAATTTCCGTGAACGTAAACCTCAGCAAGATATTATCCGCATAAACCACTATGCAGTAAGGTCGTATGAGGAATTTGTTGAAAAACAGTCTCGTGGAAGAGCTGCCGGAAAGACCAGATTTCTAACAATGGAATATTTTAATCGCTATGATTTGAATGATATAAAAGAAGATTAATAATTATTTTTCAAATTGAGACTTTTCTGGAAAGCGTTTTTCCAGAAAAGCTTTTGCTTTTAGTCTATGTTCATCAGTAGCATATTCTGAATCATTCATGCAAAACAAAAGCGGGTTATATCTTTCAAACTTGCTATAATATTTATCTTTATGAATGTGGAATCTGAATGATGTCCTTTGTGTGACATAAAGTAAATGTGCATGCTTTTCTGCTAAAGCTACATATGAGTATATATTACGTTGTATATCGTTTGCACTGCGGACGTGATTTGAATATGTAGCTTCTATTTCATTTTTGAATATTTCGTTTGTATATTTATAATCACTTTTTAAATAGGAATCTATATTATGATGTGTTTTACCGCTATAATATGTTCCGTATTTTTTCTCAACGAGTTCTGCTGAATTACGTATTGTCACAATATAATTGCTTAAATGTTTACCTAGAATCTTTTCATTAAACTTTAATACAAGCTTTCTGAATGGTCTGCGATTAAAACGTACTATTGGAAATCCGTCTTTAGCAAAAAAGGTAGACGGAGTAACAGGTCTATTTACGTACATATCATCGTTAGAGTATAAAAAGTGCTCTGATAGACCTGGTATTTTATATAGAAAATGTTCAATTAGTGCAGAATTGAAACATGGCAAACATTCTGGTGGCATTATTTCAGTATGGTCCACTATTTTAACTCTAGGATTTTCAGTATTGAGCCATGACGGTGTTTGATTGTCTGTGACAATAAAGATATTGTTTATCCATGGAGCATATTTTTCTATTGAGCGCAGGCTGTATTTCAGCTCATCATTGTCGGCATACCTTCCTTCACAATTCACACCAGATTTTTCAATTGGTTTTCCTATGCATGCATTTCGTTTTTCTTGCCATTTTGGGTCATTTCCGTTAACCCAAAGATAAACTAAATCTATATTCATTGTTGTTTAAATTATCTTTTAATTAGATTATTGGACTAAATAAATATATTGTTGTCTCAGAGTTACTTGTAATTCATTCATCATGTAGTTTGCTTACTTCTCGAATTGAGATTTGTTAGGAAAACGTTCGTTTAGAAACTCTGTAACTCTTTTCCTGTCACTGTCATTTGCATACTCAGAGTCATTCATACAGAACAATATTGGGTTGTATTTTTTTAGTTTAGCATAATGTTTCCTATTCTGAATATGGAATCTAAAAGATGTCTTTTGCGATACGTAAACTTCATGACCTTGTTTTTCTGCTAAAGCTGCATAAGTGTACAATATACGTTGGATGTCATTGGGACAACGTATATGATTATTTAATGTTTCCGAAATCTCTTTTTCGAACATTTTTGCAACATGCTCGTAGTTACTTTTTAAGTATGCGTCAATATTGTGATGAGGTTTTCCGACATAATAAACTCCAAATTCCCTCTCAACCAATTTTGCCGAATTCTGTATGGTTTTAACGTAGTATTTTAAGGGTATTTTTAGAAATTTCTCTTTAAAATTCAGGAAAAAATCTCTTAATCTGCTGTGAATAAGTCTAATAATAGGTAATCCTTCTTTGTCAAAAAAAATACTAGGATTGACAGGTTTATTTATAAACATGTCATCATTGGCATAAAGGAAGTGCTCAGACAGTCCTGGTATCTTATATAGAAAATGTTCAATTAGTGCAGAGTTAAAACATGGCAAGCATGTTTCAGGCATAATGTCTTTATGATCAATTATCTTTATCTTTGGATTTGAAGAATCTAACCATACTGGAGTTTGATTGTCTGTTACTATAAAAATTCGATGTATCCATGGGGCATACATTTCTATAGAACGTAAACTATATTTTAACTCATCATTATCTGCATATCTACCTTTACAATTTACAGTTGAGTTTTTATTGTTTTTTCCTGTATATGCATTATGCTTTGCTAACCAGTTAGGGTCATTTCCATTAACCCAAAGGTATACTAAGTCTATGTCCATTTTTTATTATAATCTTGATTTTAAACAATAGAATCTTATAATAGTTCTTAATATTGCAAAGATAGATTTTTTTAGAAGATTTTTGAATTAATTATTGGTTTTTTGTTATTAGATTTATTTTTTAAGTTCTATTATTGTATTCAGTTCAAGTTATAAATGATTAAACAACAAAAGAGAGTACTAGTACCCTCTTTCGTTAAAATCAATTATATTATCAGTTTTTATTAGCACGCTTACGTTCAGTCTCATCAAGAATAATCTTACGCATACGCATGCTCTTTGGAGTAACTTCCACGTACTCGTCTTCCTTGATATATTCCAAAGCTTCTTCAAGCGAGAATATAACCGGAGGAATGATACGTGCCTTGTCATCCGAACCGGATGCACGCATGTTGGTAAGTTTCTTCGATTTTGTTACGTTGATTACCAGGTCATTTTCGTGTACGTGTTCACCTACTACCTGTCCTGCATAAACCTCGTCCTGAGGATAGATAAAGAACTTACCTCTGTCCTGAAGCTTGTCAATAGCGTAGGCAAATGCTGTACCAGCTTCCATCGCAATCATAGAACCGTTTGTACGGCGGTCAATCTCGCCTTTATATGGTTGGTATTCCTTGAAACGGTGTGCCATGATAGCTTCTCCCTGCGATGCTGTAAGCACGTTTGTACGCAAACCGATGATACCGCGTGATGGCATGTTGAACTCAATGTTTACACGGTCGCCCTGTGTTTCCATTGATGTAAGTTCACCCTTGCGGCGAGTCACCATATCAATCATCTTGCTTGAGAACTCTTCAGGCACGCTGATTGTAAGTTCTTCTATAGGTTCGCATTTCACACCGTCTATTTCCTTGAAGATAACCTGTGGCTGACCTACCTGAAGCTCGTAACCTTCGCGACGCATTGTTTCGATAAGTACAGAAAGGTGCAGCACACCACGTCCTGAAACAATCCATTTACCGTCCTCGTTTTCAGTTTTTCTTACACGAAGGGCAAGGTTCTTGTCAAGCTCTTTCATCAATCTGTCGTGAATGTGGCGTGATGTCACAAACTTACCCTCTTTACCGAAGAAAGGAGAGTCATTTATAGTAAAGAGCATACTCATTGTAGGTTCGTCGATGGCGATTGGCGGAAGTGGTTCTGGATTTTCAAAATCGCATATAGTATCACCGATTTCGAAACCTTCTATACCAACTATGGCACATATGTCACCAGATGAAACTGATTCAACTTTTTTACGTCCTAGACCTTCGAATGTATGTACTTCTTTTATTTTTGATTTGACCAATGTTCCGTCACGCTTGGCCAATGTTATATTCATTCCTTCTTTGATTGTACCTCTGTGTACACGTCCTACTGCTATACGTCCTGTATATGATGAATAGTCCAATGAAGTGATAAGCATCTGTGGAGTACCGTCTAGGAATTCTGGAGCAGGAATATATTTCACTATTGCATCAAGTAGCGGAGTGATACTGTCTGTAGGAGTTTTCCAGTCCTCACCCATCCAGTTGTTTTTTGCTGAACCGTACAGCACAGGGAAATCAAGCTGTTCTTCTGTTGCGTTCAGACTGAACATCAGGTCGAAGACCATTTCATGTACTTCTTCCGGACGGCAGTTAGGCTTGTCCACCTTATTTACCACTACTATTGGTTTCAGTCCTATCTGCAGGGCTTTCTGAAGAACGAAACGAGTTTGAGGCATAGGACCTTCGAATGCGTCTACTAGCAGGATGCATCCGTCTGCCATGTTCAATACGCGTTCCACCTCACCACCGAAGTCGGCGTGCCCCGGAGTATCTATGATGTTGATTTTAGTACCTTTGTAGTTGATTGATACGTTCTTTGAAAGGATTGTTATACCTCTTTCACGTTCCAGATCGTTGTTATCCAATACCAGTTCACCGTTTGTCTGGTCTCCGCGGAACAGGTGTCCCGCAAGCATCATCTTGTCCACTAATGTTGTTTTACCGTGGTCAACGTGGGCAATGATGGCAATGTTTCTAATGTCTTGCATACTATATACCTATATATTTGGCTGCAAATTTACTATTTTTCAGCGAAATACAGTTATAAAGTATAATGGTTTTTAATTTTTTTTGAAGAGGATGATGTCTTCATGCGTATATAAACACATATAGAATTATGCCCCTATAAATTACAGATAAAGATACAATGTTAAGTATTTTTCAAATAATTGACGGACAAACACATACATTTTACTCAGAAACAGGAAAAAAAGTCCATGATATTTTGTCTAATATAAAGATTGTTAGTATCTTTGCACCCGCAAATCAAATTTATACATTTTAAAAACTGTCAAAATTATGTATTTAGACGCAGCTAAAAAACAAGAAATCTTTGAAAAGTACGGAAAGTCTAACACTGATACTG
>CALUPA010000048.1 GCA_944322395.1 uncultured Phocaeicola sp.
AGCTGTATGCGGTGAAAGTCGCACGTACAGTTCTTAATGGGGAAAGCGGCAGCAATGCCGCCGACCTACATAACAAACATTAACTACATAATATGACTCCGTCAATACTAATAATAGAAGACGACCTTACATTCTCAACCATGCTGAAGACATGGCTCGGCAAGAAAGGTTTTGATGTGGAAACTGCAGGCACATGCACAAAAGCCCGCAAGCTTATCACATCGAAAGACTTCAGCCTGATTCTTTCAGACCTAAGGCTTCCCGACCAGGATGGCATGCAGCTCCTCACATGGATGAGAGAACTTGAGATGAAGACTCCATTTATAATGATGACAAGCTATGGAGAAATACAGAATGCTGTCACAGCAATGAAACTTGGAGCTACAGATTATATACAGAAACCTGTACAGCCAGATGAATTGCTGAGAAAAATAAATGAAGCAATCGCATCTTCATCAGATGAGAAAAAAGAAAGAAAATCAAAGCAAGAGACTCCGAATACAAATAATAATAACTTCCTGGAAGGAGAAAGTGAGGCTGCCAGACAATTATACAACTATGTGAACCTGGTTGCACCTACACAAATGTCTGTACTTATAAACGGTGCCAGTGGAACTGGAAAAGAATACGTTGCACACAGAATACACCAGTTGAGCAAACGCAACGACAAACCGTTCATTGCCATAGACTGCGGTTCTATTCCAAAGGATCTGGCTGCTTCCGAATTTTTCGGTCATGTAAAAGGTTCATTCACCGGAGCACTTACTGACAAGACAGGAGCTTTTGAAGAGGCTAACGGAGGAACTCTTTTTCTTGACGAAATAGGCAATCTGAGCTACGAAGTTCAAGTACAGTTATTGCGTGCATTACAAGAAAGAAGAATACGTAAGATTGGTTCAACAAAAGAAATACAAGTTAACGTACGACTGATATGTGCCACAAACGAAAATCTTAAGGAAGCCATTGCAAAAGGTAATTTCAGAGAAGATCTGTATCACAGAATAAACGAATTTACAATGCGTATGCCATCATTGAAGGAAAGACAGGAAGACATTCTTCTTTTTGCCAATTTTTTCCTTGATCAGGCAAACAAAGAACTAAATAAAGACCTTATAGGTTTTGATGCAGCGGCAAGCATGGCATTACAAAAATATGAATGGCCAGGCAATCTGAGACAACTTAAGAATATAGTTAAAAGAGCTACTCTATTGGCAAAAGGAGATTTCATATCACCGGCAGAACTTGGAGAAGAACTAAACGAACAACAAGTGCCACACTCGGAACATATAGCGATTGAAACCTCGTTAAATAGAGAAGAAACAGAAAAACAACTTATAATTAATGCACTCAAGCAAACAGGAAATAACAAGTCTAAGGCAGCTAATTTGCTTGGTATTGACAGGAAAACACTTTACAACAAACTAAAACATTACAATATTCCACAATAATGTGTAGAAAAATTCCACACATTCCACATTGCAATCCACACCTGTAAATATATGGGTGTGGATTTATTTTTTTACAACACATTGTTTTACAGGATATTAAATAGAAACACACATTTTGGCACAACTTTTGCAAAATAATAAGTGAATAAGATTTTAATAAAGACTAGACTAAACACACAAAACCCAACCCCATAGAATTAATTTTTCAGAGATTGTATTTACCCAATTATAAAAAACTACAATCTTATGATAATGAAGATGCCTATGTGTTAAAAACGAGAAAGAGCACGCTGTGAAGCATGCTCTTTTTTTATTTATATTCTAAAACCATTCCATAAATTTCCGGATGGCAATTCAGCCGTCACATCAATAACTTCCTTAGATACCGGATGAATAAATTTCACCCTTCTGGAATGCAGGCAAATACTTCCATCAGGGTTAGAGCGCGGAAATCCATATTTAAGATCCCCCTTGATAGGACATCCCATCTTTGCCAACTGACAACGAATCTGATGATGACGCCCGGTGTGGAGATTAACTTCCAGCAAGAAGTAGTTCTGTGAATGTCCAATAAGCTTATAATCCAAAATCGCTTTTTTCGAACCTTTTACTTCTTTGTCATAAGCATACGATTTATTCTGCTTTTCATTTTTAATCATATAATGCACCAAAGTACCTTCTTCCGTCACAGGAGCATTCTTCACTACCGCCCAATAAGTTTTTTTTACTTCTCCATTTCTGAACATATCATTCAGACGACTGAGTGCCTTACTAGTTTTTGCAAAAACTACAAGTCCACTTACAGGTCTGTCCAATCTGTGTGTAACACCGATAAAAACATTTCCCGGTTTATTGTACTTCTCCTTCAGATACTGTTTGACTGTTTCAGAAAGAGGAGTATCTCCAGTTTTATCACCTTGAACTATTTCAGAAGCGGTTTTATTTACTATTATTATATGATTATCTTCGTAAACTACAGTCATAGAGATATATTTATAAAAAACAGGCACAGATTTCATTATAAAACGAAGCCTGTGCCCGAAGTATATCGTATATGAAAATTACATATTCATACCACCGTCTACCTGAATAACCTGTCCTGATACATATGCAGACAAGTCGGAAGCAAGATACAATGCTGTATTTGCCACATCTTCAGTAGTACCGCCACGGCGCAAAGGAATACGCTTGTTCCATTCAGCCTTAACTTCGTCAGAAAGCTGTGCTGTCATTTCTGTAATGATGAAACCAGGAGCGATAGCATTGGCACGGATACCGCGAGAACCAAGTTCCTGAGCGATAGATTTGGCAAGACCAATCATACCAGCCTTAGATGCTGAATAGTTACACTGACCTGCATTTCCATGTACACCTACTACAGAAGCCATATTGATGATGTTACCACTCTTCTGACGCATCATGATTGGAGTACAAGCATGAATAAAGTTGAATGCAGATTTCAAGTTTACAGCGATTACTGCATCCCACTGAGCCTCGCTCATACGCATCATGAGTCCGTCTTTTGTAATACCAGCGTTGTTTACAAGGATATCGATAGAACCGAATTCTTCTTTAATCTGTTCTACAACCTTTGCAGTATCTTCAAAATTGGCAGCATTCGAAGCATAACCTTTAACCTTCACACCCAAAGCTGCAATTTCTTTTTCTGTGTTCAATCCGTTTTCATCAATTACCAAGTCAGTAAATGCAATGTTTGCTCCTTCAGCAGCAAACTTCAAAGCTATAGCTTTACCAATACCACGAGCAGCACCGGTTACGATAGCTGTTTTTCCTGTTAATAATCCCATAATTATTTTTGTTTAAAAAATTATTGTCTCTGTTTCAATCGCTAGCTTTACATCCCAAAGCTCCATAAACTATTTTCTTGACATATCTCCACGAGGTCTCATCATCCAATTCCTCAGCAATCTGCCCTCTTATAAAAGGGACCTCAATTCCTTTTATACAGTAATGCAATATCGAAGCTGTTATTTCCACATCATCAATATCAAATACCTCGGAATCCTTGCCTTCCTGAAGAATTTTCCTGAACAGAAGAACTTCCTTTGTATCAAAATCTTTTCTCTCAGCCTCAACCTTCCATATGTCTCTAAAGAAATCAGCCCTTAAAGTTCCATTTCTGAAAACAATAGTTTTTGTAGTTTCCAGATGGGTAAATATGAGTTCCAATATCTTCTTTTCCGGCGATATGTCCTTACTTGCCACTTTATGAAGTGTTTCCGACAGCATTTCTATTTCAGCCTCAACCACTGCCATATATATTTCTTCCTTACTTTTGAAATAGGTATAGAGAGTTCTACGCCCTTTCTTGGAAGCAATAGCAATATCATTCATTGTAGTATCCTCGACTCCTTTTTTTGCAAAAAGCTGCCTGGCTACATCCACAAGTTTGGCTCTGGTTTTTAATACTGTCATATTATCTTCATTCTATTGCACACCATATCTATCTGTGTGCAAAAATACATCTTTATATCATATTATACAAATATACTGTAATTTTTATAGTCTCAATTGATAATCGAGTATTTTATATCATAATTGAATAAAAACAAAATGTCCTGTCATTTCAACCAAAACGACAAAGCGTTTTAATCAAAATGACAGGACATTTTTTTCAAGTCTCTTTTATCTGCGTTTCTTAAAGAAATCTTTCATAAGTTGTCCGCACTCTTCGGCCATCACACCAGACAGGACAACAGTTTTAGGATGAAGAGCTTCGGGGGAATATCTCATGAAACCACGTTTTTCGTCAGAGGCTCCATAAACAAGCCTACCAAGTTGCGACCACGCAATTGCACCGGCACACATCACACATGGCTCCACTGTGACATACAGCGAACAGTCGTTCAGATATTTTGCTCCCAAAGCATTTTCGGCAGCTGTGACAGCCTGCATCTCGGCATGTGCCGTAACGTCGTTCAGCGTTTCTGTAAGGTTATGAGCCCGGGCAATTATCCTGTCACGGCAAACCACAACGGCTCCCACAGGAACTTCTCCCCTCTCTGCCGCACGCTCTGCCTCAGCAAGCGCCTGCTTCATATAGAAATTATCGTCTGCCATACACTATCTGCGCATTTCGTGTTCATTGAAAAGAGTCGGATAATCATCGTCCAGTTGCTGATGAATATGTGTCAATACAGTTTCGCGAAGCCATCTCGCCTTGTTTGTTATCTTGTATTTCTTTAGATAACATTCCACAATGCGGATTTCTTCGTCACTCATCAAACATACCATGCGCTGCTTGCGCGGTGGAACAGATGACGGAACTCTCTTTCTTGTTTTACCTTTTGCTATCATTCGTGGTGCAAAATTAATCTACTTCCGATTAATTAAGAAAAAATAAATGAGTATTTTTGCAAAAAATGGCAAAATGGCGAAACATAACACATTAGGAAAGGAAGGAGAAGACATTGCCTGCAGATTTCTTCAAGAGAAAGGATATGAAATTCTGGAGCGAAACTGGACGTGGAGAAGACTGGAACTGGACATTATTGCCAGAAAAGGCAATACTCTTATCATAGCCGAAATAAGGACAAGAAGCACAAATATGTATGGAGAACCTGAAGACACTGTATCTGACAAGAAAATAAGAAGAATCATAAACGCTGCTGATGCATATATAAAAAAGAATATGATAGATATTGATGTCAGGTTCGATATAATATCAATAACCGGACATGCCGATGATTTCCAGATAAAGCATATTGAAGATGCATTTATATCTCCAGTGTGGTAAAAACAACATAAAAAAAGAATTTTAAAATGAATTACCCTAAACCTATATATATCCCGCAAACAATTTCAACAAACGTAAGCCTTGCAGAAATTTGCTCAAAAGGGATTACAGAAAATCTGACATCGGTATATTCATCTTTCCAGACTGACGGAAGAGGACAACGAGGAAACAAATGGGAATCGGAAGACGGAAAGAATCTCCTTTTCAGTTTTGTTATTTTCCCCAAGGAACTACCAGCCAGAAAGCATTTCATATTGTTACAGATTACGGCTCTTGCATTGTTCGACACGCTGTCGGAATACACAGAAGGAATAAGCATAAAATGGCCAAATGATATCTACTGGAAGGACAAGAAAATTTGTGGTACTCTTATAGAAAATGACTTGAGCGGCATGAATATAGAACGTTCCATATCCGGAACGGGAGTTAACCTGAATCAGAAAATATTCAGAAGTGATGCTCCAAACCCGGTTTCATTATCACTGATTACAGGACAGGAATACGATATAGAAACTGTTCTTCACAAGATAATGACTTATGCCAGCGGATACTACCGTATGTATGAAAATGGAGAAAATGAAACCATAAGAAAAAAATATTTTGACGCAATATACAGGAAAGACGGTTTCCACACGTATAAAGACGGTAACGGGACATTTGAGGCCGTGATAAAAAACATAGAAGAAGACGGACGCCTGGTACTGAAAGACAGGGATGGAAACGTGAAAAAGTATCTTTTTAAGGAAGTGGCATACATTATATAATAAATATCAAACACAAAAAATGAACCAGACAAATAAGGAAATTCTGCAGATTGCTATACCTTCAATCATTTCGAACATTACAGTGCCACTACTTGGATTGGTAGATGTCACCATAACCGGGCATTTGGGAGATGTGGCATACATAGGCGCCATTGCCGTGGGAGGAATGCTATTCAATATGATTTACTGGATTTTCGGTTTCCTTAGAATGGGTACCGGTGGAATGACCTCGCAGGCATATGGTAGCAGAAACGACAATGAATGCAGGAATATATTGTTACGTTCACTTGGAATTAGTGTTCTGCTGGCAGCCATACTTATATTATTACAGACACTCATTGTAGGCCTAGCCTTTCTCTTTATTGACACAAGCAATGAAGTAAAGATGTACGCATCAGAATATTTCCACATATGCATATGGGGTGCACCTGCCGTATTAGGGCTATACAGTTTTGCCGGATGGTTTCTGGGAATGCAGAATTCCAGATATCCCATGTTTATAGCAATTACACAAAATGTAATAAATATAGCAGCCAGTCTTTTTTTTGTGAAAGAAATGGGTATGAAAATAGAAGGCGTGGCATACGGAACCCTGATAGCTCAATATGCAGGACTACTAATGGCAATACTTCTTGGATTTAAATATACCAGAAAATATACCTGGAACATATCTGCCACACATATATTCAACAGGAAAAGCATGTCTGTTTTCTTTAAGGTGAACAGAGATATTTTTCTCCGCACATTGTGTATAGTGGCAGTTACAGTGTTCTTCACATCGTCAGGAGCGGCATACGGAGACACTACACTGGCTGTCAATACTCTGCTCATGCAGCTGTTTACAATATTCTCATACATAATGGACGGATTTGCATATGCTGGCGAAGCCCTGGTGGGAAAACATGTAGGCAGCCGTAATAACCTGCTTCTCCAAGAGACTGTGAAACATCTGCTATATTGGGGAACAGGTGTAGCAATATTTTTCACCATATTATATGGTACGGGAGGAAAAGATTTCCTGAAATTGCTGACAGATGATGCAGATGTGATAAAGAATTCATCCGAATATTACTATTGGGTACTTGCAATACCTTTCGCCGGTTTCATGGCTTTCATACTCGACGGAATATGTATCGGTGTCACTGCAACCGGCATTATGCTACGTTCAATTTTTGCAGCATCAGTTGCATTCTTCTCTACATATTACATATCTGCCGGTACGATTGGCAACCACTCACTATGGATGGCATTCATTATATACCTGTTTGTTAGAGGAAATATTCAGGCTATACTTACCTACAGGCTTATTCAATCTGACTTTCGGGCCAGTTGACTAGATAAAGTTTCTCGCTGGCTCGGGTAATTGCGGTATATAGCCATCGGTAATAATCTGGAGTGAAGGTTTCTTCTGTTATATACCCCTGGTCTATAAAGATTCTTTTCCACTGTCCACCCTGAGCCTTATGGCAAGTCACTGCATATGCATACTTCACCTGAAGTGCATTATAGAAACAGTCTTCCTTTAGTTTCTTCATACGCTCCCTCTTGTTGGTTATATCAGCATAGTCTTCCATAACGGCATTGAACAGACGGTCGCTGTCTTCTCTCGACAGTGACGGATAATCTGAATGTAGTGTATCAAGCAAAATCTTCAATTCGAATTCTATGTCATTATGGTCGGGAAAAGTCAGTACAACATCGGCAAACCTGAATCCGTACATTTCCTGAGTCCTGCGTACACGACGTACCACTGCAATATCGCCGTTGGCTATGAAATCCATCTCCTTACAATCGGCAGTCCAATGATAATTGTTCTTGGCTATCATAAGTATGTCGCCCGTATTCAATTCATCCTCTCTATAAAGGATAGTATTCCTTATTCCTTTATTATAAAGGTAAGCCCTCTTGTTTGAACGGCATATTATCATAGTTTCATCCATACCGACTTCGTTATACGAAGAGTTTATGGCTTCGATAAGTTCATTGCCAGGTACAGAAGAAATATCATCATAACCCTTAAGCGACAATATCGGAAGATCATAAATATTATCTAATGCCATTCTTTCGCGCAGCATGGTTGCATTTGCCAATATCCCGTTTCTGCCTGAATATCGTATTACCTCGGTCAGAATACACTCTGTGACATCAAGTCCGTAACCTTGCAACACTTCTGCACACAATGCCGGACTTTCATCTTCGCCTACTGGAGGCAACTGCGCATCGTCACCTATAATAAGAAGACGGCATCCCTGTCCTGCATATACATACTCAATCAGGTCGTCAAGAAGTCTGCCACTTCCGAAAGAGGCGCCTGAAATTCCGTCGTTCGAAATCATTGAAGCCTCATCAACTATGAACAACGTATTCTTATGAAGATTGTCATTCAAAGAAAAATTATCAAGATTATTCGAAAAAGATTTCTGCCTGTAAATCTTCTTATGAATAGTGTAAGCCGAGAAACCTGAATAATGCGAAAAGACCTTTGCTGCCCTACCTGTAGAAGCCATTAAAACATACCCCATACGCAAATCGGACAATGTTTTTACAACAGCTCCAATAAGAGTAGTCTTACCAGTTCCGGCATACCCTTTTAGTAATAACAAAGTATCATTTTTAGGCTTGAACAAAAATTCTGCTATACATTCTATAGCATTTTCTTGCTCTTCTGTTGGTTGGTAACAAAAATTTCGCTTAATTTGTTGCGTTAAATAGTTATTTAACATAAAAAGTAGATAAAAAGATTGAGTAATATTTACGTTGTTCAAGTTATTTATTCTATTTTTGCGCTACGAATATAAACTAAAAAAATAATATTATCATGAAAACAGTTATTAATCTTGTTTTAGCAGCCTGCGTAGTAGGTCTGGTTTACATCTGCTATGGCAGTGTAATGGGTCCAATCAATTTTGACAAAGAAAGAGATTTAAGAGAAAAAGCAATCATTGCCCGTCTTATTGACATACGTAAGGCACAGCAGGAATACCGCGGTATGCATCAAGGTGCATATACAGCAGACTTTGACACTTTGATAGACTTTGTCAAAACAGCAAAACTTCCATTCATCCTTAAAGTAGGAGCTTTGACAGATGCTCAGCTTGAAGCAGGTATGACTGAAAAGAAAGCCATGGCTATTATCAACAAGGCTAAAAAAACAGGTAACTATAAAGAAGTAGAAAAAGAAGGATTACAGGATTTCCGTCGTGATACAATGTGGGTAGCTGTACTTGACACAATCTTTACTAAAGGATTCAACCCTGATTCACTTTGCTACGTTCCTTACGGTAACGGAGCTAAATTTGAAATGGCTGTCCGTAAAGATACTATGAAATCAGGTGCTCCTCTTAACTTGTTCCAGGCACAAGTGGCATACGATGTATATCTTAAAGGAATCAATGCTCAGGAACTTGCCAACTTGAAAGACATGCAGTCTAAACTAGGAAAATACTGCGGTTTGAGAGTAGGTGACATCGAACAGCCAAACAACAATGCAGGAAACTGGGAATAATCAATCTCATTAATAAATGACAAAAGAACTAGATTTTAATAAATCAGAACAGTATACTTTATCCATCCGTCTCAGTACGGATGGATTTTCTTTTTCTATCTATAATCCTATAAACGGAAATGATTTCTATTTCAGAACATTTCCAACCAACAATCAACGTTCGATGGCTGCCAATGTAAAGGCATTCCTTGCAGCTACCGAAGAATTAAACAATAGATATAAACAAACCAATATCTTAATACACTCACAACGATATACAGTAGTTCCACTGGACATTTTTGAAGAAGAATATATGGAGGAGATATTCTATCAGAATGTCAGAGAAAAAAGGAATGAAATAGTAATGTGTAATATATTAAGTAACAGCAACTCCGTTATAATCTTCTCAGTAGACAAACTGACACATGTTTTCCTGTCAGAACATTTTCCAAATGCAAGATTCTTTTCGTCAATAAGTCCTCTAATTGAACACTTCGCAATGAAAAGCAAACTTGGAAACAGTAAAAAATTTTACGCCAATATTAATAATGGAAGTTTAGATGCTATTTTACTTGACCGAGGAAAGTTAATGCTTGTCAATACATATCAAACTAATTCATATAACGATATAAACTATTTCATACTGAACATCTGGCAGCAAACCGGATATAGCCAGGAAAGGGATGAACTATACATATCAGGAACAGAAAAAATGAAGAAAATAATCAATTCTGAATTGGAGAAATACATCAAACACACATACATTATAAATCCTAGTTCAGAATTCAATACATCTGAAATAAATAAAATAGAAGAAATTCCATTTGATATACAATCACTAATTTTATGCGAGTAATAAGCGGTATATATAAAAGAAGAAGATTCGACGTTCCACATACATTCAAAGCACGTCCTACAACTGACTTTGCAAAAGAAAACCTATTCAACGTACTGAATAATTACATTGATTTTGAGGATGGTGTCACAGCGCTTGATTTGTTTGCCGGAACAGGAAGCATAAGTATAGAACTAGTGTCAAGAGGATGCGACAAAGTTATTTCTGTAGAAAAAGATCCTCAACACTTTTCTTTCATAAACAAAATAATGAAAGAAGTAAAAACAGAAAAATGTTTTGTACTGCGCGGTGACGTTTTCAGATACATTGAAAGATGCAATGAGAAATTCGATTTCATATTTGCAGATCCACCCTATGCACTGGAAAGGCTCGCTGATATTCCAAACCTTATTTTCAATAATGAACTATTGAAAGAAGACGGTCTTTTTGTCCTCGAACACGGAAAAGACCAGAGTTTCGAGTCGCATCCAAACTTCATTGAGCATAGATATTACGGCAGTGTGAACTTCTCTTTTTTTGGATATAAATCCAATGAAGATTCCTCTAAAGAAGAGGAGAAAACAAACGAATAACTGACTCTGAAACCTTATTGATACGGGAACGTGAATTCCACATCTTACGGGTCAAGTACATACACGACTTAACATCATTACAAAATATTTCTTTAATAGCCAGTGCTGTTTTCTTGTCATAGAAAAAGGCATTGGCTTCAAAATTATGTTCAAAACTTCTGAAATCCATATTAGTTGACCCTACAGTGGAAATTTCGTCATCACAAACCATAATTTTGGAATGCAAAAAACCTTTCTTATAAAGATAAACTTTAACACCGGCTTCCAGAATATCATCTATATAAGACATGGTTCCTTTATGGATTAGCCATGAATCTCCTCTCTTAGGAATCATTATTCTGACGTCTACACCAGATAAAGCTGCTGTCTGAAGTGCTATAAGGACTGGTTCTGTAGGAAGAAAATATGGAGTTTGTATATATACATAGTTTTTGGCACTATTTATGGCCATTACATATCCCTGCATAATGTCGCGCCACACACCTACAGGATCAGATGTAACAATCTGTGCTATGGAATTGTTTCCAATTACATAATCTATACAGTCCGACTGATATGTGATTTTAGGGAAATACTCAGGTGATGTAATCAAAGCCCTCTCAACAGCAAACCAATCAGTGAGAAATGCTGTTTGCAAACCATATACAGCTCTTCCTTGAATCATTACATGAGTGTCTCGCCATACTCCCCAGGAAAGACCATATAAATATCTGTAAGCAATATTCATGCCACCGATATATCCTATACACCCGTCTACAATCACTATTTTCCTATGATTCCGATAATTGACCTTTGACGTAAAAACGGGAAATCTTACTTTTAGAAAAGACTGAACCTCTATACCCTCACACAACATAGCCTCAAAGAAATCCTTGTTTACCTTCCAGCATCCTACATCGTCATACAATAGTCTTATCTTTACACCCTGTCTGGCCTTGTCTATCAAGGCATCTCTGAGCATACGCCCAACAGGGTCATCTTCTATGATATAAAACTCTATATGAATATGATGTTTGGCACTTGATATAACCCTAAGCAATGACAAAAACATAGAACGCGCTTCTGTATATATTTCTACTTTATTTCCCTCAAAAGGTAAGGCATTGTTTACATTCCTGAAAAATGACATTATACGAGACTTATCAAGATTAGTATCCAAAGATTCTTGCATCTGATATTCTGACATTGGTCTTTTTATTAGCCTGGAATATCCTTTTCTACTTATCATTCTCTCCTTTCTATTGCTACGTCCCAGAAAAAAATACAAAATCAGCCCTATAACAGGAAGAAAAGAAAGAACTAAAATCCATGCCATTGCCTTTACTGGATTTCTGTTATCCAATACAACAAAAACCACAGTAGACAATACTATAAGCATATAACTAAAGTAGAACAAAGTAAAAAGAATATCATTCATAACATTATCAGTTCAGGTTAATAACAAATATACATTTTTTTCTTGACATTTAATATAAAAAAACTGCATAAATCCGTAAGGACTTATGCAGTAACACTTTATTATATTTGTTATCTTCTGTGACCAAATCCGGGACCGTGACCTCCAGGACCAAATCCAGGACCTCCTCCCATAGGACGTCCTCCTTGTTTTCCTCCAAATAAATTAAGTCGGTATATAAAATGAAGCATACAGTAGCTGTAAATAGAATTATACTCTGTATCAGAACGCATTGCTGCAGATATAACACGGCTTATATTACTCTGATTTCTAAGAATATCATAGAACTGCAGACTTATAGTTGCTGCATTACCCTTTAAAAAGTTTTGAGAGATCTGTGCATTCCATAATAGCTCATCCCGATTCATAGATTCGTCTGTATATCCACGTCTTGAATTCTGAGACAAGTCTGTAGATATTGACATATTCCATGGAAGATTTATGTTTGTGCTGGCACCATAGGAAAACTGGTATGTATCCATATTACTTGATGACTGATAACTGTTTCTTGAATGCATATAATTTATAGAACCATTAAGCGAAACTTCCCACCAGTCAGACCTATAAGTACCTCTAAGTCTTTCTCCCAAATTCAACTGTTTTGTAATATTCTTGTCAGAATTTGTAGTAACCTCTTTTGTACTGATGTAGCTAACCATATTACTGTACCTGGTAGTAGTAAATGTGTTGATAGTGTATTTCTTATTTTTAAGCGCTATGTTTCCACCCACCATACCAAAGATATTCCAGTTTCCGTTTATATTCTCCGGACGTGTTATGTATCCACCGGTTTGTTCATTATAAGTCCTACGGTTGCTTATACTATTTAGTGTATTATTATAAGTAATGTACGTCATATACCCTCTTTGAGTTTCTACATTGAATGTATTATAGTTAATACGCAATGTATTTGTAAAAGATGGTTTCAAATTTGGGTTACCTTGTTTGATGTTAAGAGGGTCTGTGTTATCTTCTATTGGAAGCAGGTCAGTCATACCAGGTTGTGAACTACGCCCTCTGTAATCAATCCTAAGTTGGCTGGTTTTAGAGAATTTATATCTGAAATCCAGTGTCGGCGTAAAATTGAAAACCTTTCTTACACTTACAGTATCCAAATCTCCCTTCTTATAATCCAGTTCCGTATGCTGAGGCTGGAAAGAAAGACCTAAATTAAATTGTGATTTTTCAGTTATCCACCTGTAGGAAACATCTACCTGGTGGTTATAATAATCATAGACAGCGCTTTTACTCAAATCATTATTATATACACCATTTATATCTCCGGCAACACCTTGAGGTACTGTCCAGCCAATAGGCATGTCGTATGTGGAATTGTCGGATTTATTTCTCTTATATTGGAAGTTGTAGCTAAATTGCAAAAACATATTCTTGCGTATAGGTTCGCTATATGAAAAACGTGCACTATAGTTATAACTTTTTGTAGGAGTTGTGATATAACGGTTCAGTATCTCCAACTGCTCCTCAGGAGTTTTCTGAAAATAATTAGTTTCTGATGTAGAGAACTGTTCAGATTTACTGTCTGTATAATTATATGACCCTCTGAAAGTAATGTTTCGTCCTAATTTTCCCAAACGTCTGTTATACATCAATGATGCACCGTGAGTGAGAGAATTGGAGCGTGAAAGACTATTTCTGATAATCGTATTTATAATATTTTCTTCCGGAACCAGTTCTGTAAGATTTTCCGAACCGATAAGTTCATCTGTAGAGTATACAGGATTCTGATTGAAAGTATAAGTCTTCGAATCTGTTCCGTTATCAGTATCTCCCAACTGGAATCTAGGACGGAAAAGTACCATTGTCATTGTATCAGGATGCCATTCTATCCTGAAATCTGCAGTGAGATTCAGGTTTCTATTATCCTGCAAGTTCATAGCGTTAGTGAATGAACTGGAAGTGCTTGACACAAAGGTTTCCGAAGCGCTTTTACTTCTTATATCCGAATTCTTAAGATTGAAATTTACACTACCGTTATTTTGCCACTTTTCTGTCTCTGTAGCAAAATTGAAACCAGCCATATGTATCGTATTCAAACCATTTTGGCGTCTCCATCCGCCTCCACCTCCCCCTCCGGGGAAACCATTGTCATTGACGTTATTCGACGAACCTATAACAGTAAACTGATTGCCACCATAAAAACGGTTCAACAAAACTTTGGCACTATATCTGTCCTCCGTTCCACCTGCCACATCGGCATTTCCAAACCATCCTTTGTTCATTCCAGGCTTTACGGTCAAATCAAGTACTGTTTCTTCTTCACCATCCTGTATACCTGTAGCCTTAGCCATATCAGACTGTTTATCATAAGCCCTCAATTTATCGATTATGTTTACAGGAAGATTTTTCAAAGCGATATTAGGGTCATCAGCAAAAAACTCTTTTCCATCAATCATAATTTTGCTGATTTCCTTACCGTTTATAGTGATTTTACCATCATCGTCTATTTCTGCTCCCGGTAATTTCTTTACAAGTTCTTCAAGTGCCGAACCCTCAGGAACTCTATATGCAGAAGAATTGTACACCAATGTATCTGCAACAGCTGTTACCTCAGGCGCCTGAGCCACGATTACAGCTCCCTCCAGCATTATTGCATCGGATGACAATTCTATATTCCCTACTGCAACTTTAGGTTTCTTTCCAGATATAAGGACCTCTTTGTATACAGGTCTATATCCAACAAAAGAAACTTTGAGCAGATACTTGCCATACTTGGCATTAAGTGAGAATTTTCCGTCCATATCGGTTATATTTCCTGTCACCATTGCACTATCTTTAGGAGATAACACTTGTACAGTTGCTTGCATAACCGGCATTTTATCGTCTGCATCAACTACAACCCCCGATATGGTACCCTTAGAAGTTCTTCCCTGCGAGAAGATTAGCAAAGGAGTCAATACTCCTATCAAAAAACACAAAACCCTAATTTTCATAGCCCCAAAACTATCATTCTATCTAAATTAAAAATTAAATTCAATATGCTTTTGATAAATAATAGGGCAAAAGGTTTAACGGGATAACGTTTTTTAGTTATTTCTTATAAATCTCTTCTCAATTTTACGCTTTTGTTGCAGAAATTCAAAACAGATAACATTAGTTACCATATAAAATATAGCAATTGAATTATCTGCTTTCTGATAATTTAATTCTATAGCCGAAACTGAAAGTGAAATCAAGTAATATATTCCCAAAACTATCAATGCAAACTTCATAGCCTTACCACGCAAAGATGCTGTCGTATTATCTTCGTCATTTGTCTTGGCCAAAAATATGAAAAACAAAGAAATCCATATTACCGATTTTGCTCCAAGCTTTAAAAGAATAAAACTGGCATCAGTCTGTATCATACCGAACATATACATAAGCATCGGTACAAATACTGACAAAATAAGAAGTACATAACCTAACATTCGGAAAAATACCGGAAAAACACCTTTCATAATATATTATCATTTAGTTTAAAAATCAGAATACAAAATTAATTATTTGTAAATGCAAAAGTGAGTTTTTCTAACTTTTTTTCTACTTTTGTCATCAAAAACAGTACAATTATGAGTAAACAGGAAATAATAATATGTAGTAACCTTAGAGATGATCTTGAAAGGATAATTTCTTCACATAAATTTGACAAACTATTCATATTGACCGATAATCATACATACCGCTACTGCTTGCCTGTAATAAAAGACATTCCGGCAGTAGAAAATGCAACGGACATAACAATAGGGGTTGAAGATGTAAACAAGACATTAGAAACACTGGCATATGTGTGGCTTAAATTAAGTAATAGCGAAGCTACAAGGCGATCCTTAATGATAAATCTTGGAGGAGGAATGGTTACTGATTTGGGTGGATTTGCAGCTGCGACATTCAAAAGAGGTATATCATTTATAAATATTCCCACGACTTTATTGTCGATGGTAGATGCTGCTGTAGGTGGAAAAACAGGAATAAACTTTAACGGATTGAAAAACGAAATAGGTGCATTTGCTCCAGCGTCAGAAGTGATTATAGACAGTGAATTTCTAAAGACATCCGATTATGAAAATATTATATCCGGCTATGCTGAAATGATTAAGCACGGATTGATTAGCACCGATGAAAACTGGAAGGAGCTTATAAAATTTAATTTTGACAATGAAATAGACTATAAATCACTACAAAATCTTATAAGTAAATCAGTAGGCATTAAAGAGAATGTTGTAGAGCAAGATCCTTACGAAAAAGGTATAAGAAAATCATTAAACCTGGGACATACAATAGGACATGCTTTCGAAAGTTTTTCCCTGAAAAATGAAAGCCCTATACTGCATGGGTATGCAGTTGCATGGGGGCTAGTATGCGAATTATATCTTTCGCATATAAAATGTAGTTTCCCTATAGAGAAGCTTAAATCCACTGTTACGTTTATTAAAGAGCATTATGGTAAACTGTATTTTTCATGCAAAGATTATGACAAATTATATGAGTTTATGACTCATGACAAGAAAAATGAATCATCCGATTCCATAAATTTCACACTGCTTAGTGACATCGGTGAAATAAACATAAATCAGATTGTTTCAAAAGATGATATATTCGATAGTCTGGATTTTTATTGTGAGACTATGGGATAATGGATTATATCAAATTAATTGATACTTTTTGACATATACAAAACGTATCAATTAATTTGGTTATTATAAAAAAAGAACTAATTTTGCACTCGCAATTCGGGGCGTAGCTCAGCCCGGTTAGAGTACACGTCTGGGGGGCGTGTGGTCGCTAGTTCGAATCTAGTCGCCCCGACTGAAAATAAAGCATTGATAGTCTGATGATTATTAATGCTTTTATTGTTTTATATAGTTTATCCGTAAGCTACGGTTTAATTGGGGAATTAAACCAGAAATTAAACCAAGAATTAAACCAAAATTCTTATGGATGCTACAATTTCAGTTATTTGCTACAAAAGTAAAACCTTAGCGAATGGAGAACACCCACTAATGTTAAGAATTGCACAGGATGGAAAAAGCACTTATAAAAGTCTTAAAATTTCTGTTGCTGCAAAATACTGGGACTTCAAAAAGAACGAACCCAAAACGAATGCTCCAAACAAAGATTTAATCCAAAAAATCATTCTTAAAACAAAATTAGATTACCAACAAAAAATTTTAGAAAAGAAAGCCAATAGTGAAGAATTTACTGCAATCTCATTGATAAACGAAAAGAAAGAAGAAGTAAAGGCAAAAACTGTTGAAGAGTTCTACCTATCAATAATAGAAGATTTAAGGCAGAAAGGTAGAATTGGCAATAGCTATGCTTACCTAAATTCCTATAACACCTTACGCAATTTCAATAAAGGCAAAAAGCTGAATTATACTTTCAGCCACATAGATGTTCCTTTCTGTAAGAAATTTGAAGATTGGATGCGGAATAAAGGGAACAAAGATACTACCCTCAGTTATCAGTTCCGTACATTGAGAGCTACATATAACAAAGCCATAGAAGCTAAAATTGTAGCACGTGAGAAGAACCCATTTATAGAGTACAAACTAAGTCACTTTAATACTAAAACTATTAAAAGAGCCTTATCAAAGAATGATATTCTGAAAATTATAAATGCAGACTGTACTGGTCAGAGTAAACTTAGACAACTTACACATGACTTGTTTTCATTCTCGTATTTATGTGGAGGAATCTCTTTTGTTGATATTGCAAATCTTACACCACAAAATATAATTGAAAACAGATTAATTTATCAGCGACAAAAGACACATGGAAATATCAATCTCCTATTATCAAAAGAAGCCTCAACAATAATTGAAAAATATTCCGCTTACCAACAGGAAGCAGAATACCTATTCCCTATTCTACATTGCAAACGACACATAACACCTATGCAGAAAAGTAACAGGGTGCATAAAATCTGCCATCAAGTAAATGCGGAGTTAAGAATATTTGCAAAGGAATTAGGAATTTCAGCAGAAGTAACAACATACGTTGCCAGACATTCATTCGCTACTATATTAAAGAAGTCTGGAGTAAATATAGGAATCATATCACAAGCATTAGGACACCAAGACATAAAAACTACCCAGATATATCTAAGTAAATTTGACAATGAACAGGTAGATGATGCAATGAAAAATCTACTATAAAATGATTATCCCATTTGCTGTATTTGTGAGTGGGATTTTCTTTTTTACTTTTGCATATAAACCAATAGATTTAAAATATGCAACCAATAGATAAGTTCACTAATTTAGATGCTGTTTATCATACTACTGACGCAAGAGAAGAAGATATAATTTTGGATTATGTTTGGGATTTCGCCATGTTTATCCATCCAGCAGAAGCCAAAATAATAGATGATAGATTTGCACTGGAAGGCAGCTATGCCATACCAATTTTCAAGAAAAGGTACAATGAAGGATTAATAGATATGCCACTCACCTATAAGGAATATAAAAAAGAGTATGAATTACAAACCGCCATTTCAGCTTTGGGAATGGACGCTGATAAATTCTGGTTTGCCCTATTATTTATAAAGGACTATGTAGATGGGGAATCTTTGCAACCTTCAGAACGTGGCAAATCTCCAGCAGATGAAGTCAAGCAACTACTTGAAACTATATCACAATATGAAGAAGCCCCTAATGCCAATCCTCTTACAGACCATATTACTTTTAACCAAGAACTAACATTATCCTTACAACTAAACGGAAAAAGCATCCATAAAATAACTACAGCCAATGCTATTAAATTCATACAGCTATGCTGCCAAGAACATTTAAAAGATTTACAGCCTAAAAACGAATTTGATATAGCGCACCTGAATGATAATATAGAAATGGTAAGTTACCCGAGACAAGAACAGACTAACACAAGTACGACCAAAAGAATATGTCTTTTTGCTCAAAGATTCAAATTATTTTTTGATTCTTTATCGCCAGCTTTCACTAATTACAGGAAAGGAGAGAAGAGCGCATATAATATAACATTTCTGATTTCACAGCTAATCTATCTTACTGGAATATCAGATAACGAAGATTTCCAAACCGACAAATCCACCTTAAAGGGATATTTAAGTAAAAACAAAAATTTAAATTGGGATGTCTATAACAAATTTTATTAATAATCAACGACTTATCTAAGGGAGAGTAACATCTCCCTTATTTTTTACTCTCTCATATCCCAATGGCATCTCTCTATCTTTGTAGCGTCAAAGGAATAGGACTTGTAAGATAAGCAAGTTAAGAGAGAACCAAAGTCCTCAAAATTTTACTCTCTCTTAATCTTCTCAAAAGTTCTCACCTTTGCAAAGTAATCAATAACGATAAGGCGCCAAGTTACAGATTACATGAATTAATAACATTTTAAATAATTAGATTATGGAAATAAATATTTTAAAACAAGCAGTTGCAGAGAACCAGATTTTAGTAAATAACACTATTGATACAGTATTTGTAACCAGATTCTTAAACGGTATTCTAAGAACCCCAACAGAAATCCGTTTACGATTCAAGACATTCAATGAAAAGCCAGCCATTACAGTTACATTAACTTACAGAGATAAGAAAGGCAGATTGATAAAAGAGGAACTTACAACCATTGCAAACGGTGAACTTATCAATGCGGTCATTTCAGCAATGGGTAGTAACTTGAAACCAATCCATGCATTCCAAGAGGATGGCAATAACATCGTGGAAGAAACCTCAAATAATTTTGAATTGGAAATGTTTGAAAAATTCATGGAATCCTCATATCACCTAAAGATTGAAGATGATTTCATAAGTTCAAACGGTGACAGATTTCTTCATGCTGTTTTCTCTATCGGATTCCATGGTGATATTCATTTCTACCTTAAAAGGGATAAACATATTGAAGAACTATTAAACAAAGCTCTTACTGCATAATCGAATTCAATCTTGGAGGGAGGTTAAAACCTCTCTCCTTTTATCAATACATAATAACATGAACATTATACTCCCACCAGCATACAATAATGAATCAGCCCATCATCAAGTAAAGCAACTGATGGAACAAAAGAAAAACCTGTCAATCCGAGTTGATGATATTCCTTGTGCTTGGATAAGCAACTCAGATATGACAAGATTAAAATATATTCTAAATACAACATCTTGGAACTGGATTTTAAAATATCTGGAAACTGGAAACCCCGATGATTTCAGAGTTTTTCCATTACAGGAAGAATCATTACCCGATTTCCAAACTACAGTCCTCAAAGAATTAGTTGACAAGAAACATAAAATCTACAGGATTCCTTTTCTAAGAGAAACCCAACCATATATAAACCTTATAGTAGTTTTCAAATTCGGGAAAATCTATTTTAGAATCAAATTGACAAACCCTATCGTAGAATATCTAAACTCCAACAATATATGAACCACTACATTATCAGTAAAGGACAAAAGCTATCCGATATAATGCCACAGATAGATTCAAACATTAATCTTGCCAAAAAATTCCCAGGCATTGGAGCTACCTATCTGGAAATTCATTCTCTCAGACCTTCTATACTGATAGAGCCTAATGTTCCTGTCATTCAAGGCAAATGTGCAAAATCTGACAAAGACTTTAAAGTGTTCGGAGTTTACGAAGGTGTTTCAGTAGAAAAAATAACCAACTACTTACAAGAACCGTACAAATACCACAAACTGATGACTACCCCAGAAAGTTTTCCTAAAATCAAACAGGCTGCCAACAATGCAGGAATAGACCTCTATTCGCATTTCTTTTGCTTAATGGATGAATCTCACCTGTTAGTAAAAGATGTGGATTATAGAGATAACATAGTTCTACCTATGAATGATTTTTTCCTTTTTAAACAGAAAGCTCTGGTTTCGGCAACACCGATTGCATTCTCAGACCCTCGTTTCAAAGCACAAGGTTTTAGAACTGTCACAATTGATGCTAATTATGACTACAAACAGGACATTACAATAATTCATACCAACAATACTCTGCAAAGCATCCGAGATTATCTGGAGCAACATAATGATTCTCCAATATGTTTCTTTATTAATCTGGTTGACTACAGCCATTCATTAATAAACGAGTTGGGAATCCAGAACGAATCATCCATATTCTGTGCGCCTAAAAGTGTACAGAAGCTAAAGAATGAACTTGGATTCAACAATGCTTATGATGAATGGAAAGCAGACAGAATGAGAAAGTTCAATTTCTTCACAAGCAGATTTTATAATGCATTTGACTTGGAAGTTGATTATACCCCACATGTTGTAATGCTTACTGATATAAAGGCATCCCCATATACCATGCTTGATATTAATACGGATTGTGTACAGATTGCAGGTCGTTTCCGTAACGGATTATCAACACTTACACATATTTATACGACAGACAATAATCTACCAATAATGACCACAGAAGAAATCAGAATACACCAGTTTGCACAGGAACACGCATACAATACAATCCGAACATTATATAACAGTGCTGCATCCGAAACAGAAAGGAATGCTTTCGGAGAAGCTATGCGTTCACTGCCATTCAATAAAATGCTTTATCCAGATGGAAAGAAAAACTATTTTGCCATTGATAATGATACCAATGACAAGCTGGTAACAAGCAGTTATCATGACAGCGACAGAATCATATCCCTATATTATACTTGTTACATATTCCGCCCATCCTGCACAGGATATATCTATCAGTTTAAAGACTTTAACCAACTATTACTTCAAGGCTCTAAAATGACAGTCAAAGAGAAGCGCAAGAAAATGGTAGCTATACTTTCCGAACTGAAAGAGCCGTTCTCTGAATTTGATTTAGACTTTATAAATGAAATGAGAAAAATAGATTCATTATTAATCGAAGCATACGAATTTTTAGGTTTGGATTCAATCATAGAAATGAATTATTCACAAAAAAGCATGAACGAAGCCATTATACTAAAACGAATGCAAGGCAATACAACAGTCAAACTGATAAAGAACAGCTTCAAGACTGGTTACAAATACAAATGCTCACATATAGTTTCTGAACTGACCCGAATCTTTGGAATATTGAATATCCATCCTCATAAAAGCATCCGTGGGGAAACCATTAATCATTACTTCGATACAGTTCCATGCAGAATCGG
>CALUPA010000049.1 GCA_944322395.1 uncultured Phocaeicola sp.
CTACTACGGTGTCGAATGTGGCAGGGCGGTATTTACGTGCTGATACAATATAGTTGTCCATAATCAGGATTAGTTTGTCTTGTTTAAAAAGTATTGGCAAAGATAATTATTTCTACTGATAATTTACTATAGAGATACGTAAGAAATAGAACTTAGAAGTCTTGTGCTTCAAAGCTGGTATAAAAAGTACAGAAAACTCGTTTTTTAACATTGGAGGATAGGGGGAATTATCCCATCTCGCGTTATACAATAAAAAAAATATTATTGCTTATGAAAGTTACAGTATTTAGAATTTACTCTTTAATGTTTATCTTGTCAATGATTTGTTTGTTTTCATCGTGCAAGAAAGAGAACAATGATTTTCAACCTATGGTCGGAACAGTATGGATTCATCAATTTAGGCCGGGTGATAATATCATAAATGGTGCTGCCGCAGCTCTGCATTTTGGTAAAAGTAAGGTGGAATATTATGCACTTGATGGTAACATGAAAATTAAAAGACTGATTAAATCATTGGATTATAGAGTTAGAGAACAAACAATTGTTATAGGTATAAAGGAGTGTACGCTGAATGATAATGCCTTGAATTTTAACGGTAGAACGTATTATCGTTCAAATAAGAAGATATCAGATTTGCAGGCTAAATAAACAGTGTTTGCACATGGTAGTTTCATTTCTTGTTTTTATAGCTATATCACAAACTTTTTAGTAGGTTGATTACATAATTCTTCATAAATCCATCAGTTATCGGGTGACTTTGATTATATTTGCAAGATAATTATTCTTTGTCATGAAAGAGAAACTTGAAAAAATATGGAATTATATTTGTCTTCACAAATATGGTGTCACTTTGGCCGTGTTTGTGCTGATAATAGGTGTTCTGGATGAAAACAGCTGGATTCGCCGTCTTGAACATCGTGCTGAAATAAACAGACTTAACACAGAGATAAGGCACTACAGGAAACAGTTTGAAGAGGATAGCAAACTGCTGAAAGAAATATCAACCGATCCTGAGGCTCTGGAAAAGGTTGCACGCGAGAAGTATATGATGAAGAAGAAGAACGAAGATATATTTATTTTTGAACAGGATTTGGAAGATGAATAAACTGGATAATATTATAGCTATTTCGGGTGCCGTTGTGTTGTTTGTGGGATTGGTTTTGCAGTTCGTAAAATTTGAATACGCACCATATATATACTTGCTTGGAGCGCTTATGTTCGGATGGATTCAGGCAAAGACAGGAAGATATTTTGGTAAGAATATAGTCCTCAGACGACTGAAACGTCAGCAGTTAATAGGAGCTATGTTGCTTGTTATTGCAGGTGTGATGATGATTGTATGGCATCATAACGAATGGATTTTATGTCTGAGTGTGGCAGCAGTACTTGAACTATATACGGCATATCGTATTCCGTACGAGGAGAAGAAAGAAGAATAACATGACATTCAGAAAATATTAAAGAGCCGTTCTATACGCATATTTGTGTAGAGCGGCTCTCGAATTTTATATCAGTTTGTTGCCTTGAATATAGGGATACCTCCTTGTTCGTCAGGATTGAAGGCATACCATATATAATGGTCGTTGTCATCAACAGGCAGTTTGCACAGGCGCAGACGTTCATCGTATGTTCCGTACACTACCTTCCATGAGTCTGGCGGTGTGACATGTTTTGTTCTAATAGTCTCAGCGGGTTCTTTTTTGAGAGACATTCCTGCCTCTATCCATGCTTGAGTGGTTTCCAAGGTGTATTGCGGATAAAAACTCTTGCAAAATTTGTAAAGAATTATTCCTCTTCTTTCCAGGCCCATAGGCTGGTCTATCACTCCTATGTCTGTAAGATGCTCAAGTAAACGATGCAGGAAATCTTCATTTTCTACTATCAGTCGGCGGGTCAGTTTCTGCCATGCTTTGGCATTATAAAATCCATCCAAAAGTCGGGACAGGAGTCTGGCAGTCTGAAGTTCGTCCGATGAAATGTCATTAGTTTCCAAAACTTCGTATGGAGGTAGTGGGGAATATCTAATTCCAAGCTCTTCCGCTCTTCTTCTCATTTCTGTTCCAGGAAGTAGTTTCAATGATTCCAACTGGATTTCTCCCGCTTTGAGTTCGGCCAGAGTACGTACATCTTCGAAAATCTCGTTCAGATGGTAATGAGGTAGTCCGGCTATCAGGTCGGCATGTGTTTCCATGTTTTCAAGCGAACACAGAAACTCCAGTCCTTTCATTGCATCTTCAAGTTTTCCTGCACGTCGGCTTGTAGTGAGTACTATTTCTCTCAGACTCTGTATTCCAGCTTCAAGATGCAGAAGGCCCTTAGGCATATACGTTAATTCTGCTTTCAGTTCTTCTGATAATAGTGCCGGATGGATTTCGAGGTGGAAATTCATGTCTGGATATTCGCGGAACAGTGCAAGTAATGCTTTTGCATAACGGGTGTTGTAGTTGAAGGTACGGTCCAGCACTCGTATGTTCTTGATGCCGTGTCTGTGAATGATTTCAATCCTTTCTCTGATAGTGTCTATACTTAGATTCCGTACTGGTTTGTCGCCACCACTGACACAAAATGCACAAGTATTGAAGCATCCTCTTGTGGTTTCCAGTTGTACGAAAGGTTTATCCCAATTGAACAATTCGCTTTTTTCAGGATATTCCAGCGCTGTGAAATCCGTTACTCTGGCCATACCGTTGTCGTGGTATTCTCCATTATCATCCACATAGCACAGTCCGGCAATATTCTTCCATTCTTCCTTATTGTAGAAATGTTTCATCCACTGCTTGAACCCTGTTTCGCCTTCACCTCTGAATACTCCTTCGATAAAATCGTTCGTTATAAGGAATTTTTTGTTGTCTCCAAGAAACTCCGGACCTCCAAGTATTATCCTGCATTGTGGAAGTAGCGATTTCACACGGCATGTGATATGCAGCAGTGCTTCGTGGTTGAAGAGCCAGCATGTTGATGCTACAATATCAGGCTTGTGTTTATAGATTTGTTCTGCCACCATTCCCGGATTTTCGTTGATGGTAGCCGAAACCTTAACCCACACAATGCTTTTGTTGTCTGCCATCTGTGCATGCAGAGCCGGCAGAGCGAGTGATGAATGTGCATACGAACTGTTTAAATCCAACCAGAGTAATTTCATATATCAAAAATGAGGATAAGAATATATTACAAAAGAAAGCGAAGAACCACAATAAGCCGACTGTATCAAGCTTTATGATTCTTCGCTTTTTATTTTTTTTATCGTGCGATTAATATTAAGGAATCAAGTACTGTGAACTGATTGATTCGTTAGTCATCACACGGCGTATAGTTTCAGCGAACATATCAGCTATTGAAAGCTGCTTAACCTTTGCACAACGGTTTGAGTAAGGTATGCTGTCTGTGAATACGATTTCTTCCAGTTGAGAGTTCTGTACACGTTCTGAAGCAGGACCTGACATAACGCAGTGTGAAGCGATAGCTCTAACTGAGTTGGCTCCGGCTTCTTTCATGATGTCAGCAGCCTTAGTGATAGTACCTGCTGTATCAACCATGTCGTCAACAAGAACAACATCTTTTCCTTGTACGTCACCGATAATCTGCATTGAAGCTACAACGTTAGCTTTTTCACGAGTCTTGTGACAAAGAACCAATGGAACATCTAAGAATTTAGCATATGTGCTGGCACGCTTAGAACCTCCAACGTCAGGAGTAGCAATTACAAGATTCTCCAGATTCAATGATTGAATATATGGAGCAAAGATTGTTGATGCATACAAATGGTCAACAGGAATATCAAAGAATCCCTGTATCTGATCTGCATGAAGGTCCATTGTAATTAGTCGGTCGATACCTGCTACACTAAGAAGATTTGCTACAAGTTTGGCACCGATAGAAACACGTGGTTTGTCCTTGCGGTCCTGACGAGCCCAACCGAAATAAGGAACTACGGCGATAATGCTCTTTGCAGAAGCACGCTTAGCTGCATCAATCATAAGGAGTAACTCCATAAGATTGTCTGAGTTAGGGAAAGTTGACTGAACAAGGAATACGTGCTGACCACGGATTGACTCTTCATAAGACACTGCGAACTCTCCGTCTGCAAAGTGAGTAATCTTCATGTTACCAAGTTCGCATCCTAAACTGTTGCAGATTTTTTCTGCCAAGTATCTCGAGTTTGTACCAGAGAATACTTTAAATGGTGATTGTACGTTCATTGTAAATAGATATATTGCCTTGATTTGTTTGCAAAGTTATACCATTTATGTAAGTATGTCAAACGTTTTGCAGGAAAAATACAATAAGTATTCAGTCTGCCAGTTGTTTTAACTTTCTGAAATGGTCTATAAGTTCTTGATAATTGTTGTCAAAACTATGGTTGAATTTGGACCATAGCCCTCCCATTATTGCTGCTCCTCCGAATCCGAAATCTTTCACTCTTAGGATATTTTCTTCGTCTATACCTCCCAATGCTATGACTTTCTTGTCTATAATGTCAGCTTTTACAGCTTCACGTATAGCTTCGGGCGTGAATTTCGAAGAATAACCTTCTTTGGAGATACTGTCGAATATAGGACTGAGGAACACATAGTCGCAAGTCTTTTTGTCTTCCTGTACTTCTTCAAGAGTATGACAAGAAGCACTGATATGTCCGGAGTAGTTATCCGGTGCAATAGGGTTGCGGCTGTTCAGATGAATACCTTTCAACTTATATTCATTGCATAAGTAGAAATGGTCATGTATAACTATTTTCTTATGATATTTTTCCGGGATGAGTGTTAGCAGTCTCTCTGCGTAAACCGCTTCTGTTCCGGGTTTGCGAAGATGTAATATGTCTAACCCTTCTTCGAAGAGTGCATTTAGTATTTGGTCCTCCTCTACAAAATATTCTGGAGTTGTTATCAATATCAGTTTCATGTGTGTACCACTAAATCTGAGTGCAAAGTTAGTAACCAAATCGTAATATTCCTAATGTTTATAATAAAATCGTATTAGTTTGCAGTGTTTTCAGGTCTATATACCATAGTTTTCCTGAAAGTATTTCGCCGAAACCACAAATAATCTTGATAACTTCGTTTGCCTGCACGCAGCCTAAAAGTCCTGGGGTTACTCCAATCACTCCTTTGGGAGGTGTCGGCATTGATAGCATTTCTTCCTCATCGGGAAACAGGTCGCGATAGTTCTTTCCACCCTCATAGTTGAATACGGATACTTGCCCGTCGAAAGCTCTGATTGCACCGTAAACATACGTTTTTCCCAGTTTGACGCATGTGTCGTTTATGATGTAACGAGTCATGAAATTATCACAACCGTCAACTATAATATCGTATTTTCCTATTATCTCTTCGGCATTTTCTTTTGTCAGGCGTGTGTTGTATGCATCTATTTTTATCTGACTGTTCAGAGCATTCAGTTTTTTCTGTGCCTGTATGGCTTTAGGCAGACCGACTTCGGCTTCTGAATATAGAACCTGTCTTTGCAGATTGCTTTCGCTCACCACATCATCGTCTATCAGGCCGATGTTTCCCACTCCGGCTCCTGTAAGATATAATGCTATAGGCGAACCAAGACCGCCAACACCTACAATAAGTACCCTTGCGTTCTTTAGTTTTTCCTGCCCGCTTTCACCCAATTCCGGCAGAATTATTTGTCTGTTGTATCTTTCCATTTTTATATTTAAGTAAAAAAATACCGGCGGCATCAGATATATTGATTTATGCCGATGCCGTCGGTACTGAATGTGCTTGATCAGACAGCCTTACCTGTCTTTATGCAGTCGAACGATGCGTCCCAGTCCTTCCATACCGGTTCGCGTCCCAATGACTTAAGGGCTTTTTCCATTTCGACAGCTGTACGGTCATCACTGATGTGGAACTGCTCCAGAGCCTGAGGATATGAATAGTAACCACCCGGTTCAGTCTTACTTTCCGCACTCATTGTAGTCACTCCGAGTGAAGCCATATTGTCGCGGATGTATGCCGGTTCGCGTGTAGAGTAGGAGATATCTACATCGTGGTCGAATATACGCATTGCGAAAGTAACCTGAGCCAGCTCCTTATCGCTCATGATGACGTTAGGCTGGAAACCTTCATTCTCTGCCGGACGCATACGTGGAAAGTTCACGCTGTATTTGGTCTTCCAATAATGCTTTTGCAGATAGCGAAGATGGTATGCCATCATCGTTACGTCTGTACGCCAGTCTTCCAGTCCGATAAGTACACCCATACCGATAGAGTGCACACCTGCCTGTCCCATACGGTCGAAACCGTTTACACGCCAGTCAAATTTAGATTTCATTCCACGTGGATGATAGATATTGTATCTGGCTTTGTTGTATGTTTCCTGAAAACAGATAACTCCGTTCAGACCGTGTGTAACCAGTTCGGCATATTCCTCAGTCTTAAGCGGCATCACCTCTATTTTAAGATTTGAGAAGTATGGCTTTGCCAAATCAAGTGCTTTGGCTATGTACGGAACACCAGCCTTTGCCGGATTCTCACCTGTTACGATAAGCAGGTTTTCGAACGGGCCTAGTTTCTTTATGGCTTTATATTCGTTCTCAATTTCTTCAGGTGTAAGTATGGTACGTGCCATAGGGTTGCTTATATGGAAACCGCAGTACACGCATGAGTTTGTACATGAATTTGTTATATACAATGGTATAAACATTGACATTGTACGTCCGAAACGTTCCTCAGTATATTTTTTGCTGAGTCGCGCCATCGGTTCAAGATATTTTTCGGCAGCCGGCGAGATGAGTGCCATAAAGTCATCTACATCGCAGCGACTCTTGCCGAGAGCACGTATCACGTCTGCCTCGGTTTTGGAGTAGATGGCTTTGGTCGTCTCCTCCCAGCTTATTTTTTCAAGTTCGTCTGAAAACATTCTATTAGTTTTTAGTTGTTGGTTTTTAGTTGTTAGTTCTATGTTGTTAGTTTTTAGTTATTCATTTCCAGTTGCTTGGATAAATAGTTGGCTAATGCCCTAATCATTTTGCCTATTTCAGAACACAAAGACAGTATTTCTGATACATCTTCATTGTTTAGCAATACAATTTCTATTGTAATTATACATTGTGTTTCTAATTCACACAGAGAGCCCCTTGAAATAGAAAGAAATTTTAAAAATTCTTTTTTAGATTCTCTTCCTTGCCCTTCTGCTATGTTTGATGATATTGATATGGCAGCTCTATGCATTTGGTCTGATAGAACATAAGTTTCTTCTTTGGGTAGCTTTCGTGTTAGAAGATATACTTCTTTACATAGAAGAATAGATTTTCTCCATACTTCTAAACTTTTATAATCACTGGTATTCATATCTAAAAACTAACAACTAAAAACTAACAACTTATATATTCTTTAAGTCCCTGCTAAGCTTCATTGCGCAGAAGTTAGGACCGCACATTGTACAGTATTCACCGTCTGTGTGACGTCCTTCGTTGAAATATTCAAGGGCACGGTCCGGGTCCAGTGAAAGATGGAACTGGTCGCGCCAGCGGAACTCGTATCGGGCCTTGCTGAGGGCATTGTCGCGTATCTGGGCTCCAGGATGCCCTTTTGCAAGGTCGGCAGCATGAGCGGCAATCTTATAGGTGATGACACCTGTGCGTACATCCTCGCGGTTAGGCAGGCCGAGGTGTTCTTTTGGAGTAACATAGCAGAGCATTGCTGTACCCAACCATCCTATCTGGGCAGCACCGATGGCTGATGTAATGTGGTCATAACCCGGAGCGATATCTGTCACAAGCGGGCCGAGTGTATAGAACGGAGCATTGTGGCACGACTTGATCTGGCGTTCCATGTTCTCCTGTATCTTGTGCAAAGGTACATGTCCCGGTCCTTCGATGAATGCCTGTACGTTCTTGTTCCATGCGCGGAGTACTAGTTCACCCAGTGTGTCAAGTTCTGCAAACTGTGCCTCGTCGTTGGCATCATAGATTGAGCCTGGGCGGAGACCGTCACCCAATGAAACAGCTACATCGTACTGTGCAAGGATATCGCAAATCTCGTCGAAATGTTCATAAAGGAATGACTCCTTATTATATATCTTACACCATTTGCTCATGATACTACCGCCACGGCTCACGATACCGCACAGACGCTTATCGGCGAGGTGTACATTATGCAGACGTATTCCGGCATGGATAGTGAAATAGTCAACACCTTGTTCGCACTGTTCTATCAGTGTGTCCTTATAAATCTCCCAGTTGAGGTCTTCCACCTTGCCGTTTACTTTCTCCAGAGCCTGATAGATAGGCACTGTACCTACCGGAACAGGGCAGTTGCGTACAATCCATTCGCGAGTTTCGTGGATGTTTGCTCCTGTAGAAAGATCCATCAGTGTGTCGCCACCCCATTTGCAGCTCCATACAGCCTTGTCCACTTCTTCGTCGATGCTTGAAGTAGTGGCAGAGTTACCTATGTTGGTATTTATCTTCACAAGGAAGTTGCGTCCTATAATCATAGGTTCCGATTCCGGGTGATTGATATTTGCAGGCAATACCGCACGTCCGGCAGCAATCTCGTCGCGTACAAATTCCGGAGTGATATATGTTTCGATACCAAGTTCGCGGCAGTTCATGTTCTCGCGGATGGCAACATATTCCATTTCAGGAGTTATGATACCCTGCTTGGCATAGTACATCTGAGTACAGCACTTACCCTCCTTTGCACGGTATGGCAATGCGATATGTTCGAAACGGAGATGGTCGAGCGACTTGTCGTCACGGCGCATTTTTCCGTATTCCGAAGTGATTGATGGTAACTGTTCCACATCACCGCGTGATGTAATCCAGCTTTCACGCATACGTGGCAATCCTTTCTTCAGGTCAATCTCGATATTAGGATCGCTGAAAGGGCCGCTTGTATCGTATATGTATACCGGTGCGTTAGGTGTCATCACTTTCTCGCCGTCAACGATGTTGACAGTAGGAGTGAGGTTTACTTTCTGCATACCTACTTTAATGAAAGGGAACATTGTGCCTTGCATGTAGGCCTTTTCTGCATGGGCGTATGCTTTTTTATCTTTTTCTTTGTCCATGTAAGTTGTAAAGTTTATTCGTTTAGGAATGAAGTTAAAGGAGATGAAGCAGAAGCTACAAGGTTGTCAGCCTGAATGCCTAATCCTGCTTCGTATGCACGGCGGCCGGCGATGACAGCTTCCTTGAATGCTATAGCCATTTCTACAGGATTACCTGCAACGGCGATGGCTGTGTTTACAAGACAGGCTGCTGCACCCATTTCCATAGCTTCAGCTGCATGACTTGGAGCGCCGATACCGGCATCAACCACCACAGGAACATTGCTCTGTTCGATGATTATACGAAGGAAATCGCGAGTCTGCAATCCCTTGTTTGTTCCTATAGGAGCAGCAAGAGGCATTACAGTAGCAGCACCAGCCTCTTCCAAACGCTTGCAGAGTGTAGGGTCGGCCTGACAGTAAGGAAGGACTACGAAACCAAGTTTTACCAATTCTTCTGTAGCTTTAAGTGTTTCTGTTGAGTCCGGCAACAGGTAGCGAGGGTCCGGATGAATTTCTAGTTTCAGCCAGTTTGTGCCGAAAGCTTCACGAGCCATCTGTGCAGCGAAGACAGCTTCTTCCGCAGTACGCACTCCCGAAGTATTTGGTAACAGCTGTATATGAGGATGAACGATATGACGCAACATATCGTCTTCCTTGTCATCAAGTTCGATACGTTTCATGGCCACAGTCACCATTTCTGTGCCGGATGCCAGGATGGCTTCTTCCATCTGCTGGTTTGAGTTGAATTTTCCTGTTCCCAGGAAAAGGCGGGAATCGAATTCACGACCCGCAATAATAAGTTTTTCCATATATGTTATGAGTTTTAAGTTTTTAAATCTAACAACTGCTTCTCTCCACCATCTCCACAATCTTCCTTGTCTCTTCTACCGGATTTTCAGCCCTGAGTATAGTTCCGCTCAGTGCAATGCCTGTCACCCCGGTTTGCATTATTTCCGGAATGTCATCTATTGTGATTCCGCCTATTGCGACTATCGGCAGGTTGATTCTTTCGGCTTTCATCTGAATGGTGATAGAACGATATCCTTCGAGACCTAATATCGGACTTAATTTCTCTTTAGTAGTAGTGAAACGGAACGGGCCGCATCCTATATAGTCGGCTCCAGAAAGGTAATGTGCCTTAACGTCTTCGAAAGTATTGGCTGTTCCGCCTATAATGAAATCATTTCCCAATATCTTTCTTGCTTCAGCTATAGGCATATCATTCTTTCCGAGATGTACACCATCGGCTTTCAATTTTTTGACAAGCTCCACACGGTCATCTATGATGAATGTCGCATTATGCTGTTTGCACAATTCCTGAATCTGTATGGCAATCGCCTCAACTTCCTCGTCAGAAGTATTTTTCATTCGTAGCTGAACCCAGCGGCAGCCGCCTTCGAGAGCCATACGGGCTGAATCTAAGTAAGAATGCTGTTCGGTGAAATGAGTGATGAACTGTAGTTTGAATGCTTTATTATCCATATCATTATCCTCCGCAAGCTGCTTTTATGATAACAAGACTGTCGCCTTCCTTGATTTCCTGTTCAGCCCACTGGCTGCGAGGAATCATACGGTTGTTAAGAGCAACTGCCACTCCCTGTTGTGGAAGTTCAAGCTGTTGTGCAAGTGATGCAACATTATTACCCTGAGTGAGTTCTGTCTCTTTGTTGTTTACTTTTATTTTCATAAGTGATAGGTATTATAGTGTTTTGCAAAGCAAACACAAAGAGAATACTGGAAAACAGCTTGAGAGAATATCTTATGACGGATGTCTTTTTTGAGGACAATCCCTTCGTCGGTATTAACCGCATCAGGTTCATAGGGTATAATCTCAGCCCGGGTTTTATTCTTTGGGCACCCCTTTGTCTTTACTTCGGACGCAAAGTTAAACAAAAGATTCAAAAAGCGGATAATAATTTACATTTTTCTACTTTTTAAAGTTGTTTTATTATATGGTTTGATATTCTGATAGTTGATTTGCGTTCGAGGGGTAGTTTGTTTAATTGTAGATGTACATCATGCTTTTTTATAAAACGCTGAAAATCAGTGATGCTTCTGTAGATGGATGTACATTGGTATGCTTATGTCATCACGATGAAAAACTATATTTTTGTATTTTGAACCAGGAGGATCTGAAGCTTAAAATAAAACTTGCCCGCATTTTATTTAAAACGTGGGCAAGTTTTAAATAAAATGACGGGTCGTTTTTTTCAGACTTCTTTGAGCTTATTCTGACGATAAATTTTAGACTTGACTAATATAATAAAAAAGTTTGTTTATGAGTATCCTAAAAACACAGATTGTAAGATTTTTTATCGCTATTTCCCTTTCGTGGGGTGTTGTTTCACTTTATTCTCAAGATAGAGAGGAGAAACGTTTTTGGCAAGTTGAACTTTCAGGAGCCTTAACTAATCAAAGTTCATGGGAGGTTGAACCATCAGTTACTTTTCAGCCTGTAGACTATGTAGGTTTGACGGCAGGTCTGTTATTTACATCTACGTACCCTTCCAAATCTTTAGGTGGAGTTGCTGTCAATAAGCAATTCAGATGGAGTGAAACCAATGACAATTCAGTAAGTTACTTTTTTGCTTTCCGTCCGGCTTTACGTTTGAATACCCCAAAACTATGGATAGGTATGGATAAAGACTATGCGCTGTATCTTTCTGTTTCGCCCGGACTGACAATACCTCTTCCTTCCGACAGAAGATTTACCGTTGATTACTTTCCTAACCAGCAGGGAGAGTGGTCTGCCATAAAAAGGGAAGAGGTGACAAACACTGGTGCAAGAAGGTTATATTACCATATACGTGCAGCCGTATCATTGGAAATGGATGAACGAATAGTTTTTTCAGCAGGTTATACCTTCTCTGATTTTGATATTTACGGTGGTAGCAGGAATATTACTGTTGAGGGTAGCAAACTTCCATTGCCTAATGCATGTATGATGCATTCGGCTTTTGTAAGTGTAGGCTTACGTTTTTAGTTTTGTATATTTATGTAACTTTTTGTACTTTATCTATATAAAATCATATCTTTTATCAATTAAATATAGTATATAGCTTGCATATATCAATTAAAATGCCGAATATTGCGTAAATTTTATCAGAGACCGGATATTTATGGATTTTTGATAGTTAAATTTAAAGGATAAAGAATAGGCAATTAATAATAAAAAGTATTTATACAATAAATAGGGTTTAGTTATTATGATGTATGATTTGGAAATGATGAAACAATTCTATGTTTCATATAATGGTAAAGTACAGGATACACGTAAAAAATTAGGTAGGGCATTGACTTTGGCGGAGAAAATTTTGTATAGCCATCTCTACGATGCTAATTCCATTAAGTGTTTTGAGAGGGGTGTGGACTATGTGAATTTTCGTCCTGACAGGGTAGCAATGCAGGATGCAACAGCACAGATGGCATTGCTTCAGTTTATGAATGCGGGTAAAAATGTTTCCGCTGTGCCTGCCACAGTTCATTGCGATCATCTGATACAGGCATATAAAGGTGCTGCTATAGATTTACCAGTAGCACAGACAACCAATAAAGAAGTATACGATTTTCTGAAGAGTGTAGCATCGAAATATGGAATAGGTTTTTGGAAACCGGGAGCAGGAATCATACATCAGGTTGTGCTTGAGAATTATGCTTTTCCTGGAGGTATGATGGTAGGTACTGATTCGCATACACCTAATGCCGGCGGTCTTGGAATGATTGCCATTGGTGTAGGAGGTGCCGATGCCGTTGATGTAATGACCGGAATGGAATGGGAACTGAAGATGCCGAGAATAATAGGTGTACACCTTAAAGGAAAATTGAACGGATGGGCTGCACCGAAGGATGTTATCCTGAAATTGGCCGGAATACTGACTGTCAAGGGTGGTACAAATGCCATAATAGAATACTTCGGAGAAGGTACTTCTTCAATCTCGGCTACAGGAAAGGCTACCATCTGTAATATGGGAGCGGAGGTAGGAGCGACTACATCTGTATTTCCGTTCGATTATGAAATAGTGGAATATCTCAGAGCAACAGGACGTGAAGAAGTAGCCGATATGGCTCTAAAAGTAGCTGACGACCTGAAAGCTGATAATGAAGTCTTGTCGTCACCTGAAAAATATTATGATAAGGTAATAGAGATTGACTTGTCTGCTTTGGAGCCATATCTTAACGGTCCGTTTACACCGGATGCTGCATGTCCGTTATCAGAGTTTAAAGACAAGGTCATGGCAAACGGTTATCCTCAACGTATGGAAGTTGGGCTTATCGGTTCATGTACCAACTCGTCATATCAGGATTTGGGAAGGGCTGCTTCGCTGGTCAGACAGCTGAAGGATAAAGGATTGAAGATGGCATCACCATTGTTGGTCAATCCAGGTTCGGAACTAGTGTACTGCACATCAAAGCGTGACGGTATGATTGCCGATTTTGAAGAAGCAGGTGCTGTAATAATGACTAATGCCTGCGGTCCTTGCATCGGTCAGTGGAAACGTGAGACAGATGATCCTACGAGACCGAATTCCATTGTGACTTCGTTCAACAGAAATTTTGCAAAGCGTGCCGACGGTAATCCTAATACACACGCTTTCGTTGCATCGCCGGAGATTGCTACAGCATTTGCCATAGCTGGAGACCTGTGCTTTAATCCTATGACAGATACTTTGCTGAATGATAAAGGTGAGCAGGTTAGACTGGATGCTCCTACGGGTGATAAACTTCCGGTGAAAGGATTTACAGTTGATGATAATGGTTATGTAGCACCTTCGTCAGATGGATGTAATATTGAAGTTGTCATAGATCCGAAGTCAGAACGTCTTCAGAGACTTCAACCGTTTGCTCCATGGGATGGTAAGGATTTATTGGATATGCCTCTGCTTATCAAGACCAAAGGCAAGTGTACCACAGACCATATCTCAATGGCGGGTCCATGGCTACGATTCCGCGGACATCTGGAAAATATCTCCAGAAATATGCTTATGGGAGCTGTGAATGCATTTAACGGAGAGACAAATAATGTTTGGAACTCTGCAGACGGCAGTTATGGCGAAGTATCGGCTGTTGCCGGAGGATATAAGGCTAAAGGCATTTCATCAATTGTTGTGGCAGAAGAAAACTATGGCGAAGGTTCAAGCCGTGAGCATGCAGCCATGGAACCTCGATTCCTTAACGTAAAGGTTATCCTTGCAAAGAGTTTCGCGCGTATACATGAGACAAACCTGAAGAAACAAGGTATGCTTGCATTGACTTTTGCCGATAAGGATGACTATGACAAGGTGCAGGAACATGACAGGATTTCAATAGTTGGACTTGAAGCATTTGCACCTGGACGTAATCTGAAAGTGGTATTAAGTCATGAAGACGGAACACAGGAGTATTTCGAGGCAGTACATACATATAATGAAATGCAGATAGAATGGTTCAAGGCAGGTTCTGCTCTTAATACTTTTAGAAAATAACGATTAATATACAACAAATATAGGAGAAGCCAGACGATGAGTAAAGTACGTATGGAAGAAGGTAGACTTATAGTACCTTCTAATGTTACAATACCTTTTATTGAAGGTGATGGTGTAGGAGCTGAAATAACTCCTGCTTGCCAGAAGATTGTAAATGAAGCAGTAAAATTAGCTTACAAAGGTGAACGTTCAATAGAATGGATGGAAGTCCTTGCCGGTGAAAAGGCTTATAAACAAGTGGGAGAGTGGCTTCCGGAATCTACTATGGATGTATTCAGAGAATATCTTATAGGAATCAAAGGTCCGCTTACTACACCTGTGGGAGGTGGAATACGTTCGCTAAACGTTGCATTGCGCCAGACTTTGGATTTGTATGTTTGTCTGCGTCCTGTAAGATGGTTCAAGGGTGTAGTATCTCCTTTGAAAGAACCTCAGAAAGTTGATATGTGTATTTTCAGAGAGAATACAGAAGATATATATGCCGGAATAGAATGGGAACAGGGCACTCCTGAAGCAAAGAAATTCTATGATTTTCTTTACAATGAGATGAAAGTGACAAAGGTGAGATTCCCTGAGACTTCTTCTTTTGGAGTAAAGCCGGTTTCTGTAGAAGGAACGAAACGTCTGGTCCGCTCTGCCATACAATATGCCTTGGATCATAAACTTCCGTCGGTAACACTTGTTCATAAGGGAAACATCATGAAGTTCACCGAAGGTGGTTTCAAGAAATGGGGATATGAAGTGGCTGAAACAGAGTTTGCCGAACAGACATTCACCATGAACTATTATCAGCAGTTGAAGAAGGATTTGGGTGAGGAATCTGCAAAGGCTGCAATGGCTGAGGCTATCAATAAGGGAAAAGTGATTATAAAAGACTGTATTGCCGATGCCTTCCTTCAAAATACATTGCTGAAACCTGAAGACTATTCTGTAATCGCAACTCTGAATCTCAACGGTGACTATGTATCAGACCAGTTGGCAGCTATGGTAGGCGGTATAGGTATCGCTCCGGGAGCAAACATAAACTACAGTAGCGGTCATGCCATTTTTGAAGCTACCCACGGAACAGCACCTGATATTGCGGGCAAGAATATGGTCAATCCGTGTTCTTTACTTCTGTCATCGGTAATGATGCTTGAGTATTTGGGATGGCAGGAAGCAGCCGACCTTATTACTTCTGCTCTCGAACAGGTTTTTGAAAATTCTGAGGCAACTATTGATTTGGCAAGATTTATGCCTGATGGCAAAGCTTTGGGTACAGATGAATTTGCTCAAAGAATAATACAAAGTCTTTAATTCAACTATAACGAACTGAACATGAAAAAAGAATATATAGTTTACAAACTTTCCGAATGTGCAAAGCAGGCTTGCAGGATAGACAACAGTCTATTTACAAACTTTAATGTTAAGCGCGGACTTCGTAATGAAGACGGTACAGGTGTGCTTGTAGGACTTACAAAGATAGGTAACGTAGTGGGATATGAGAAAACCGAGGAAGGCTTGAAAGCAATTCCAGGCAAATTATTCTATAGAGGATATGATTTGGATGACATCGTTCATGCTCTTTTGAAAGAGAAACGTTTCGGTTTTGAAGAGGTTGCGTATCTGCTTTTGTCGGGCGAGCTTCCTGACAAGGAGCAGCTGGCATCTTTCAAGGAACTGATAAACGACAACATGCCTCTTGACAAAAAGACAACGATGAATATCATCGACCTTGAAGGTCATAACATAATGAATATTCTGGCCCGTAGTGTCTTGGAGATGTATACATTCGACCCTAATCCGGATGATATCTCCCGTGATAATCTTATGCGTCAGTCTATCGAACTTATTTCAAAGTTCCCAACAGTAATAGCATACGCATATAGCATCTACCGTCACAGTACACACGGACGTTCATTGCATATCCGCTATCCGGATGAGAAACTTTCGTTGGCCGAGAATTTTCTTTACATGATAAAGAAAGATTACACTCCTTTAGAAGCACGTATGCTTGACCTTCTGCTGGTTCTTCAGGCTGAACATGGTGGCGGTAACAACTCTACATTCACTGTCAGGGTTACAAGTTCAACACGTACAGATACATATTCAAGTATCGCTGCAGGAATAGGTTCGCTCAAAGGTTCATTGCATGGTGGAGCAAACATTCAGGTAGTAAAAATGTTCCATCACCTGAAGGAAGCCATTTCTGACTGGACAAATGTTGACGAGATAGATACTTACCTCACTCGCATGCTGAATAAGGAGGCTTACGACAAGAGTGGTCTTATTTATGGTATAGGTCATGCCGTATATACCATTTCAGACCCGCGTGCTGTCCTCTTGAAAGAGTTGGCAAGTGAGCTTGTGGCTGAAAAAGGCTGTGAAAAAGAATTTGCCTTCCTTGAACTGATAGAAAAGCGTGCAATTGCTTGTTTCAAGAAAGTTAAGGGAGACAAGAAGAAAGTATGCTCAAATGTTGATTTCTATTCAGGATTTATATACGAGATGATGGGCTTGCCTCATGAGATATATACTCCTTTGTTTGCAATGGCTAGAATTGTCGGTTGGACAGCTCACCGCATCGAGGAATTGCATTTCGACGGTCGTCGTATTATCCGTCCTGCATACAAGAATGTACTTGAGGAAGTTCCTTACAAACCTATATCAGAAAGATAAGAGTTAATAATGAAATAATTGATGATGAAAACAGCCGGCTGGTTCGTAGTGTGAACCGGTCGGCTGTTTGATTATTGTTTGACTTTAAGGTATATCTACAGAATAAATATCTTTGGCTGTAGAAAACGGTTATATTACATTCACTCATCTTGGGCAGCCGATAATCAAGTTCAGTAAATTATTTTTGTCTATAGAACGTACATATTAAGATTTAAAATACTTGTTTAAACTATTCATTATTATTATCTTTATTTGGATTAGTCTGATATTTTTTTACTTTTGCAAATAGATAGTGTTTTACCCTTTTCAGAAAGAGGAAGTTTCTTGTGATATTAATATGAACAAGTATTCAGTGATTTTGGCTATTTTGCTATTATATATCAAGATAGCAACTTTAAATGCTCAGAATGATAAGTTGTCTTTCACTGCTGATTTGTATGGAGGGCTATATCTCAATAATGGGCAAGCATGGCAACTAGAACCATCAGTAAGTTGGAGTGGCCATAAATATTTTGGTTTGGCACTAGGATTGGAACTGACAGGCCAATATAACCAACCTAGTCGTCAGACGATTATTGACGGAAATGAGGCAGAACTTACGGATAACGAGAGAAACGTCGCATGGATAATATTGAAACCTTCTGTGGTTTTTAAATCTCCAACAATTTGGAAAAGTTCGGATAATCACTATCGCCTTTGGGTTCAGTTAGAGCCTGGTCTTAGTTTTGCATGTCCATTCAGAAACTCTCTGACTTATGAAATTAAGAAATTCACTGGAATAATCGGACAGACAGTAGATTACAGGACATTTCCCAATAAAGGACTACGCTGGTTTTATTGGAATACAAAAGCTTCGGTAAATTTCTCATTAGGCCGTTTTATTTTCCGTGGAGGATATTATATCTCGAACCTTGACTATTATTCAGGCAGAAGAAATATAACTTTGGCAAATGGGCAGAGATTCCATGTTCCTGAAAAAGAGTTAAGTCAGAGTATTTTCCTTTCAATAGGATATTATTTTCATCCCTAATCGCAATGGATATCATGTCAATGATATATTAAATCCGAATTTTTGTAAATATGGATATTGGGTGAATACTAATGAAAGTGAGGATTATTAAAAAAAGGACTGGCCTCCTCAAAAAGAAGTCAGTCCTAATTCTATATCATGGATATATCATTTTGTGATAATCTGTTTAGCCCATTCTTCAGATTGTTTGCTCTGTTGAACAAATTATTTCAGTTTTGAATAATCCTTGTCGTTTACCGGTTCAAGCCATTCATTGCTGCTACCTTCTCCAGGTATTTCCATGGCAAGGTGTGAGAACCAGCTGTCTGGAGCGGCTCCATGCCAGTGCTTGACTCCTGTAGGGATGTATATTACGTCGCCGGGATTCATCTCTACAGGCTCTTTACCCCATTCCTGATAGTAACCACGACCACCTACGCAGATAAGAGTCTGTCCTCCACCTTTTTCGGCTTTATGGATGTGCCAGTTGTTACGGCAGCTTGGTTCGAATGTTACATTGGCAACGGGAACTCCTTCAGTAACAATAGGCGCAAGATAGCTTTGTCCTACGAAATATTTAGCGTATGCATCGTTAGGTTTTCCTACAGGGAAGATAATTGTCTGTGCATATGCATCAAGTGATGTACTTGCTGTGCCGTCAGCATTCTCAGCCCATACTTCTTTTGCCATACGGAATGCAGCCCATGCTTTAGACCAGCCTGCATAGAATGCTGCATGAGTAAGTATTTCTGCTATTTCGGTTTTAGTCACTCCGTTCTTTTTTGCGAACTCAAGATGATGTTTGAATGATGAGTCTGTAAGACCTTGCGACATAAGTGCTACGACGGTCACGATTGAACGGTCGCGCATAGAAAGCAGGTCATTGCGGCTCCATACTTCGCCAAAAAGGATATTGTCATTAAGATGTGCAAATTCCGGAGCAAATTCTCCTAACACATCATGTCCTGCAGTTTGCTGGACTTTTACCTGTGATTTAGCCATATTCGGAAAAATTAAAAATGATAATGTAATAAGTGAAAATAATTTTGTTCTCATGAAAAACTTATATTTGGTTTAGAAATTGATATTTACACCACCCATTACAGTTGCTTTAGGCATAGGATATCCGGCATTGATTTCATATTCTTGTGCCAGCAGATTTTCTCCACGTACCCAAATGTCGAGCCATTTTGTAGCACGGAAAGAAGCTCTTATGTTCCACAGTACGAAATCTTCCTTTTTTACAGGTTCAGTCTGTGTGTATAGTCCGGCTATATACTGTATGCCAGTTGATAAGTTCCAGCGTCCGTGTGAGAAGTTTGCTTCTCCGTACAGTTTGTGTTCCGGTGCTGCTATTACAGGTTCTTTCATGTGCAGATAACTGTAATTCCCGTCAACAGACCATTGTTTGTTTATGCGGTAGGCTACCTGTACTTCGATACCTTTATTGTTTATTTTGCCTGAATTCTGGTTCAGCATCCCGCTGCCGTTAGGATTTGGCAGAGTCATAATCAGATTCTTACCGTCTATATAAAAGAGGTTTACTCCATAACTTAATTGTCCGTTCATCAGTTGTTGTGAGAATGCAAGTTCGTAATTCCACATAGACTCAGGTTTCAAGTCCGGATTCTGAGGTGGGAACATATACATTTCTCTGATGATAGGATAGCGGAAACCTTTTGACGCGGATGCTTTCAGTTCCATAGCATGAGGTAGATGAAAAGCCAATCCGGCCTGTGGAACCAATTCTGTTCCAATGCGTGAATGATGGTCGGCACGGATTCCTGCATTCAGAGTGATAAAGGAATTTATATCCTGACGTACATCTAAATATCCTGCAAATTCATTTTCCTGTTTGTCTACCATGTCAGATGTTGTTCCAGTCTTGTCTCCACTAATATATTCATACCAGGCATGCCCTCCGTAGTTGAACCAGTCCAATCCGGCAGTGATACGGTTGCCTTTAAAGAACTGCATACTCTGATATATAGATACACCCATCATCTTGTCGAACGACAGAAAGCGGTTATCCTTTGGACTTTCTCCTTTGGATGGAGTATAACCGTCGTTTATCCAATGATTTCCCCAGTTGTAAAAGAAACTTACTGCACCTGAGGTCTTGTCGTATTTGTTTTCAATGGCAAATGAAGTCATTCCGCGTGTGATTCTCTGGTCTCCGTCAAGAAGTGGAGCACTTACCGGTCCCGGATATGAAGCGTTGAAATGAGTTACGTTGACATCTCCTCTAAGATTCCAGTTGTCAGTCATTTCATAGCCCAATTTTGCATATCCTCCGTATTGCTCGAAATTCATATCCGCACGGTGTCCGTCAGTACGGTTGTAAGAACCGGATATTACACTCGAGAAACGTCCTTTACGGATGCGGTTTGTAAGTTCTGTTTCAAGTGTGTTGTATGAGCCATAGCCGGCATGCAGATTTGTGTTTACTCCGTCTTCCTGCATTTTGCGTGTAACGATATTAACCACACCGCCCATAGCATTAGAGCCATACAGAACTGAGGCCGGTCCTCTGAGTACCTCTACACGTTCAGCCAGGAATGACTGATAGGCATCTGCTATCGGATGACCGAAGATACCTGCGTACTGGGGATGGCCGTCAATCATCACCATCAGTCGTCCGGAACCGCCGCTCAAACCACGTAATGATATACCTCCTGCAGCACCGTTTGACACTCCGTATCCCATAATGCCACGTGACGTTACGAAAAGTCCCGGAACCTGTTCGGTAAGTACGGGCAATATATTTCTTTTTATATTGGGGATTATTGTTTTCATATATAAATGTTCTTACAATGTTTATAATTTGTTTTCACCGTACAAAGTTATAACACATGTAAAGAATATTCGTATATCTATTACTGCATTATTTACCCAAATTACAGATATTTATTCAAAGTATAAGGGTTGTTATTATTTCCTGTTTTGTTTTACATACTCGGTAGGGGAACATCCGCAACATTTCTTGAATAATCTGCTTAGGTGTTGCGGATAGTCAAATCCAAGATTATATGCTACTTGCGATGATGTTGCTCCGCTTATAAGTTCATTTTTGGCACGTTGAATAATGTATTGCCTGATATGGTTACTTGCGGTATCGCCTGTAGTCTTTTTTATAAGATCTCCAAAGTAGTTTGACGACATACATAATTCATTTGCACAATACTGCACAGTGGGTAATCCGAGTGTAAACTGTATTCTTTTCTCATAATAATCCTGTAATAGGGAATTGAATCGCATCAGTATATCTGAATTTTCAAGCTTTCTGGTCAAGAACTGGCGATTGTAGAAACGTTGGCAGAAATTAAGCATCAATTCTATGTAGCCCACTATAATTGCCTTCTGCTGTTCATCGTGTCTTTTTGATAGTTCGTCTCTCATCTGGTGCATTAATGATACCAAAATGTCATGTTCCTCTTCTGACATATGTAGAGCCTCGTTTATTCGGTAATCGAAAAATGTATAATTTTTTA
>CALUPA010000050.1 GCA_944322395.1 uncultured Phocaeicola sp.
ATACAGCAGATGCAGAAACAGCATGATACGCAAATCCACAATCTCAAGGAAATGCACAGACAGGAACTTGACATGAAGGAAAAAGAGCTGTCACGGCTCGCCAGAATCATAGACAAGGCTTTCAGGTGGTTTCCGATGTTCAAGGAAATGCTTCGCATGGAAAAGTTCTGTGCCATGCTGGGGTTCTCTAAAGAAATGACTGAAAGTCTTTTGGTCAAGAAAGAAGCCTTAAAATGTAGCGGTAAAATCTATTCGGAGCAGCACAGACGGAACTTTGACATAAAGGATGATATTTTAAGGGTGGAGAATGACCCTGACGATGAAAACAGGCTGAACCTGACAATAAACAGAAAGCCGATTGCCGACTGGTTCAGGGAACAATGGCACAAGCTTAGATATGGAACAAGAGTGCCGCAACAAGAAGAAAGGAAAGGCAAAGGTCTTAAACTATAATCAATAAGCAGACAACATTTACTAGAGTTGTCTGCTTATTTCGCAAATTCGGAAATAATTTTTTCACTTAAATCGGATAACGATTTTATATTTCCAAGGCTACTATATTCAAAATTATTTGTATAACTATTCCATTGCATAAAGCCTAAAATATGCTCACAAGATTTTCCCTTTACGGTAGTTTGTATATGAGACATGTGTTGTTCGCTATGCAAAGTTTGAGTTAAACGTGGACTACTACCATTATCTATATTAATAAGTAAGCCATATTTTGCCCCAGAAACAAGACAATAGCCAACAAGTTGAGACCACTCTTTTAAGCCTGCGCTTTTTACAAGTTTAATTTCTAGAATCAGTAACTCAAATTTTATTCCATCTGTAATTATAGCAAAGATGTCAAGACTTAAAGGTGGCACTCGCTTAGCAAATTCTAATGCACAGGAACATTCTTTAGGATGTTCATCTATAATTTGTAGTAGATTCTTTTTTAACTCCCCAATTCCCCAATATACAAATATCCCCATTTGATTACTTGCACGAAAATTACTTTTCAATTGCATTTCTATGAAACTTTGTATTTCTGGGTAATACGAAACTTCATTCCTCATTTTTCAAATCTTTCTCAGTTATTGGTCTTACACATAATTTATATGCATTATCAGAATCAATTGAAACTAATTTCTTATATACTTGGGGATTGTGAGCACCAATCAATACTCCACGACCATTTGACTCTAGAATTAACGGAGTTAATAAATCGGGAATACGTAATACAATTGATAAATCCGGATTCTTTGCAAGATGCTTTTGCACTAACTCTTTATATCCGCCTCTAGGACGTTTTCCACTGAGTTCATTATTATCTGCTATTATATATGCAATTCCTTGCATGACCTCCGTTAATGGATAGCCAGAATCTTCACCATTACCGTACAGTAAAACTGCAGCATTGCTATTTACATACTTGTCATATATAGACTGTACAGATATTTTGGTTATTGTATAATTTCTATTTTTCAGTAATGAATCACTTGCAATAATACTTTCAATATTCTCCAATGAGTCTTTACATAAAATAGGAAATGGGTTTATCAAATTACCCACATTGGGAAATAATTTCTTGATTTCATCGTATGGTGCATTCTCGCAACCTAATACCGCACACACATGGCGATTATGCAAATAATGTCCCCCTCTTATTTCTTTCGGTAATTGTCTATTATTTTCCGCTGGATGAACACAAGACATTGTCGCACGAACTTCTCTTGCTTGACACGGAATCGCTTCGTGTGATTGATGCTGTAATTTGCGATTTTCCTTTATTGATATTGCTTTCGTCTTAAATGCTACAGCACCAAACTCCTCATATTGATCAATCTGAACACGAAGTTTAAACCCTTTATTCCATTGATGGTAATATGGATCATTGGTACAATGAAAATTAGGATGATTCCATAAGATTTGGTCAGGAAGGCAATTAATACTGTATAATAGCCTGCAAAGCTCACAAACAAAAGTAAAATTAAATCCCTTTAATTCAAAAGATAGAATTTGTACTTCATTTGTAAAACGTCTATGATTGGGATTTGTACTAGCGATAGTATCAGCTAATCCTGCAACAAAACGCCGCTTAAGATTATCATCCAACAAGGCATTTACTATTTTCTTTAAAGTTGCATTTTTACGTAGCTCTCCCTCACAGCGTATATCGTATTTCTCTAAATCAGAAATTAAATCAGTCAAGTCCCCTTCACATAAAATGTACCAAACACCACTTTCGCTAGTTTCAAAGCTAACATTAATATTGTAAATGTTTTTAAATAAAGGACTGACCAGTCCCATAATGTCTCTCGATATATCAGAAGCACGCTGTGGATTTTGTATATAAGACCCCCATTGCCTATATGGCAGTCTAATTCTAAATACATCCTCAGCATTACCCCATATACCACCTCCAATTATTAATCCAAACAGATATGCTTTATCAGTATTCATACATATACTATTTAAAGACTTGCTCCATAATAGCTGTTGCAATATTTTGCGCTAAAGCAACAGGAACAGCGTTTCCAATGACCTTATACATTGCTGTTATATTTTTAGGAGAGTTATCAATGAATAAAAAATCGTCAGGAAAAGATTGTATTCGAGCAACTTCACGGATAGTATAACGGCGATTTTTAATAGGATGAATAATACCACAATTTTCAGGCTGTGCTGACGCAGTTATTGTACCGTTAATTTCATCACGAGAAAATCGTCTATAAAAATTAGGAGAACGATACTTCTTCATATCATCTCTAATTTTTTGAAAACGTGGTGCTAATCTTTCATAAGGAACATCTTTCCATGAACCACCTTCAGGTATATATTTAATCATCTCAAGAGCTTGAGGTGATAATACCCAATCAACTTGATTTGGGACATCATTAGGTATATCTAAAATATGCCTAAGAGTTAAATTCTCCTTACTATGCTTATTGGGAAATTTAAAAATAATTTCCAAGTCTTTTCTGACCCCAACAAAGAAAACACGTTGTCTATTTTGTGGAACGCCATAATCAGAAGCATTTAACAACTTATAAACAACATTATATCCTATATTATTCATCGTTGATAAATCTTCAATGATTACATCCACTAAATTACGCCCATCTATATACTTTGTCGACAAAAGCCCCTTCACATTTTCAAAAACAATGACTTTCGGCATCTTTCTTTTAATAATTCGGAGACATTCCTTATATAGCATTCCTCTTGAATCATGGACGCCTTTTCGATTACCTGCATTTGAAAAAGGTTGACACGGAAATCCAGCTGTCAAAATATCACCATCAGGAATTTCATCTTCGCCGATAGTCAAAATATCTCTACCATCAATCTCACCTATATTTAATGCATGAACAGCCTGCGCATCAGAATCAAAATCATTAGCCCAAACCAAATCAAACCCTGCATTTTTAAATCCAAGGTCTAATCCCCCACATCCAGAGAATAATGATATGAGTTTAGGTTTATTTTTTGTCTTTAACATGCTGCTTAACATTTAGGCAATTTATTTAGTAAAACTTATATTACAAAAGATTTTGCTCTGCAAATATACAATTTTATTTTGCTCTTGAGAAATAATATTCCCATTTTCCGCAATAGACGACACTTTATGAACAGTCTGCTTCTTTAAATAAAAATATGATGTATGGGAACATTTTGGGAACATTTACCCAAAAAGAAAAAGCCTAAACATCTAATATATAGACATTTAGACTTTTTTCTTGTACCCAGACCCGGGGTCGAACCGGGATGGATGTTACTCCACTGGTGTTTGAGACCAGCGCGTCTACCGATTCCGCCATCTGGGCTTGTTTTTGTTTTGCGATGCAAAGGTAAACATAATTTTCATATCTGCAATACATTTCATCAAAAAAATGCAATATTTTTTATGTCTAACACTATTTAGAAACTATTAAAGTCCGGAATTATAAAAAAAAACGTATATTAGCATAGTATAATAACACAAACTATATTACCATGAACAATAACTACTACTGCGTGATTATGGCAGGTGGAATGGGCAGACGCTTCTGGCCTTATAGCAGGAAACAGTTACCAAAACAGTTTTTAGACTTTTTCGGTACTGGTGAAACATTATTGCGTATTACTTTTGATAGGTGCAAAGGACTTGTCCCTTCAAATAATATCTATATTACTACATATATAGATTATAAGGAAATAGTTAAGAATATTCTTCCAGAGATTGATGAACAGCAGATTATAATAGAAGATGATAGAAGGAATACCGCTCCGTCATTGGCTTATGCATCGTATTTAATACAAAGAATCAATCCTGAGGCTACAATGGTAGTGATGCCTTCGGATCAGATTATACTAAATGTAGATAAATTCCGGGAATCAATTCTGAAAGGTTTGGATTTTGCTTCTACTTCCGGAAAACTGATTAATGTGGGAATAAAGCCGACCAGACCTGAAACCGGATATGGATATATACAGATAGAGGAAGAGGAAAGGGTAGGTGATTTTTGTAAAGTGAAGACTTTTATAGAGAAACCTGCACTTGAATTTGCAAAAGTGTTTGTACAGGATAATGAATTCTATTGGAATTCCGGAATATTTATTTGGCATGTTACAACTATAATGAATGCATTTCATGAAAATATGACTGAGGTATGTCCACGATTGGAATGTAATGCTCCGGATTTTTCTGCTTGCCCTAATATATCTATAGATTATAGTATAATGGAAAAGGCTGATAATGTTTATGTACAGATGTGTGATTTCGGATGGGCTGATGTAGGAACATGGCAGGCTTTGTATGACGCATCACCTAAAGATATTAATAAGAATGTGATATTAAACAGCAATTCTTTATTATATGAATGTAATGAGAATATAATTCTGATGCCTGAAGGTAAATTGGTTGTGGCTGAAGGCTTGGAAGGGTATTTAATAGCAGAACATGATAACGTGTTGCTGATATGTAAAAAAGAGAACCAAAATTCTATACGTAAGTTTGTTAATGATGTAGAAATGAAATTTGGTGAGGAATATGTATGATTATAACAATAAAAGCCGGATTAAATCCGGCTTTTATTGTTATAATCAGTATCCTCCTCCCAGAGCATGATAGAGATTTATTATACCTTGTATTTCGTCGAAATAGTCTGTGATAATATTCAGTTCGGCTTGTAGGAGGGATTGTCTTGCTGTTATTACTTCAAGGTAGTTTTGTGAACTATGTTTCATTAGCAGTTCTGAACTTCTTAAGGCTGATTTTAGCGATTTGGCTTGTTGCTTGTTTAGTTCTACTCTTTTCTTTGCGCTTTGCCATTGTATTAAACCATCGTTTACTTCTGCTCCTGCATCAAGCAGGCTTTGTCTGAAAGTCAATAAAGCCTCTTCCTGTTGTGCTTTTGTAATCTTAAGGTTGGCTATATTTTTACCTTTATTGAATATAGGTTGCACTAATGAACCTACTGCCGATAATAGCCATTCCCCGGGATTGGTAATTATTGCTCCTGCTGCGTTTGTCCATCCGGCTGATCCTCCCAAAGTTATACTAGGGTAAAATGCAGAACGTGCGGAATTGGTTGCATAATAAGCTACAGCCAGTTGTGCTTCACTTTGGCGAATATCCGGACGGCGGCTTAATAATTCTAATGGAACTCCAGTAGATAGTGAGTCTGGGAATGTCTGTTCGCTTAGTTTTCCGCGTGATATACTTTGTGGTGTTTTGCCCAATAATGCAGAAAGTGAATTCTCCATTTCTGTTATTTGCCTTTCAATAGATATAACCGAAGCATCTACAGACAGTTTGGCAGCTTCCGTCTGTGCAACTGCCATCTCTGTTGCCTGTCCTGCACGTTTTAAAGCTTTCATCGTACGCAAACTCTCGGTCCATGTCTCTGTTGTTTCCTGCGTTATCTTCAATTGTTCGTCAAGAACAAGTAAGGTGTAATAACTGTTGGCTATAGTAGCTACCAATTGGGTTTGTACAGCCTGCCGATAAGCATCACTTTGTTCTAAGGTAGCCTGTGCACCACGTTTGGCATTGAGTAATTTGCCGAAGAGGTCTATCTCCCAATCTGCTAAAGCCGCAATATCATATTTTTTTGAGGCTTCTCCACTGCCAACACTTGTTATTGTACCCTCAGGCGACAATGTTATTGAAGGCAGGTATGACAGCCTTGAAGTCATAAGGAGCGCTTCTGCTTCTTTCACTTTCAGTCTGGCTATACTTAAATCCGTATTATTGTCAAGTCCGTATCTTATTAACTCTTGCAGATGCGGGTCTGTAAAAAGTTGTTCCCAAGATAATGAAGCCAATGAAACAGTATCATTGACCGCTATCGGTTGGCGGTAAATACTGTCAACCACTGATGTAACATCCGGTCGCTTATATGCGCGATATATATGGCATCCGCTCATCGTAATGGAAACAGCTGCAGCAATTATTATATTTCTTATCATACACATTATTCTTTGTTTTATTTCTTCTCGATGTTTGGTAACTGTCGTTCAGGCATAAACTTCTCTTGCAGATATTGGAATACCATAAATAATGGTGGTACTATAAATAGCAATGCTATTGTTCCTATAAGCATACCTCCTACGGTTCCTACTCCAATTGATATATTTCCATTGGCTCCTACACCGCTTGCAAACATAAGCGGAAGCATACCGAAGATCATTGTAAGCGAAGTCATCAGAATAGGACGTAAACGTACCTGGGCAGCAGAAACGGTAGCCTGCATTATGGTCATACCATGACGGCGGCGTTCGGATGCATATTCGGTAAGCAATATCGCTGTTTTCGAAAGAAGACCAATAAGCATAATCAAACCTGTCTGCAAGTATATATTGTTTTCCAGACCAAACATCTTTGCAAATAGGAAGCTACCAGCCAGTCCAAACGGAACTGAAAGAATGACGGCAAGAGGAACAAACAAACTTTCGTACAATGCACATAGTATAAGATAAATGAATACCACACAAATGACGAATACCAGTGTTGTAGTATTTCCTGTGTTGGATTCTTCACGCGACATACCTCCAAACTCAAATCCATATCCAGTAGGTAGGGTTTGTGCAGCAACTTCCTGAACAGCCTTGATTGCCTGTCCCGAACTGTATCCAGGTGCAGCAGCACCATTAACCTGAATGGCTGAGAACAGATTGAAACGTGTCAATACTTCGGAACCATATACTCGTGTCAACTTCAGATACTGACTTATAGGGCTCATTTCTCCAGAATCATTACGCACAAAAATACTGTTCAAAGATTCTGTGTCAAGTCTGAATTGAGGCGGTGCCTGTACCATCACACGATAAAGTTTAGAGAATCTGTTCATATTTGAAGCATAGTTACCTCCTATGTATCCGGCAAGTGTACTGAGAACATCTGACGGAGAGATTCCATTTCGCTTACATCTTGCAGCATCTACCTCTACTAGATATTGTGGAAACTTTGTGTCAAAAGATGTAGTCGCTCTACCTATTTCGGGACGTTTGTTCAGTTCATCCAAAAACAGTCTTGTATATTTCAGCAAGTCTTCTGTTGTACCGCCTTTCTGGTCTTGCACATAGACCTCAAAACCACTGTTTACACCATATCCAGGAATCATAGGACGTGTGAAAGGCATAATATCAGCACTGGATATGAATGCTGTTTTACGGCTGATTTCCTGCATTACGGCATCAATAGCATCTTCTTTGTCAGGTCTTTCGCTCCAGTCTTTCAGACGAATGGTAAACATACCGTTACATGCTCCCTGTCCACTCAACATTGAGTTTCCTGTAGTATTGGAATAAAGTTCTACTTGAGGTATAGTTCTTAAGCAACTGTCTACCTGTACCATCACCTTGCGCGTTTCCTGAACACTGTTTCCAGGTGATGTACGTACATCAATAAAAACTGTACCCATATCCTCATTAGGAACCAGCCCTGTCTTTGTAGTCATCATAAGAAAGGCGAAGCCTCCGCATGCCAATACCAGAAATGCTCCAGCAAGCCATTTGCGCTTAAGCATGAATACCACACCTACCTTATACTTTGTTACAAGGCGATGGAAAGCTGTATCGAACGCAATGTGGAAACGTGATGAGAAGCTAAGTTTCTCACCATTTTCTCCCGTTTGATGAGGGGTCATAATGAGGGCACACAGCGCCGGGCTGAGTGTAAGAGCATTAAGCAATGATATAGCGACAGCTGCTGCCATTGTCAGACCAAACTGGGTATAGAAAGTACCGGTAGTTCCACCTATGAAACTTACAGGAATAAACACAGCCATGAATACAAATGTAGTAGTGACCAAAGCAGACGTGATGCCGTCCATAGCATCAATTGTGGCAAGATATGAAGACTTATATCCTTCGTCGAACTTGGCTTGGACAGCTTCTACCACCACTATGGCGTCGTCTACCACCGTTCCTATAACAAGCACCAGAGCAAACAGTGTAAGCATGTTCAAACTAAATCCGGCTATAGACATAAAGGCAAAAGTTCCTACAAGAGAAACTATGATGGAAAGAGCCGGAATAAAGGTAGAACGCAAACTCTGCAAGAATACATACACTACCAATACCACAAGTATGATAGCCTCTATCAGAGTCTTTATTACACTCTTTATAGATGCGTCAAGGAAATCCTTGGTACTCATCAAATCGACAATCTTTATACCTTTAGGCAGTGTTTTTGATATCTCAGCTATGGTGCGGTCTATTTCCTCAATAATTTCATTTGCATTTGATCCTGATGTCTGGGCTATCATTATATTACATCCGGGATGTCCGTTCACTTCTCCTATATAGTCATAGGCACGTGTACCCAATTCCACTGTAGCCACGTCCTTCAGCCTTAAAATCTCACCGTTTGGCAAAGATTTTATAACCATGTTTTCATAGTCAACTTCATTCTCGTATCGTCCTCTGTACTTGAGTGCATACTGGAAGGTGTTCTCTGCTTCAGCTCCCAATGTACCTGTTGCAGCTTCCACATTCTGTTCGTCGAGTACAGTAGTTATATCCGATGGAATAAGAGAATACTTCTGCATTTTGTTCGGGTCAAGCCATATACGCATAGAGTATTCATAACCGAATACGTTTACTTCACCAACTCCCGCAATACGCGATAGGCGAGGCTCGATGTTTATTTTCATGTAGTTTGTCAGGAAAGCCTCGTCAAACGAATCGTCCGGACTGTATACTGCCAGCTGCTTGATGTTACTTGTTTGGCGCTTGCGCACTGTGATACCACTCTTGGTTACTTCGGCAGGAAGAAGTCCTTCGGCTGTAGCTATACGGTTCTGAACGTTTACGGTTGCCATATCCGGGTCTGTTCCCTGACGAAAATATACTGTGATTTTGGCAGAACCGTTGTTGGAAGATGTAGAAGTCATGTACATCATGTTTTCAACACCGTTCAATGCCTCTTCAAGTGGTACAACGACACTTTTCTGTACTGTCTCGGCGTTAGCTCCTGTATAGTTGGCAGAAACACTGACTGTAGGAGGTGCTATTTCAGGAAACTGCTCAATAGGAAGCTGTGACAAACTGATAAATCCCAGAATAAGGATTAACACCGAGATAACTCCTGCAAGTATGGATCGGTCAATAAATGTTCTTATCTTCATATGTCAGTCTTTTATTTTGTGGTTGTTGTCGTTGTGTCCGTGTTGACGGCTGTTCCTTCGCGCATAAGTCCTGCACCCTCTGCTATTATTACATCGCCAGGAGTAAGCCCAGACAATACAATATATGTTTTCCCGTCATTATACTTATATACGGTGATTGGAGTAGATTTAGTTTTTCCGTCTACGACCTTCCATGTGAATACTTTATTTTGCAGTTCATAAGTTGCACTCTGAGGGATGGTTATACAGTTTTTATATTCTGTTGGCACAGAAATTGTACCACTTCCACCATTCCTAAGCAAGTGGCCATCATTAGGAAATACAGCACGTAAAGCTACTGCACCGGTTCCCTGGTCAACAGTTCCACTTATTGCATCAATTTTTCCGGAAGCATTATATATTTTCCCATTACTCATCTTAAGATTTACTTCAGGTAGTTTCTGACATGCCTCTTCAAGCGAACCATATTCTTGTATCATATCAAGCATCTGATTCTCTGCCATAGAGAAATAAGCGAATATTTCTTCGTCGTCCGATACTGTGACCAGTGGTTCTTCTATACTGCTGCTGACTAGTGCTCCCACTCTGTATGGTATCATGCTTGCAACACCGTCTACAGGACTTTTAACCTCTGTGTACGACAGATTATTGCGAGCATTGGTTTCTTCTGCTTTAGCCTGTGTCAGAGCTGCTTCTGCTTCAAGCAGTTGATTACGTGCTGTCTGTCTGTCAAAGTCAGAAACCACATTCTCTTTGTATAGTTCCTCTTTGCTGTCTGCTGTAAGTTTTGCTGTCTGAAGTTTTGCTTCAGCACTTTTTACGTTAGCCAAAGCTGTTTCCAGAGCAGCTTTATATGGAACCTGATCGATAATGAACAATACCTGTCCACGTTTAACAGCATCCCCTTCGTTAATACATATTTTTGTGATTGTTCCATTGACTTGTGGGCGTACTTCAACAGACTGACGTCCTCGTAATGTTGCCGGGTATTCCGATTGTAGTGTCTGATTTGTTGTAGTAACTGTCAGTGTCTTGTACTTTTCGCCTGGCATTTCCTGCTTGTTCTTTCCACATGAACTTAAAAGTGGAAATAGGCATAGCATGAGGTAAATTCTATTTTTCATATTTTTATCGTTTTATATTATGATTACGGGTATGCATTAGTCGTACTTTTATACAAACTTATATAGAATGACGCGTAATGTGTAAGGTGTGGTGACGAACGGTATATTTGTGGTGACGAATACGGGTTCTTGAACTGTCCCTGATTTGTAAAATATAGTATCTTTGCAGTAATGAAAATACACAGTTATGAAGAAAAATCGTATCACGTTATATATAGACCTTCTGTTTTGTCTGGTAATTATTCCTCTTGCCATAATGCTGTTACCTGTTGACCGTTGGATAGCAAACAATACTGCATTTCTTATTACTCTGGTAGCTTATGTGTATATATTGTATTTTATATATCGTTTGGCTTGTATCCCAAAACTTTTGATGAAAAAGAAATATGTGAGTGTATTTATATTGATGTTTATTCTGACAACTGTAACAGAATTACTTACTCATTTCCCTATTCCGGCTGAGCATATTACGGATGATATTCGGCAAATGGCTGCTAAAATGAATCTCCGCCGGCAGACAATATGGTTCTTCTTTCTTGTTGTTACAGGTTTTTCTTTGGCGATAGAACTGACTTTTGAGTTGTTTCGTCAGATAATATCACGCCAGGAAATAGAGGCTGAGAAAAACAAGGCCGAACTGTCACTGTATAAAGCACAGATAAATCCGCATTTCCTTTTCAACACGTTGAATACATTATATGCACTTGTATTGTCCGGTTCGGATAAAACCGAGTCGGCTTTCGTTAAATTCTCAGGGATATTAAGATATATGTATTCGCAAAATGAATCGGAATTGATTCCTGCTGCGGACGAACTTGATTATATAAGCCAGTATGTCGACCTCCAAAAACTACGTTTGAATCACCATACCAAGGTCTCGTTATGTATAGATACTTCTTCACCAAAGATTCTTATACCTCCTATGATATTGATAACATTTGTTGAGAATGCTTTTAAATATGGAACATCGTCTGATACTGACTGTAGCATAAATATAAGGATAAACATAAATGAAGAACACTTGTCTCTAGAGACAGAGAATGCTGTTATGCGAAGACCTGAAAATAACAAATCGGGGATAGGTATATCCAATTGTAGAAAACGTCTTGAACTGCTATATCCCGGCAGATACGTACTGGAGAATGGAGAGTTGTCCGGAATTTATAGAGTAAGACTAGTAGTTCAAATCAAATAAAATTTATCAGAAGCTAATTCCAATATAGTCATGCTTAAGAATTTGAAATGTATAGCAATAGACGATGAGCCTATGGCGTTGTTGATAATAGAACAGTTCTGTCGTAGAAAAGGAGGGCTGGAGCTGAAAACTTTCAGTGAACCTAAAATAGGACTGGAGGAAATACGTCGGAGTGAGCCTGATTTGGTTTTTCTTGATATCCAGATGAACAGTATAAATGGTCTGGAGATAGCCTATACTTTGCCTGAAAAGTGTTGTTTTATTTTTACAACAGCCTATGCTCAGTATGCACTTGAAGGATTCAATCTTGATGCTGTGGATTTTCTGCACAAACCTTTTTCTTATGAACGTTTCGAAATAGCTGTAGAGAAAGCGCTACGTCGGATAGAATCGAAACATAATAAATCTTCTGAATACCTGGTGGTGAAGCAGGAATATAATAATATCCCCTTGTCGGATATATTATATATCGAAGCATTGGGAAATTATGTGAAGATTTTTCGTAAATCCGGAGGTCACATTCTTACACGTACAAATTTAAAAACTATAACAGACCTCTTGCCCGATAGGGATTTTATTCGTATTCATCGTTCGTATGTCATTTCTGTTTCGTCTGTTGTGTCTTATTCCCGTACTAAGGTTGAAATTTGCGGATACACAGGCGAACTCCCGATTGGTGCTCAATACACTTTATCTGTTATGGATATGTTGGGGAAGTAAATGTAGATTATTTCCACAAGATTCCACAGTCTGTCCTCTTGTAAATCTTACAGAATGTTTACTTAAAGTTCTGCATTATAGATTATTGTACTTTTAAAAGATTATAATAAATATATATGCACATTATTTGCATGCCAATATCGGAAAAATATTGTATGCAAATGAAACAAAAAATTAATCTTTATGTGTTTATAGGATGCCTATTGTATTTTCTGATTCCGGCATCTATATCAGCTCAGGAAACAATGTCCATTACAGGATATGTTCTTGACAATACTGGTGAGCCTCTTATAGGAGCAAGTGTGATGATTAAAGATACAAGTGACGGGGTTATAACAGATGTAGACGGTAAATTTACAATCAGTGCTCCTTCGGATGCTGTACTTTCATTCTCTTATATAGGATTTACTCCTAAGGAAATCAGTATAGCTAGGCGTAAAAAGAAAGGTGTTATGAGGGTCAGGCTTATGGAAAATACACAGGAGCTGAAAGAAGTTGTTGTCACCGCTATGGGTATAAAAAAGGATACCCGTAAACTAGGGTATGCAGTGAGTACTATCTCATCTGAAGAACTGATAAAAGCTGGTGCTACTAATTTTGCATCCGCCATGTACGGAAAAGCTCCAGGCGTAAGAATAAACCAGACACAAGGTGGTTCTGCAGGTGCTGTGTCAATAAACGTCAGAGGACTCACCTCAATCACCGGAAATAACCAGCCTATAATCATTATGGACGGTGTACCAATCAGAAACGGAGGAACAGGAAAAAGTACAGACTTCGCAGAATTTGGTAATGACGGACGTATTCGTTCTAATGGACTTGTCGATATAAATCCTGAAGATATTGAGAGTATAACCATCTTGAAAGGTGCATCAGCTACAGCATTATATGGTTCCGAGGCCGCAAACGGTGCTGTTGTCATTACAAGCAAACGTGCAAAAACCGGTAAGGTGACGGTGGACTTCACAGCTCAGGTTATGGCGAATCTTCCGGCATATCTTCCTAAGGTACAGACTGAATATGGTCCGGGGACATATAATATAAATTATAGTGATTATGAAAAACAGACAGGCGGATTCTATCAAAGAACATATAATGGTCAGACATATAAAAGTCTGCGGAGTACAACCCAGTCTTTCGGACCGAAGTATGACGGCAGTGAAGTACTTTATTGGGATGGCAAGGTTAGACCATATCTTCCGCAAACTGATAATCCTTGGAGTGAATTGTTCCGTACCGGTTGGACGCAGAATTATTCGGTTGCTATATCGCAAGGCACTGAAAACTCCAGCAATAGATTTTCTTATACATTCACCGATGAAATACCAAATGCTTTGACTGGTTCATACAATAAGCATAATTTCAAGCTTACCGGTTCCTATAAGATAGGTAAGCCACTTACAGTGGAATATTCGTTGAACTATATAATACAGGATATTAAAAACAGGCCGCAGACTTCGCTTGGACTTTACGGTAGTTTCAGTAATGCTTTTTCTACTTTTCTGGATATTCCTTATCTGAAAAGTACATATGTAACCAGTCTGGGATATAAGAATACATTTGTTGGAGGAGATGCTACTTTGACACCTGATGAAGCTTGGGCATACGATCCCAGTTATCTGACTGGAGTTAGGGATATGCTTTGGAATATGTATTATCAGAATAGCGAGGAGACGGAAAATAGAATCCTGGGAATGGTGAGACCTACATTCCAGATAACAAACTGGCTGAATTTGAGAGCACAGGTTGCAACTGATATAACAGATGTGAAACAAACATTGGAGAAAAGTACTGAACGTCCAAACTCATTGTACGATCCAAGTGGCAGTTTTCAAAACATAAACAGAAGATATGATATAGTTTATGGAGATGTAATGTTGAACTTCAATTATGATATAAACCGTTTAAATATTGCAGCCACAGCAGGATGGACAGGAAGATATGAGACAATGAATAACTTGAGTGTTTCTACTAATGGTGGTCTTTCTACTGAAAACTGGTTTGACCTTAATGCCAGCCGATATCAGGCCACTTGCAGCCAACAGCGAATGGAGTTGTTGAAAACCGGATATATGGGAACACTTGGCCTTGGTTGGGATAGTTACCTCTATCTGGAACTTACAGGTAGACAGGAACGTTCGTCAACGCTTAAAGATCAAAGTTTCTTCTATCCGTCGGCAAATCTGAGCTTCCTTTTCTCCGAGGCTTTCAAGATGCCACACTGGTGGAATCATGGTAAGCTGAGAGCTTCGTACGGAATCGTGGGAAATTCACCAGAAACCTATGCTGCGAATATCGTTTACGAACAGGGCTCAGATAATGGGTTTACATGGAACACTATACCTACATCTATAGGTAATGAAAACATCAGGCCTGAAAAGAAATACGAATATGAAATAGGATTCGAAAGTAAATTCTTAAACAATCGTTTGGGTATAGATGTGTCATACTATAATAATATTGTTAAAGATCAGATTTTGTCTACGCCACAACCTTCAAGCTCCGGAGCTAAATATGTGCTTATGAATGTAGGTGAGGTAGCAAATAATGGATGGGATGTTGCATTGTCGGTGACTCCGGTACTTACAAAAAATTTCAGATGGGACCTGACTGCTACATACGGAGTTTATAGAAATAAAGTATTGAAATTGGCTGATGGTGTACCATATCTTGAAATTGCAAATCTTGGAGGTAGCGGTGCAAAAATTCAGGCTGTGGCAGGGCAACCTATGGGTGATATTTATACACAAGTACCCCAAGTGAATGAGAATGGTGAACCTCTTGTGTCAGACAATGGTTTATACCTTAATCAAACTGAACTGAAAAAAGTCGGTAATATTAATCCCGATGGAGTAGGAGGATTATATAGCTCATTTTCATACAAGAACTTCTCTCTTGATTTTAGCATAGACTTTAGAATCGGTGGAGATGTGATTAATGAAATGAATCAGTATGCCACAGCGTTAGGCTTGACTCCTGAATCATTAAAATATAGAGACACCGAGCATGGAGGACTGTCATACTATTATCCAGACAATAATAATAGTGGTGGAATCCCAGTACAGGTTGATCCATCTACCACAGCAGGACCTAACGGTGAATATATATACCACGACGGATTAATTCTACCTGGTGTGGTAGCGTCAACAGGGCAACCTAATAACAGAATAATTCCAGCCGGATATTATTATAATATGACTTACAATTGGGGTACAAATTCCGAACAGCTGACATATGCCAACTCTGTATTTGACAATACATACGTAAAGTTGCGAGAACTGAATTTCAGTTACAGGATTCCTTCAAAAGCTATACAAAAAATAGGAATGACTAATCTTACAGTATCAGTGTTTGGCAGAAATCTTTTCTATTTCTACAAAGCGTTAAAAAACTATGATGCCGAGTCGTCTGTAGGTACTTCATGGTCAAGTCAGGCCATTGTAGGTACTTCTACTGCAGCTACACGCAGTTTTGGTTTTGCAATAAGAGCAATTTTTTAACATAACAGATTTATACGCATGAAAAAAATAATATATATATTATCAATGTCCATTATTTTAGCAGGATGTTCTGAAGAAGATTTTGACAGTAAGTATCAGGACCCTTCTAAAGTGACGTCAGTAAGTATAAGTAATCTTATGGTGGGAGTGTTTCAGAAATCAAAAGATTACGACACACATACATATAACAGATATTTTGGGTTCGACTCACAGTTTGTGGGTAAGTATGCACAGACGTTCGGGTATACTTATTCCAGCAGTATGTATACTCCGGGATATATACCTTACATTGACAGTCAGTGGGACAACCTGTATTCAGCCCTTACACAATTCAGGAAAATGGAAGAACTGTATGATGCAGAGAATGAAACTCAGAAGTCGCAGGATGAGGCTTTTATGCTGGCGGCAAAAGTACAGTTGTACGATTATTTCTCGGCAACAGTGGATATTTTTGGTGATATGCCGTTCAGTAAGGCATGTACTCTTCCGCTTACAAATGATGTGGAAAAATCGTATGCACCATATGATAAGGCTGAAGATATATATAGGACGATATTGGATGAACTGAAAGAAATAGCTCCTAAGTTCCGTACAGTCACTATCCCAAGGAACTTTACCACACAGGATTTTATCAACAATGGAGATGTGGACAAATGGGAAAGATATGCAAATAGTCTTCGGTTGCGTCTTGCAGTAAGAGTATCATCACAGGGTGAATTGGTGGAAACTGGTAAAGCTGCTGTGAAGGAAATACTTGAAAATCCTGATACTTATCCACTGATAGAAGAACAAAGTAATAATATTTTTATAGTAAACCAGAAGTCTGGTCAGTTGAATTTTACATCCGGACAAGGTCTTGGCGACTGGGTTACAAACAGACAAGCTTCTGGAGCTGTGATAGACAGAATGCTGAGTAATGGTAATTATGATATGGACAATAAAGAAAATCCTAATACTGGGGTTTATGTAAAAGGGGTTGACGATCCGAGAATACTTCTTTATTATAATCCTGTAAGTATACCAAACAAGTATTCTGGAGCCAAAGATGAGGGTAGATATCTTGGTACGGATTTAACAGTGGCAGACGAGGCTACAGAATATTATAATTCGCAAGCTATTGATGCTTATGGTAACACTGGATTCTCACAGATTACACAGAAGGGATTCTTTTGGGAAAATGATAAATTTGATATGCTTATAATGTCATCTCCTGAAATCCATTTTCTTAAGGCTGAAGCTTATTTAATGGGATACGGTGTGTTACAAGATGAGGATAAGGCTAAGAAAGAGTTCCTTAAGGCTGTAAGTCAGTCGATAAATCTGTATTATTATTATGACTCTATAAGTACCGGAGAAAATTCACGTCAATACGACGTTCCAGGGGAGGATGAGGTAAATTCTTTTGCAGAAGCAAAATGGATTGATGCAAAATACGAGAACAAACACGATGCAATCATCACTCAAAAATGGTTACACTTTGCAATAACGGCCAGCAGGGAGGCATGGAGTGACCTTAGGCGTACCGGTTATCCGTCTGGGCTTGTGTTCCCTGAAGTTGCTGGCACAATTCCAAATGTTCCTACCCGATGGAAATATCCTACTACGGAAATGGATTATAACCCATATTATGATGAAGTACAGTCAGAGGATACTTATTATACAAAGATTTTCTGGGCAAAATAATACCATTTTTTTTAGTGTAAGAAAACGTCAAGGCATTTCAACTAAAATGACAGCTCATTTTGTTTAAAACGCCTTGACGTTTTTTTTATTTATTGTTGATAGGCAATGTCATGTCCTTCAACCATAGTTTTTCTTCTTGATTAAGTTCTGGTGAAAGCGTGTCGTAAACTTTCTGGTGGTATCCGTTCAACCATGAAATTTCTTCATCAGATAGCATTTCTGTGATTATAGGTTCTTTGTCAATAGGGCATAATGTCAATTGCTCGAATTTATAGAATTTTCCGAATTCCGTTTCTCGTGATGGAACAATCAGCATTGTATTTTCCGTCCTTATACCGTATTCACCGCTTCTGTATATACCAGGTTCATTAGTTATAGTCATTCCTGGTTTTAGTATCGCTGGAATATGGTTCATTCTTATTTGATGAGGTCCTTCATGAACGTTCAGAAAGTGACCTACACCATGTCCTGTTCCGTGACCATAATTTATTCCGCAACGCCACATTGCTATTCTTGCCAATACGTCGAGTTGTGTTCCGCACGTTCCGTCCGGGAATTCTGCCATGGCTAGTTGTATAAATCCTTTAAGGACCAGTGTGTAATCTTTTTTCTGTTTCTCGGATGTTGCCCCTAAAGGAATGGTTCTTGTAATGTCTGTCGTACCATCCAGATATTGCGCTCCACTGTCAAGAAGCAATAAACCTTCAGGCTTCAAGTGTAAGGCAGATTCTTCGGTTGCCTCATAATGCACTATGGCTCCATGCTCCTGATATCCGGCAATGGTGTCGAAGCTTATTCCGCTGAAGTGTTTCATCGCAGAGCGATATTCGTATAGTTTTTTGTCCAGGCTGAATTCGGTTATGTCCTCTTCATGTACGGACTTTTTTAACCATATCAGAAATCTTATCATTGCTATACCGTCTCGTTTCATGGCTTCTCTGAAACCGGCAATCTCTGTAGGATTCTTTACCGATTTAAGTCTGGTAACAGGCGATTCGACTATTTTAATATTGTTTTTATCGGATGCTGCTTCAAATAATGCATAGTTTATACTAGGTGGCATCAATATATTATAATCAGCAAAAGATTTTAAATCGGATTCAATCTCTTCGTATTCTTTTATTGATATATTGTGTGAATGCAAATATTCTATGACCTCTTCGGACAGTTTATTGCTGTTGATATAAATCGTTGCCGATTCTTTGAATATCACTAAGTATGATATGAATAAAGGATTGCAGTGAATATCTTTACCGCGCATATTTAAAGTCCATGCAATATCATCAAGCGACGATATGATAATGGCATCATTGTTTCCGGCTGATACTTCGTTCCTTATTTGTTCAATCTTTGATTTTGTTCCCTGTCCGGTAAATCTTTCTTCTAATATGAAAGGTTTGTCATCAGCTATCGCCGGACGGTCTGACCATATATATTTATACGGATCGTCGGTCATTACAAGTTCAAGCCCATATTTTGATAATTGGGATCTCATGTCGGCTACAATGCTTATGGGAGTAGTATATCCGTCGAAACCAATCTTGCTTCCTTCCGGAATATTGCCGCCAAGCCATTCGCAAATTGACGGTGTTTCCGGAAGTCGTTCTTTGAATAATTTTAGTCCGCTGCCTTTGAGTTGCTCTTCTGCCTGCAGAAAATAACGAGAGTCTGTCCATAGACCGCCATCGTTGAATGTTACTACGGCTGTTCCGGCAGAGCCGGTAAATCCGGTTACCCATTTGCGTGATTCCCAATGTGCGGGTACGTATTCGCCGGCATGTGGGTCGGTGCTGAATGTTATGTATGCGGCTATCCCGTTTTCTTGCATAAATCTTCTTAAGAGTGAAAGCCTTTCTGTTATGGAAATCTTCATAGTCTGTATGTTTTGTATGTATGTAAACTGTGTTAATTATAGGTTCACAAAGATAATGTTTATTATGTGTTTTGTGTAAAAAATACGTGGAAAGTTTTGTATATTAAGAAAGTATGTGTAATTTTGCACCGCAATTTTTACTGCAGAAAAATATTTAACAACAACATAATTAATTTTTAAAAAACATGATCGTAGTTCCAGTAAAAGAAGGCGAAAACATTGAAAAAGCGCTGAAAAAATTTAAGAGAAAATTTGTTTTGAAAAGATTGAAAATGGAACGTGCTATTTACGTTCAGAAATTACATCAGGTAGAAGAATAATAATTTCGCGGAATTTTTTTGAATTATTGAATTCTTTTCTTATATTCGTTGCTGAATTAATAATGCAATGTTTTGGCCATGATTGAATCTTTTCTACGCTATCTTCGGTATGAGCGTAATTATTCTGAAAGGACGATTGTTTCGTACGGAATAGATTTGCGTGAGTTTGAAGAGTATCTGAAAGGGTTGGAGAGTGGTTTTGATTTGCAGTATGCCGACTCGGACGTGGTTCGTGGGTGGATGGTCGAACTTATGGAAAATGGGCGGACTGAGACTACAGTGAATAGAAAACTTAGTGTGCTGAGAACTTTTTATAAGTTTCTGTTGAAAAAAAGTATAATATCTAAAGATCCGATGTCTGTGGTGAATGGCCCGAAGCGTAAAAAGCCTTTGCCGGTTTTTGTTAGGGAGGATGATATGGACAGGCTTTTGGATGGCGATTTCTTTACCGATGATTTTGAAGGTGTTAGGAATAGGCTGATTTTAGTTATGTTTTATGAAACGGGAATACGACTGTCCGAACTTATTTCGTTGAAGGATTCTGATGTGGATTTGATAAATGATACACTGAAAGTGACCGGAAAACGTAATAAACAGAGATTTGTTCCATTTGGAAATGAATTGAAGTCTGCTATATTGGCATATCTGGAAATCAGAAAAATTGCAGTTGACGGTAATTGTGAGGCTTTTTTTGTCAGGAATGATGGGAGGAGGCTTTATCAAATGCTCGTCTATAAAGTAGTGAAACAAAACCTTTCGAGGGTTGTGGCGTTGAAGAAAAAGAGTCCTCATGTTTTGAGGCACTCATTTGCTACCGCGATGCTTAACAATGATGCGGAGCTTGAGAGCGTTAAGGAGCTTTTGGGACATGAGAGTGTAACAACTACTGAAATCTATACGCATACAACTTTCGAGGAATTAAAGAAAGTTTATAAACATGCCCATCCAAGGGCGTAAAGAAAAGGAGGTTTTTATGGAAGTTAGAATTCAATCAATTCATTTCGATGCATCAGAAAAATTAGAAGCTTTTATACAGAAGAAAGCAGAGAAGCTCGAGAAGTTTTGCGACGATATAAAGAAAGTTGAGGTGTCTTTAAAGGTAGTAAAACCGGAAACAGCAATGAATAAGGAGGCTGGTGTAAGAATTCTGGCTCTGAATTCTGAGTTTTACGCAGAAAAAGTTTGTGATACTTTCGAAGAGGCTATAGATACATGTATGGATGCTCTCTCGAAACAATTGCAGAAAACTAAAGAAAAACAGCAAATTAAATAAAAAAATAGGATTATTTATTTTGTGATTTAAAAATTATATCTAACTTTGCAGCCGCAAACTACCGCTTTGCGGTTGCAAAGTTCTTTT
>CALUPA010000051.1 GCA_944322395.1 uncultured Phocaeicola sp.
AGGCTACTGTTGACGGAACAACAGGTTCAGACATTATGCTGAACAATTACTTGTACGACTTCTTGTCGCACTTATAAGTACAAAGATAATAAATCACTGCTAATTAAGACATCTTATTACATACAAAAATGATTGTAAATCATTCACTATTACATAATACCATCTCTTTTTTCAAAATCAGACATATATAAGACCAATAATGACAAATTTACAACCTATTATCTTACTACCTAACATCTATATTTGTATATAAACCTTATTTTATCAAACAATTATGAAGAATAAAACCAAGAAAAAACTTTTATTAATAGCGATGCTAAATTATTCTTTATACTCTTTTTCTCAAGGAGATTATGAGAATATCCTACATTACACTATCCAGACTTCCAATCCTAAACAAAAAATGGAATATTTCAGTGCCTCGGATGCATGGAGCATGTTTAGAATAGGATTATGGCCTAAAGAAAAACAAGAAAAAGTTGCCGATTGGCTCTTCAGTACAGAAAACGATGAAAACGGACAACCCAAAGGTATAGGACTTAGTTTATGGAGATTCAACATAGGCGCAGGAAGTGCAGAGCAAGGAGAAAACAGCCAAATTAATCCTGGAACAAGAACGGAATGTTTCAGAAATGCCGACGGAACATATGATTGGGATAAACAACAAGGACAAAGAAACTTTCTAAAACTGGCCAAAGAAAGAGGTGTAAACAGATTCCTTGCCTTTTTGAACTCTCCTCCTGTATATTTTACTAAAAATGGGCTTGCCACAAATACAGGGCGTGGTGGTACTTTTAACTTAAAAGATGAATGCTATAACGATTTTGCAGTTTTTCTGGCAGATGTTATTGAGGGTGTAGAAAAACATGATGGTATAAAATTCAATTACCTTTGTCCTGTAAACGAACCAGACGGGCACTGGAACTGGATAGGGCCAAAACAGGAAGGCAGCCCCGCAACCAACAGAGAAATAGCACGGGCAGTGAGGCTTATAAGTAAAGAATTCGTTAAAAGAAACATCGATACACAGATATTGATAAACGAATCATCCGACTACAGATGTATGTTTGGCACTCATATGGCAGACTGGCAAAGAGGTTACCATATACAGTCCTTCTTCAACCCAGACAGCACTGAGACATATCTTGGCGATACTCCAAACGTTCCGAGAATGATTGTAGGACACAGTTATTGGACTAATACCCCCGTAGATAACCTTAGGAAATACAGAATACAGCTGAAAGATACTCTTGACAAATATAACGTAGAGTTCTGGCAGACAGAAACCTGTATAATGGGCAATGATGAAGAAATTGGCGGTGGTGGCGGATACGACTTTACAATGAAAACGGCACTATACGTAGCAAGAATAATACATCACGATATTGTCTATGCGGGAGCAAAAAGCTGGCAATGGTGGAGAGCTATAGGCGGTGACTACAAAGACGGACTCATTAGAGAATATCCCAATCAGGATAATTCAGATGGAGAAGTAAAAGACTCAAGATTAATGTGGGCATTAGGAAATTATAGCAGATTCATAAGACCAAATGCCGTTAGAATGGGAATAATAACTAAAAATGAGAATGGAGAAGTTCTTCCTGAGGGAGATACCAATCCTAACGGATTAATGATTACCGCTTATAAAAACGAGAACGGCATATGGAGCATAGTCATTATAAACTATTCAAATGAAGATAAAAATGTATCATTCGACATTGAAAATGCAGATATAAAGACATGGCAAATGTACAGAACATCGGATGCCGAATATGAAAAACTCAAACCTATAAGGAAATGCAAAGAGAATGAAACTATAAAAATAACTTCAAAATCCATCGTTACTTTTGTTTCCGAATGATTCTCGCAAAAATGCCTTGACGTTTCAGGTAAAACGAACTGTCGTTTTTACCAAAACGTCAAGGCATTTTTATGAAACGTATAAATACCTGATTTTTTTATTTATTCTGCATAGGGCATTTTCCGCATTCAGGACGATTCATGCAGTTCTGCTTATCGCCACGCTTCATCATTTTATGATTTTTCATGCCCGGTTTCATCTTTCCATCCATACATGGCTGCTGAAATACTTTCTGCAATTGCTTTGCATTAAGAACCCCCTTGAACTTATTGAAATATTTTTTCTGTACATCCAGCATTTTCTGTCTGGCATCAAACCTGTCTTGAATAGCTTTTTCTATTTCCGCATCAGTCATTTCTGCTTTCTTGTCATTCTTGCACACGGCAGGACGGCAATCTTTCATTGCTTGAAGATACTCCTTATATAACGGAGTGAATTTTGCAGCAGTAGCATCGTCCATCACAAGTTTTTTCTCCATCATCTTCACATGTCTGTCCATCATCTGTTCCGGTGTAGGTTTCTGCTTTGCACGTTTCTGTGCAGGTGCATCAGGAGTGTTCTGTGCCATTAAACCAAAGCTGCCCATAGAAACAGCCATCATTACTACCAATGTCATTAATCTTGTTTTCATAATCATATAAAATTTAAATGTTTTACTTTTAATTGTCTGTTACAAAATTAATGATAAAAACGTTTTATGAAAACGGACCTTGCTGATATAGTGGCAAACATGCAGAATGTAGTGGTAAACAACATAAATAATAAATATATTTTCTATTTTTGTGTTTACAACTATTATCCATACATAAAAACACATACCGATGAGAAGTATTCTTGCCGTAGTTATAATATTCATAATCACAATAATACCAGAACTTTATGGAAAGTCATCTCCATATATGCAATTCAACAGGATGCACACCAATACAGACGCTTCTGTAATAGGCTGTATAATGCAGGATTCTACAGGAATGATATGGATTGGAACTAACAAAGGGCTTTTCAGCTACGACGGATATTCGTTTTTTCAGCATAAAGAGGATAAAGGATATTATGAGACAAGAATATACTGCGGACTGATTTGTTCAGACTATATATTTTTGGGCACAGACAACGGACTGATTTTATATAACAAAAGGTCTGGAAAATATAATAAGCTTGCCACAGACAAGATAAAGGACATAAGATGTCTAGCAATGTCAGGAAATGAACTTTGGACTGGTACACTGAACGGATTATTCAGATATAACATAGAGACTGAAGAAGTATATGAATTTCCATCGGATATGCTGCCTCATAAAGCTGTTTATTCGATTATAAAATCCGATAACGGAACAATGTATGTAGGCACTTACAATGGATTATGCCGTATAGACGGAAATAATGATGTAAGGATTATAAATATCCCGTCAGGCAATAAATGGAAAAATATATTTGTAAATGTTCTTTTCGAAGACAGGAGTAAACAGTGTATCTGGATTGGTACAGAAGGTAACCTGTTCTGTTATGATATGCAAAGACAAAGTACTGAGCTTGTACCATACTTTGCCGATAACTCAATAAAGTCATTAAATTATGACTCGGAAAGAAATCTTATTATTGGAACAGACAATGGATTATATATTTATTCGGCCGACGGTAAGACACAGAGACATTATCTGCATGATTCAAGAAACAGCAACTCCATACCCAACAATATAATCTGGTGTATAACAACCGACAATGAACAAAACATATGGCTGGGAACTGATAACGGTATATCATTTACCGACAACAACAGACAATATACGTTCATACCTGTCTGGGAACTGAGCAACACTAACGACGGTAACATGTTTTACACTATACTGAAAGACAGTAAAGAGAGAAACTGGTTTGGCGGTACTGACGGGCTACTGATGACTGAAAGACATAAGGACACGGACACCAGCAGATGGTTCAAAGTAGGGAAAAAAGGCTCGGAATTATCTCATAACAGAATAAGACACATTTTCGAAGACAGTTCCCAAAATCTGTGGATTGCTACAGACGGCAGTATAGAACGGTATGACGAGAAAACAAAGCAGTTTGTGCATTACACCATTATGGACTCTACGCATACATGCAATTCCAACTGGGCTTATTATATTTCGGAAGACAAAGACAATAATCTGTGGATAAGCAGCTGTCTGGGAGGATTGTTTGTAGTGAACAAGGATAAACTAAAAGTATCTGAATCAGGAATATGTATTGCAGACAAGAATTTCTCGACAGAAAACGGACTGAAGAGCATGTTTGTGAAACAGACCCTGATAGACAAAAACGGTGATGCATGGGTATTGATGTACAACACTAAAGAAATACAGAGAATAAGCAGAAACAACAAAAAGATATACAATTACTCCGTTTGCACTGAGAATGATGAATTCCCGGAATTTCTGATCTGTGATTCCGACGGTATGGTATGGGTGAGTACAAATATTAGTGTGTCAAGGATAAATCCGTTTTCAGGAAACATGACAAGAATAGATACAGACTGGAAGGATAATAATATACTGCATCTGGCTGAAGTGGAAGACAATATATGGGTATCGTCCTCCAAAGGTCTGTATTATATTAATAAGAAAACCGATGATATAAAAAGAATAAATATAAATGACAAGATATTCAGCAGTATATATTATGACAAGTCTGAAGGGAAAGTTTATATGGGAAGTTATGATGGTATCGGCTTCTGCGAACCTGTGATAACACAGGCCACAGACTTTTATCCTCGTATATATCTGACAGCACTGTCTGCAAACAATAACTATATATCAAAAGGAATCATAGAGAACAATAATTTCACACTCAATTTTACAGAGAATAACCTAATATTTGAATTCTCGGATTTTCAGTATAACGAGTCAAAAAAAAGCGGATTCATGTATATGATGCCTGAAATAGATTCTGAATGGCATTATGTGAACAATAACTCAAATATAATAGTCTACAATAATATGCCGTACGGTCAGTTTGAACTATACGTTAAGCATAGTGAAAGCGAAGAAACCGGATACAAAATAGCCTCAATCAGAATCATGCCTCCATGGTACATGTCTGTTACTGCAAAAATTATATATTTTCTGCTGACGATTGGACTGATTTGTTGGATAATCAACTTCTTTATTGTAAAAAACAGGCTACATCTGGAAAAAATGGAAAAGAAGAAAATACTGGAGCAGACACGCCAAAAAATAAAATTCATGTCTAACCTGTCGCATGACTTGAAGAGTCCTGTGGGAATGATAGTAACCCCAATTAGCAAACTATTGCTGGACATTAAGGACCCGGAACAAAAAGAAATGCTTGGTATAGTCTACAGAAATGCAGTTAACCTGAATGCAAAAATACACAAGTTAATTGAAATGAACAGAATGGAGGACAGTGAGCATATACTAATAACTTCCAGAATGGAACTAGTATCTTTCACCCATGATATATATAAGAAACTAAGAGACGAGGAAACCGTAAACAGACATAACTGGAACTTTAATTCGAATGTGGATAAACTGTTTGTGGATATGGATGTTATAAAACTGGAATCCATAATAAGCAATCTGCTGACAAATGCTATAAAATATACTCCTTCGGAAGGAAACATATCTGTAGACATTGACTATAATGAAGAAAACAGCAAGGTGGATATAAAGGTTTCGGACAATGGAATAGGAATACCAGAAAATGAAATACCGTATATCTTTCAGAGATTCTTCCAATCGTTGGCCACAAAGAAACATTTTGAGGGCACAGGAATTGGACTTTATCTGGTTAAGACATACACTGAACTGCATAAAGGAAATGTGAATGTGTCGTCTGCAAACGGAGAAACTGCCTTTACACTGACATTCCCCATCGAAAAAGAACTGAATTGTACAGATTCTGAAAAGAATGAGAATATTAACGATACTGACCAACACTTGCAGGTGATACTCATAGTGGATGACAACAAGGATGTATACGAGATGATAAAGCATATTCTGGCAGGGAAATACAGATGCATATATGCCTCGAACGGTAAAGAGGGATTAGGTATGATGGAAACCGTAAAACCCGACCTTATAATAACAGACTATATGATGCCGGTGATGAACGGGCTGGAAATGTGCAAGATTCTGAAGAGGAACATGCCTACTGTCACTATACCGATAATCATGCTTTCTGCAAAGGATGATACAGAAACAATAAAGAATAGTATAAAGCTACAGATAGATGCTTTCATACAGAAACCTTTCAATGCTGAAATATTGACAGGAAAAATAGAAATGCTCATACACAAAAAAGAGACTTTTGAAGCACAGGCCAGAATTGAGACTATAGGTTCTCCAAAACAGATAGAGGACAGTACATCGTCTGATGAGAAATTTCTGATAAACATAACAAAGATTATAGAAGACCATATGGCAGACAGTAATCTTAACGTAAACGGATTATGTGAACTGTCAGGCACCGGAAGCAAACAGATTTATAGAAAAATAAAGCAACTTACCGGAATGTCGCCCGTGGAATATATAAAATCAATAAGAATGAAAAAAGCGGCAATGTTACTACAGCAAAAGAAATTCACAATAGCAGAAGTAATGTATATGGTAGGATATTCAAACCCTTCTTATTTTTCGAAGTGTTTCCAAAGCGTGTTTGGGAAAACTCCCAAACAGTATATATCGGACAATTTACAGTAATATAACTACTGAAAAAGGATATAAATAAGACAAAACATACGATTGTCTGATTTATATCCTTATATGTCCAATATTTTTCCCTATGCTTTTCTTATGTTTCATATTTTTGCGATAACAAAAAATTAATACATAATATGAAAGGCAACATTAAATCTTTTCTGAAAGTATTATTACTCTCGGTAATCTGGGCCGGAAATACTTTCACAATCCTCGCACAACAGGCAGGAAATGTAATTATCACAGGTACAGTTTTAGACGAGAACAACGAGCCGCTTATCGGTGCCAGTGTTCTTGCAGTAGGTACAACAATAGGTACTATTACTGATTTCGACGGTAAGTTTACTCTTGAGATTCCTAAAGGAAGCAATATCCAGTTTTCTTATATAGGATATAATACTCAGGTGTTGTCCTCCGACCTGAAAACTATGAGTATAAAACTTGTGCCAGACACTCAGATGCTTAGTGATGTAGTTGTTATAGGATATGGAACCCAAAGGAAAAGTGACCTTACAGGCTCTGTAACAAACGTTTCAAGCGAAGATTTCAACACAGGTCTGGTAAGTTCTCCGGAACAGCTTATCAACGGAAAAATTTCGGGTGTACAGATTATGTCAAACAGTGGCTCACCTACTGCCGGCAGCACAATACGTGTACGTGGTGGTGCTTCACTTAATGCCAGCAACGATCCTCTTATCGTTCTTGACGGTGTACCTTTGGAACAGGGTGGTATCAGCGGTAATGACGGCAATTTCCTCAGCCTCATCAATCCTAACGACATCGAGAGTATGACAATCCTTAAGGATGCTTCTTCTACAGCAATCTACGGTTCGCGTGCATCAAACGGTGTCATTATCATTACTACTAAAAAAGGAACATCGGACAAGCTTAAAGTGACATTCAGTACAACAAATTCAATTCAAACACGCACACGCATGGCTGATATGCTGAGTTATGACGAATTCGTAAATGTAGTAAAGACTCAGGGAACTGCTGCACAGCAGGCTTTGTTAGGTTCTGAAAGAACTGACTGGAACGACTATATTTATCATAATGCCTTTGGTACTGACAATAACCTTAGTCTGTCCGGTAAAGTACTCCCCAATCTTCCGATACGCGTTTCTGTGGGATATTATAATCAGGACGGCTTGCTCAAGACAGATAATGCAAACAGAGTAACAGGTAGCTTGTCATTATCGCCGTCATTCTTTGATGACCATCTGAAATTCAATATCAATGCTAAGGCTTCAATGAACAAAAACCAGTTTGCAAATACAAGTGCAATTTGGGGGGCTTCTACGATGAATCCTACCATACCTGTATATTCAGGAAATGACGCATTCGGAGGGTATACAGAAGGACTTGCAAGCGACGGAAAGCCTGTAACAGGTGGTGTATTGAATCCTCTCGGTTTATTGGAACAGCGCGATGCTCACAGTAAGGTCATACGTTTTATAGGTAACTTCGATGTTGATTATCGCATGCATTTCCTTCCGGAATTGAAACTCCATGCTACATTAGGTTACGACTATGCCCAGGGTGAAGGTTCGGACTATGTAAACCCTGAAGCTGCACAATATTATACTACAGGCGGTTATTATTACCCGTATGGACCTCAAAAAAATGAGAACAGACTTCTTACAATCTATGCCAACTACAACAAGATGGTAGAGTCACTGAACAGTAGTTTTGATGCAACAATAGGTTATGACTATCAGTACTGGAAATCCGTAAATCCGGCTTCGGCAAGCATGAACGCAGCAGGAGAAATACAGACCTCGTATAAAGCTACGGACGAAAGACACGTACTTCTGTCATACTATGGACGTTTGAATTATTCATTCGGTTCAAAATACATGCTCACAGCTACTGTACGCCGTGATGCCACTTCACGTTTTGCCAAAGAACAGAGATGGGGTACATTCCCTTCTGTAGCCTTAGGATGGAGAATATCTGAAGAAGAATTCATGAAAAGCCAGAACGTACTCAGTACATTGAAACTGCGTGCCAGCTATGGTGTTACAGGACAGCAGGACGGTATAGGAAACTACAATTATCTGCCAATATATACACAGAGTCAGGATGGTGCACAGGCCATCATGGGTAATGAATATATTTATACCTATCGTCCTGAAGCATATGTGTCAGACTTGAAATGGGAAACTACCACTTCATGGAACTATGGGTTCGATTTCGGATTCCTTGAAGACCGTATCACAGGTAGTTTCGACTATTATACACGTCAGACTAAAGACCTTATCGCCACAGTTCCGGCAGCAGCAGGTTCTACATTCGACAAGACCATCACTACAAACGTAGGTAATGTTGACAGCCAGGGTATCGAGTTCTCACTGAATGCCACTCCTATAAAGACAAAGGATTTCAGCTGGGATATCAGTTTCAATATGACATGGCAGAAAATGAAAGTTAAAAATCTTTCTATCGTAGAAGGAGGAGAAGTGACAAATACTCCTGTAGGTCCTTCAATAGACGGTTACCAGTTCCAGACACTTACTGAAGGATATGAACCTTACATGTTCTACGTATACAAGCAGCTTTACGATGAAAAGACCGGAAAGCCTATCGAAGGTGCATATGCGGACCTTAACAAGGACGGTGTGATTAACTCTGATGACTTATACCGTTATCACTCTCCGGCACCAGACTATATCATGGGATTAAGCACTTCGCTCAACTGGAAGAACTGGAATCTCGGAATGAGTTTTAGGGCAAACATAGGTAACTATGTATATAACGGAATGGCTATGAACACCGGAGCAATGGAAACAATGAGCTACAATGCTGCACAGCTCAACAATCTGTCGGCAAGTTATCTTGAAACAGGCTTCCAGACACGCCAGCATTTGTCAGACTATTATGTAGAGAATGCATCATTCCTGAAAATGGACAACCTTACTTTGGGGTATAATTTCGGAAAGATATTCAATACCTGCAATCTGAATGTCAGCGCAATGGTACAGAATGTATTCTGCATAACAAAATACAGCGGAGTGGACCCGGAAGTACCGAACGGAATGGACAATACGTTCTATCCTCGTCCAAGAACATTCTCTTTAAACATTGGTCTTAATTTCTAAAGTTGACAAGACCTATATGTTAGTTGACAAAGCTTCTGTTACAAGTGAACAAGTTTTTGGGAACTAGGGAACCTCGTCAACTTGTAACTTAAAAAACTCATAAACTTAAAAACTCATAAACTCATGAAAAAATATATCTATATATTGTCAATGTGTACTGCCACAATGTTAGCAACATCGTGTGTAGGCGACCTTGACCAGTATCCACACGAAGAAATTACTTCGGAAAGTGTATATACCAGCCTGCAGAACTATAAAAGCGTATTGGGAAAAATATATGTATCAATGGTAACAAAAGGTCAGGAAAAAGATGGCAATCTGGACCTTTCGAGCAACCGTGGCGAGGACTATATGCGCTGCTACTTCAATCTTCAGGAAGTAGGAACAGATGAAGTGGCATATACATGGCTCAGCGGTGAAAACCTGACAGACATCAGCAACCTGTCATGGGATGCAAATGATCCGTGGGTGGCAGATATGTATTATCGTATATATTATAACATAGCACTCTGCAATGAGTTCCTACGTAATGCAACAAATGAAAAAATAAGCGGTTTCACAGAAAGCGAACGCAACGAAATAGTACATTATCGTGCAGAAGCCCGTTTCATGCGTGCACTTTTCTACTATCATGCAATGGATCTGTTCAGGAATATTCCTTTCGTTACAGAAAACGACCCTGTGGGAAGCTATATTCCTCCACGATATACGGCAAAGGATATATTCGGATACATCGAATCTGAACTTAAAGCTATAGAAAACGACCTTCTTGACAAAGATGAATGCCCTTACGGTCGTGCATCGAAAGGTGCTGCATATACACTGCTTGCAAAACTATATCTGAATGCCCAGACTTATATTGGCGAAACAAAATACGACGAATGTGTAACTGCATGCCAGAGTGCAATAGACCAGGGCTATTCACTGGAACCTGACTACAAGAAACTCTTCAATGCAGACAATCATCTGCGCACGAATGAAATAATATTTACTCTTCCTGTAGATGCCAATACTACGGTGTCATGGGGCTCATCAACATATATGGTATGCGGTGCAATAAGCCAGACTTCTGCCACACAAAATCCTGCTGATTACGGAGTAACAAAAGGATGGGGTTCAATGAGAATATGTGAAACCGTATCAAGCCTTTTTGATGACAATGATAAAAGAGGTGGGTTCTATACAGAAGGGCAAACTGCTAAAGTGACATCAATAGAAGATGCTTCAACCGGATATCTGTCAACTAAATGGACTAATCTTACTGATAATGGAGAAGCTGCATCAAATACAGACCAAAGTGGTGTAAATACAGACTATCCGTTGTTCAGACTGGCAGATGTATATCTGATGTATGCTGAAGCCACAGCACGTGGTGGAAACGGGAATATGACTACAGCCGTGGGATATGTAAACGCTTTAAGAGAACGTGCTTTCGGTGATAAGAGTCAGAACGTAACAGAAACAGAACTTACAGAAAATAATTTCCTGTTCTTCCTTGATGAACGTGCACGCGAACTTTACTGGGAATGCAGCAGACGTACAGACCTTATACGTTTCAACCGTTTTACAACTGCTGAATATTTATGGGAGTTCAAAGGTGGTGCCAGTGATGGAACATCTGTTGAAAGTAAATATAATTACTATCCTATTCCATCGGCAGAACTTACAGCCAATCCTAATCTGAAGAATGAAGAGTATTAATATGAGTTTATTAGTTAGTAGGTTTGCCAGTTAGTTGATACTTAACTCATGGACTTTCTAACAACAATGCTCAAAAACTAAAAAAACAATCACATGAAAACTTTAAATAAAATATTAATAACTCTCGCATCAATCTTTGCACTTATATCTTGCGAGAAGGACGGAGACAAAATTTATCTCCAGAGTTTAGGTTCGGATGAACTCATTGCCACTACAGACAATGTTGTTCTAACAGCAGATATATCACAAAAAGTTGTTCTTTCATTTGCATGGAAAGGGCAGGATGTACAAATAAGCGACACAACTGTAGGAACTGCAGCCAAAGCAAAAAACTATATGGAGATTTCATTGTCTGAGGATTTCTCCGGACAAATATATAAGGATGAAACAACTTCGAACTCTATAGCATATAAAGGAGGAGAACTTAACTCCATAGTTAATAGTCTTGGAGCAAAAATAGGAGAAGCCAACAATGTATTCTTCCGTCTAGGAAGTGCAACAGGCGAAAATATACCTTATGCTTACAGCAATGTGGTGAAGGTTAAAATTACACCATATGTTATAGACATGAATACGGGAATCGTTGTTGAAGCAACAGACCAAAACGAAGTAGTAGGAGAAACAGGTGTTATATTATATTCTCCAGAAGCTAATGGTATATACAGTGGCTTCATGTTCACTCCATATGGATGGTATCATTATTTCCTTAAAGAAGGAAACGGCCTGATGTGGGGAACTGCTGGTGATGAAGGAGCTTTCCATATAACAAGTGATGCCGGAAACAACAGACAAAATATGTGGTTCCCTGGAAGTGTTGGTTGCTACTACGTAAATGTCAATACAAAAGAAGAAACGTGGGATGCACTATATATATCTTCTTTAGTCGTTACCGGATTAACAGATACTCCAGTTAATTTAATTTTGGACAAGGAAAACAGTTTATGGATAGCATCATTCACCGCTACTGAGGCTGGAGAAAAAGTCATTACAATCTCTGGAAACGGTGAACAATGGAATGTAGAGACCGGGACAAACGACGGTGCAGGTATTCCTGTAAACGTTGCATTGGCAAATGAAAACAATAATCTTGTACTTGCTGATAATGCAGGAAATATTTCTATAACTATTCCACAAACTGGAGAATGTACCATAAAACTAGACCTTGTAGATCCTAACAATAGAAAAGTATATGTAGAAGCAGGAGGTAGCGATATCCCATCGTCATATTCACAAACTCTTGATGTAGTACATTACAATAATGATGGTAGCGAAGTTGCTCTAACAACATTAAATTTAGTAGATAAAGACAAAGGTATTTATACAGGTACATATTCAGGAGAGAAACTAGACTTCCAGATTATTGACAGAACAAATTCCGTATGGTATGGATGCGACCCGGAAGATAACAGCAAACTATCATCATCTGATGACAAATGGAATATGTGGTTTAATGGTGGAAATACGGTAAACGTAACAATTACAGTAAATTTAAGTGAGGGAACTTGGAGTTATACAGACAATCAAGGAAACTATCCTAATGAAATTGCTATGTACAAGTATGACAAGACAAATTCTACCATCACTGAAAAAATAATAACATTATCCCAAGAATCTGAAGGTATTTATAAAGGTATATTCAATGGATTATATAATTTCGACTTCATGTTTGTGGATGAAAGTACATACTCCTTATACGGAAGCACATGGAGTGAAAGTAACCCTAACGGACAAGAATTATCTATAGGTGCAGGTGCTCTTTGGATTTATGGTTATGACTGGAATGTTACACTGAATATTTCAATAACAGTAGATTTAAATAAAATGATATGGAGTTACGAAGAAATAACTGAATAAACAGAATAACATTATGAAAAAAATAAAATACATATTCATGGTATTGGCAATATTATGCGGAGCCATGGCAACATCATGTAACAATGATGAAAAACCGACATTTCCAGAAACAGAAGGAACAGATGATCCAACTGGTGGTTATGACATGACCGGGTTTGCAAGAGGAGCAGACGTAAGCTGGCTCACAGAAATGGAGGCATCAGGCAGAAAATTCTACGACTCAAAAGGTAAAGAACGTGAATGTATGGAACTGCTTCGTGAAATCGGAATGAACGCCATAAGACTACGTGTATGGGTTGACCCTGAAGAAGGATGGTGCTCAAAAGAGGATGTAATCATCAAAGCATGGAGAGCTCATAATCTAGGATACAGACTGATGATTGACTTCCACTATAGCGACACATGGGCAGACCCGGGCAATCAGACCAAACCGGCTGAATGGAAAAACTATAGTTTTGATGAACTTAAAAATGCTGTATCTGAACATACGAAAGATGTACTTTCTGCACTTAAAGATAAAGGTATAGATGTAGAATGGGTACAGGTTGGAAATGAGACACGTACCGGTATGCTTTGGGATGATGGAAAAGCCTCAAGCGGAAATACCACAAACTTTGCAGAACTTGTAAAAAGCGGATATAATGCTGTAAAAGAAATATATCCAGATGCACAAGTTATAATACACATTGACGAAGGTAACAATCCTAACAGATATAACTGGATTTTCGACGGATTAAAAGAAAATGGCGCTAATTGGGACATTATAGGAATGTCACTTTATCCGGAACCGGATGGCGATAATGCAGCCAAAAAGGATTGGAGGAAAATGAATGATAACTGTATAGCAAACATGAAAGCACTCGTTGAAAAATACAACACAAAAGTAATGATGTGCGAGATAGGTATCCCATGGAGTTATGACGAGGCTGAGGATTTCTATACTGACTTCATCACTAAAGCTAAAACAGTTGAAGGATGTTTAGGTGTATTTGCATGGGAACCACAATGTTATGCAGGATGGAAAGGTTACCAAAAAGGTATGTTCAATGACGAAGGTTATCCGATGAGTTCTCTGAATGCTTTCAAAAGATAAATAAATATAGTATTTTTGTGGGGTATATGTAATCCTGATACATATACCCTGTTTTATAACCATAATAAACCTTTTACTTAATGAAACTAACAAAATTAATCACTGCATTACTTTTTCTTGTATCTCCATTTTCCGGCAATACTTATGCACAAAGAAATATTGAAACACTCGAAAAGGGATGGAAATTTTTTAAAGGTGAGGCATCTGGAGCAGAGAAATCTGACTACAATGACAGTAAATGGGAAAAGGTAACAGTTCCTCATGACTGGGCTATATTTGGCCCATTCGACAGAAACAATGACTTGCAGAATGTAGCCATCACACAGAACTTCGAAACACAGGCCTCTGTAAAGACAGGACGTACCGGAGGATTACCATATGTAGGTGTGGGATGGTACAGAACTACATTCAATGCAGATAAAGACAAACAGACTACACTCATATTCGATGGAGCCATGAGTGAGGCACGTGTATATGTCAACGGACAAGAGGCATGTTTCTGGCCTCTTGGATATAACTCTTTCCACTGCGATGTTACAAGTCTTATCAATAAGGACGGAAAAGACAATGTGCTCGCCGTAAGACTGGAAAACAGGCCACAGTCTTCAAGATGGTATCCGGGTGCAGGACTTTACAGAAATGTACATGTAGTAACAACTGAGAAAATACATGTCCCGGTATGGGGAACACAGATTACAACACCCCACGTAGGAGAGGATTATGCTTCTGTAAATCTTCGTACTGAGATAAAGAATGCAGACAAAAAGAAACTGACTGTAATCACAAGAATATATTCTCCGGAAGGCAAGGTAGTAGCCATCAAGAACAACCAGGGATTTATAAATCATGGACAGCCGTTTACACAGAATTTTGTTGTGGACAATCCGTTGTTATGGTCGCCTGAAGAACCTAACCTTTACAAAGCTGTTTCCGAGATTTATGCAGATGGAACTCTGCAGGACACATATTCCACAACATTCGGAATACGAACAATAGAATATATCGCCGATAAAGGGTTCTTCCTGAACGGAAAGCACCGTAAATTTCAGGGAGTGTGCAATCACCATGACTTAGGTCCGCTTGGTGCTGCTGTAAACGTATCTGCTCTGCGTCATCAGTTGAAACTATTGAAAGACATGGGATGCGATGCTATCAGAACAGCTCATAATATGCCTGCTCCTGAACTTGTAAGACTGTGTGATGAGATGGGCTTTATGATGATGATTGAACCTTTTGATGAATGGGACATTGCAAAATGCGACAACGGCTACCATCGTTTCTTCAATGAATGGGCAGAGAAAGATATGGTAAACATGCTCAGACAGTATCGCAACAATGCATGTGTAGTGATGTGGAGTATAGGTAATGAAGTACCGACACAATGTAGTCCTGAAGGATATAAAGTAGCAAAATTCCTGCAGGACATTTGTCATAGGGAAGACCCTACGCGTCCTGTTACTTGCGGGATGGACCAGGTAAGCTGTGTACTCGACAATGGTTTCGCTGCTATGCTTGATATTCCGGGATTCAACTATCGTGCACACCGTTACGAAGAAGCATATGAAAGACTACCACAAAATATAGTTTTAGGTTCTGAGACATCTTCAACTGTAAGTTCACGTGGGGTATATAAATTCCCGGCAAAAAGCAAGGCAGATGCAAAATACTATGATCATCAGTCTTCTTCATACGACCTTGAATACTGTTCATGGTCAAATATTCCCGATATAGATTTCGCCTTGGCAGAAGACCATAAATGGACTATAGGACAATTTGTATGGACAGGTTTCGACTATCTTGGAGAACCAAGCCCTTACGATACTGATGCATGGCCTAACCATAGCTCTATGTTTGGTATAATAGACCTTGCATCTATTCCTAAAGACAGATACTATCTCTACAGAAGTGTATGGAACAAAGATGTTGAGACACTGCATATACTGCCACACTGGAACTGGGAAGGACATGAAGGAAAGGACGTGCCTGTATTCGTATATACCAATTATCCTTCGGCTGAACTGTTTGTAAACGGAGTTAGTCAGGGAATAAGGACTAAGAATGACTCAACAGTAGTAAACCGCTACCGACTGATGTGGCATAACGTGAAATATCAGCCAGGAGAACTGAAAGTCATAGCATACAATAATGATGGCAGCAAAGCAGCAGAAAAGTCTTTACGTACGGCAGGAAAGCCTTATCGTATAAAACTTGTTTCAAACTACATAAGCCTTAAAGCTGACGGTAAAGATTTGGCATATGTAACTCTTCGTATTGAAGACAAGGATGGCAATCTCTGTCCTACAGACGGACGTCTGGTGAACTTCCGTGTAGACGGAGCCGGCAAATACAGAGCCTCAGCCAATGGTGACCCAACATGCCTTGACTTGTTCCACAAACCTGAGATGCACGCATTCAACGGAATGCTGACAGTAATATTACAGGCAGGAGAAAAGCCAGGAAAGATTCGTCTTCGCGCATCTGCCAAGGGATTGAAGACAGGGGAGTTTGAGATACCTGTAACTGAATATTCTGTAGAAAAAGAAGATTATGATCCTTTCTATAAGGGTGCAGACATCAGCTGGGTTACAGAAATGGAATCGCAGGGACACAAATTCTACAATAAAAAAGGAGAGGAGAAAGAATGTACTTCACTGATGAAAGAACTTGGCCTTAATGCTATCCGTCTTCGTGTATGGGTTAACCCTAAAGAAGGCTGGAGCGGCAAAGAAGACATGCTTGAACTGGCACGCCGCGCCAAAGCAAACGGAATGGAACTAATGGTGGACTTCCATTACAGTGACTGGTGGGCTGACCCGGGACAACAGCACAAGCCTGCCGCATGGAAGAATCTCAGCTTTGCCAAACTGAAGAAAGCAATGGCCGACCATACAAAAGAAGTATTGGAGGCATTAAAAGCAGAAGGTATCACTCCTAAATGGGTACAGGTAGGCAATGAAATACGTCCGGGAATGCTTTGGGATGAAAATCCGGAAACAAGTGGTGCATCATATGATGTCCGTGAATGTGATGTAAAAGAATCAGGGAGCAAATCTACAGCTATCAAGTTCAGAAAGAACTGGAAAAACCTGGCAGAGCTCATTAATACAGGCTACGATGCCGTGAAGTCTGTTTTCCCGGATTCTAAGGTCATCGTTCATCTGGATAACGGTTACGACAAACAGCTGTATCGCTGGTTCTTCGACGAGCTGAAAGCAAATGACGGTAAATGGGATATAATAGGAATGTCTATCTATCCTTACTGGACAATAATGGAAAAACCTGAGTATACTCCGGAAAAGACCATTAACGATTGTATTGAAAATATAAGACTAGTGAATGAGAGATACAATTGTGATGTGATGATAGTAGAGACAGGAATGGAATGTGCCGATGACAATGGTAAACTAGTAGATACTAAAACTCTAAACAAAGGACGCAGACTTTTAAGAAACCTGATAGACCAAAGCATCGAGAATACAAATGGAATCTGTAAAGGTGTTTTTTATTGGGAACCTGAATGCAAACCGAGCAAATATCGTCTCGGCGCGTTTACGGAAGACGGCAAACCTACAGAAATAATGGATGCATTCATACCATAACATATACAGAACAGAAAATAATGAAACGGACAGGATTGCGTAAAAAACAATTCTGTCCGTTATTTTTAACTCTTCATATAAGCCTTTGGAGACATACCCGTTTTCCTCTTAAAATACTTCCCGAAAAAAGACTGGTTGGCAAAATTCAACATATCGCACACCTGCTGTACTGTATATTTATTGCTTTTCAATAATGCCTTGGCTTCTAAAATCACATAATCTGCTATCCACTCACCGGCAAGTCTTCCGGTAACAGTCTTTATTACTTGGGACAGATATTTGGGCGAAATACACAATAAATCTGCATAATAAGTTATACAACGTTCTTTCATATAATTTTTCTGTACAATCTGCATGAAACGTTTGTAAATCTCCTGATTTCTGTTGTATTCTGAAGAATCATCCACTTTATTCTGCATTCTGGTGAAATAATCATAAGCATTATACATCAAAACCTGAGTATAGCCATGAAGAGTACCTTCACGAAACGAGTTGTCAGTCTCAGCCAATTTAGATTTCATACGTTTATATATATCCAGTGCCTCTTCAAGGAATCCTCTGTCAAGATGCAACACCGGATTGGCATAAATATGTTGCTGTATGGAAATAGCTGTGTTAATATGTTTCACAACGTTGAAGAACTCATCCGAAAAAGCTATTACTGCCATACGTGTATCCGGCAAAAGGCTGCAAAATTCACCAATATTCCCTTTAAATACAGTAATGGCATCGCCTGCACCGGCCTCAAAATCTTCCAGATTTATTTTAACTTTTACTCCTCCCGTAAGTACAAGTATAGCTATTGTAAAAGATAATTTCATTGGGTAATTGGCAAATGACAACCCTTTGGTGTTTTCATCATTTTCATTATCGTCAAAATTATCAATAAGTATGAACTTATTGTCGATATGCAATGCCCCAGGCTGTTCAGACAAATCACTTAAATTCAGGTTCAAGATAATATTATCAGTCTTCATATAAAATCATATTATACCTTTTGGAGAGCAAATATATATAAAATAAATGGTTATAAACGTTTTTCCAATCCTTTAGACCAATTTGCTATCCTTTTTGATAATATGATAATATAAATAAATACTCAATTTTGCATCACAAGAAAGCATATTACAAACATAAAAAGCATATTGAGAATGAAAAGAAGAAAATTACTATGTCTGCCAACATTACTGCTATGCCTGTTGTGTTCATGCAGCGAACAGAAAAAAACATCTTTACCTATTCATAGCGTAGAGTTAACAAATCCCACACCATCGTGCAAAACCATAACAAAAAGTTACTCAGGAATAGTCCGTGAGGCACACGAAATCAATCTGGGCTTCAAAACTGCCGGACAGATAAAATGCATTCATGTAAAAGAAGGGGAGTATGTAAGAAAAGGAAAGTTGCTTGCCGAACTTGACGATGAGGATTATAAACTCGGTGTAGAGGCATTGCAGATACAATACGACCAGCTGAAAGACGAAGTAGCAAGAACAAGAAAGCTATTCGAACAGAAAAGTGTTTCAGCAAATGATTATGAAAAGGCATCTGCCGGACTCAGACAACTTGGAATACAATTGCAGGTAAACAAAAACAAGTTGGAATATACCAAATTGTTTTCGCCGGCAGACGGATATATACAGTCGGTAAATTTCTCACCTGCAGAAATGGTTGACGCAGGTACAGCAATGTTTACTTTCCTTGACGTATCACATCTGGAAGTAAAAACAGATTTAGCATCAGATACTTATAAGGTTATCAATAACGTAATATGCTATGACTGTGTGATTTCATCTGAAGGAAAAGAACAGAAATATCCTATGGATTTCTTAAGTGTATCACCGAAAGCCGACGGTAACCAGTTATATCAGCTAAACCTTAAATTCAAAGAAAAACCGGAAAAACAGATTACTCCCGGAATGAACATTGAGGTGCGTCTGACTATAAATGAAGGGAATGGCAGTAAGGAAGAATTCAAGATTCCTGCCTGCTCTATATTCAAAAGTAACGACCAACCATGTGTGTGGGTATTAAAAGATGATTCTACAATAGAAAAAAGAATCATAACCATTGATAATAGTTTCTCCGGAAGCCAGATTACGGTCATAAAAGGCTTGAATGGTACAGAAAATATTGTACGTGCAGGTGTAAATGCACTACAAGAAGGAGAAAAGGTAATAGTTATAAAACAACCGGAAAAAAGTAATGTCGGAGGACTGATATGATAAGAATTACTGAATACTTTATGAAGCGGCCAATGTTATTCTGGGCGTTCGTAACAGCTATAATAATTGCCGGAATACTCTCTTTCGTCCAAATGCCCAAACTCGAAGATCCGGCAGTTTCCGCAAAACAGGCTATGGTGATAGTGCCATATCCGGGAGCAAATGCACACGAGACAGAGCTTAAAGTGGCTCTGATGATGGAAGAGGAATTGCGAGCACTGCCTAACGTAAACAAGATAAAGACAGAATGCAGAAACGGAATGGCAATGTTTACAGTGGAATTCCAAATGACCGTCCTTTCTGAAGATCTGGAACAACATTTCGACCTGCTGCGCCGTAAGGTGAACGATGCTTCTTCCAAGCTTCCGCAAGGATGCTATGACCCTATAGTGATAGACGATATGATGGACGTTTACGGTATATTTTATGCCTTCACAGCCGATGGATATGATTATCCTGAAATGTACAAATATGCCCAACTGATAAAGCGTGAACTGTCCAGCGTAAAAGGCGTTAAACGAATAAATATTGTAGGAAACCGTGACGAGGTAATAAATATCACCTTGTCCAAAGAACAGATATCAAGAAACGGAGTGATACCTACACAAATCATGTCCACTTTGCAAGGAGCATTCAAGACTGTAAATGCCGGAAAATATCAAAGCGGAAACGAACTTATTCCTATTTATGTAGACTCGGAAAGCAAGAATGAAAACGACATCAGGAATCTTCTGATACAGACCACAGACGGAAAAACTCTAAGATTAGGAGATATAGCCAAAATAGAAAGGACATACTCCGAGTCTCAAAGGAACGGTTTCTTCGTCAACGGCAAGCCTGCACTTGCAATCTGTATAGCAATGGAATCGTCGGCCATAGTACCTGATGTAGGAAAGGCTGTCGACAAACGTCTTGATGAAGTAATGAAGAATATCCCGGCGGGAATGAATACCGAGAAGATATTTTTCCAGCCTGATAAAGTGGAGGATGCCATTTCTTCTTTCATGTGGAATCTGGTGGAATCAGTGGCCATAGTAATACTGGTACTGATATTCACTATGGGATTCCGTAGCGGTCTTATTATCGGATTTGGTCTGATACTTACGGTTGCCGTATCTTTCCCTATACTGTTGGTATGCGGAACCACGC
>CALUPA010000052.1 GCA_944322395.1 uncultured Phocaeicola sp.
AAGGTGCAGGCAATGTGGTGAGAAGTGCCACCTTCGCCGTACTGATAATACTGATAGTGTTCTTCCCTATCCTCACGCTTACAGGAATAGAAGGAAAGTATTTCACCCCTATGGCAAAGACACTTGTGTTCTGTATCATAGGCGCGTTGCTACTGTCACTCACATACGTGCCGATGATGGCATCACTGTTCCTTAAAAAGACCGTTTCTGTAAAGCCTACACTTGCCGACCGCTTTTTCTCCGGCTTGAACATCTACTATCACAAGACATTGAATTTCTGTCTGAAACATATTTGGGGAACTATAGCGACATCGTTTGTCGCTCTTATCGCATCGCTGTTCCTGTTTACAAGGCTTGGAGCAGAGTTTATCCCTACACTCGACGAAGGAGACTTTGCCATGCAGATGACACTGCCTGCCGGAAGTTCACTGAGTAAGAGTATTCAGGTGTCGCTCGAAGCTGAGAAAATACTAAAAGAGAAATTCCCTGAGATAAAGCATGTAGTGGCAAAAATAGGTACAGCGGAAGTTCCTACAGACCCTATGGCAGTGGAAGATGCGGATATAATGATTGTGATGAAGCCTTTCTCCGAGTGGACATCAGCAGACAGCAGAGCTGAGATGGTGGAGAAGATGAAAGCCGCACTGGAAGGTATTGAGGATGTGGAATTTAACTTCAGCCAGCCGATACAGCTCCGTTTCAATGAGCTTATGACTGGAGCCAAAGCCGATATTGCTATAAAGCTGTACGGCGAGGATATGGAGGAACTTTACAACAAAGCCAAGGAAGCCGCTAAATATGTTGAGCAGGTTCCGGGAGCATCGGATGTGCTTGTGGAACAGGCTATGGGGTTGCCACAGCTTCTTGTAAACTATGACAGAGCCAAAATAGCGCGTTATGGTATAGACATAGAAGAACTGAACACCATTATCCGTACCGCATACGCAGGAGAAACTGCCGGAGTGGTATTCGAAAACGAAAGACGTTTCGACCTCGTTGTACGTCTTGACAACGAGAAGGTGAAAGACCTGAACATAAACAGACTGTTCGTGCGTACAGCCGAGGGAATTCGTATTCCTCTGAGTGAAGTAGCCGAAATATCTTTCCAAAACGGACCTCTTCAGATTAACCGTGACGCTACGAAACGACGTGTGGTAATTGGGGTAAACGTAAGAAATGCTGACATAAAGCAGGTGGTTTCAAAAATCCAGGAGTCGCTGGACAAGAACGTAAAGCTCAAGCCGGGATATTACTTTGAATACGGCGGACAATTTGAAAATCTGCAGAATGCCATCGATACACTTACCGTGGTTATCCCTATCGCATTGCTGCTCATACTGTTGTTGCTGTTCTTTGCATTCAGAAGCGTTATTTATTCGCTTGTGGTATTTTCTACCGTTCCATTATCACTAATTGGTGGTATAGTGGCTTTATGGCTTAGAGGATTGCCGTTCAGTATCTCTGCCGGAGTAGGATTCATCGCTCTCTTCGGTGTAGCTGTATTAAATGGTATTCTTATGATTAATCATTTCAATGATTTAAGGAAAAGTTGCAAATACACGATGTGTACGGGAAGTATAATCAGATATGGATGTCCGCATCTGCTGAGACCTGTATTCCTCACCGGACTTGTGGCTTCATTGGGATTTGTGCCTATGGCTATAGCTACGTCAGCCGGTGCGGAAGTGCAAAGACCGTTGGCTACAGTAGTCATAGGCGGATTGATTGTATCTACTGTTCTGACACTGATTATCATTCCTGTGTTCTATAAACTTGTAAATAATATTTCACATTCGATTATGAGAAAAAAGAACAGCAGAAAGATGAATGGTACAGCACGAATCGTAGCTATGATAGCAATAGTCCTGTCGTTTGCCGTAAGTGCCAATGCACAGAACAGCGAGGTTAAAAGAATAAGCATGAATGAAGCTATAGAGATTGCTTTACAGAATCACCCAAGACTGAAAGTCGCTACTGCAGAGATAGAAAAATCGAGAGCAACAAGAGGAGAAATATGGGACGGGGGAAGCACTTCCTTCAGTTATGCCTGGGGACAGTTGAACGGTGAGTTCAACAAAGACAACGAACTGAGTATAGAGCAGTCTCTTGGCTCGTTCCTGACACCTTTCTATAAGAACTCCCTTGTAAACTCACAAATAAGTACAGGAGAATACTATCGTAATATGGTTAAAAAGGAAATCATAGCCGAAGTGAAACGTGCATGGACATATTATCAGTATGCCAACAGCATATATACTTTGTACAAACATCAGGATGAGATAGCCGGAAAGTTGAAACAGAGTGGAGATTTACGTTATTCACAGGGAGACATCGACCTGACAGAGAAAAACATGATTTCTGCAATGGCTGCAAATATGCGTACCATGTTACTACACTGGCAGGAAGAAGTTTCTCTGGCAAAGAAAAGGTTGACATGGGTATGCTATTCAGACACTCAGATATTACCTTCTGATGATTCTCTTGCAATATTCCAGAGCAGTGATACTGATTTATTGCCATCGGCAGACCATTTGAACTATTTCTTGGGAAAAGTGGATGAGCAAAAGAAACTGTTGCAGATAGAAAGGAGCAAGTTCTTCCCTGAATTCTCATTCGGATACACACGTCAGAAAATAGCTCCTCTGAAAAATCTTAATTCGTGGATGGTGGGAGTTTCATTCCCTATACTGTTCTTTCCTCAGAAAAGCAGAAGCAAGCAGGCTAAAATCAGTCTGAGAATAGCGGAATGGGAAGCAGACAACAACAGAACCATGCTTAATAATAAGGTGGAAGAACTGAAAGGCAGAATGAGACAGCAGAAAGAGAGTCTTCAGTACTTTACCGAAGCAGCACTCAATGAAGCAGAGTCTTTACAAAACAGCGCAGTGTCACGTTACAGTGCAAACGAGATAGACATCACTGAATTTGTACAGAGCATCAATTCAGCCAGAGACATAAAGAAATCATATATTGAGACTGTATATAACTACAACGTATCAGTGCTCGAACTTGAACTATACACAGATAAATAACATTTAGACATGAAAAAGATATTTTTACCGATAAGTATATTCTCAGCCCTTATATTGATGGGCTGTTCAGGAGAAAATAGTTCCTCAAATGAATCAGTAAGCGAGAACATCACTATAGAAGATACAGCAGCAAATAGCAATGCGGAATCCGAAGAAACAGACGCCAACACAGGAGCTACACAGGTAATGCCACCTGTCTCATTCAACGGAGTAATAATAATGCCCCCAAGGATGAGTTCCACACTTACACTGACTATGGGTGGTTCAATACATGAAATATCCGTATTCGAAGGCGATTATGTGAAAAGCGGGGAGATGATAGCTTCGCTAAAGAATCCGGATTTCATCCTTCTGCAGCAGGAATTCCTGACTGCCAATGCTCAGACAGAATTTCTGGAAAAAGAATTCAGGAGACAAGAAAAACTTGTCTCAGAAGAGGCTTCATCTGAAAAGAAATTCGAACAGAGTAAGGCTGAATATCTTTCCATGAAGAGTCAGCTGGAAGCATCGAAAGCCAAACTGACACTGTTGGATGTTGATACGGACGAACTTCTGAAGAACGGCATCAAAACGTATCTTGAAGTAAAGGCTCCGATAAGCGGATATGTCACAAATATGAACGTAAACCTTGGAACGTATGTCGGTGAAGGAGAATCGGTATGCAAAATCATTAATAAATCGGAAATAATGCTTCTGCTCACAGCATACGAAAAAGACCTTGCACATCTGAATATCGGAGATAATCTGGCATTTACCGTTAATGGTATAAAAGATACTACGTTCAATGCAGAAATTACATCTATCGACCAGACTGTAAACACAGAAAACCGCTCTATCAACGTATATGCCAAGGTGAAGGAAACAAATAAATTATTTCGTCCGGGCATGTATGTAAATGCGCAACTGAATAAAAATATGTAACTTTGCGGAATGAAATATTTCAGCAGAAACAAATATCACTTGCTGGTAAATGCCATTGGGATAACCGTGGCATTTACCATGAATTTTCCGGAACTGATAGCATTATTCAGTCCCGAAGAGAGTAACACAGTTTATCCCGGGTTAGACTGGACACAGGTTGGCTGTGAAGTCCTGTTCACCTATCTGTCCATCATTATATTGTTCTGGCTTAACAGAATGATTTTCAGGTTCAATAATGATAACACGGAATTAGGAACAAAAGTAATCTTTATAATGTTTTTCCTGGATTTGTTGCTGAACGGAATCATGGGAAAGTGTTTTGTGTTTCTTCATAAAACATACGGTATACCGGCCATAGAAGCCAGTGTACACGTATATACACATCCGCTAAGGGATTTCCTTCTGTCTGGAATTATCACCCTGAGCTGTTATCTTGTCAACAGAAGTCTGAAAAGCAGAAAGGTAATGATGGAAATGCAGCAACTGAAGGTAGAAAACATTGCCAACCAGTTTGAGGCACTGAAGAATCAGTTGAACCCGCATATGCTTTTCAATTCGCTCAATACGCTATACTCACTGATAAGGGAATCGCCGGAAAAAGCCCAGGAATACCTGAACGAGTTATCAAAAGTGATGAGATACACTCTGCAGAAAGACAGTGAATCGCATTCTATTACCTTGAGTGAGGAACTGGAGTTCGTTCATTCGTATATTTATCTGCTAAAGATGAGATATGAAGAAAACCTGATTTTCAATTTCAATATTGACGAGGCTGAGGCCAATAGATATATACCGAGAATGGCAATACAAATGCTTATTGAGAATGCAGTGAAACACAACGAAATAAGTAACCGCCATCCTTTGATAATTGAAATCACAACCCAAAATAATTCAATAGAGGTTTCCAATAAACTGCAGTTGCGACGAGGAACGGTAAGCAGTACTGGTATAGGACTAAACAACCTGAGTACCAGGTATAAACTCCTTTACAAAAAAGATATAGAGATTAGAGAGACAGACAAACGATTTTCTGTTATACTGCCACTGATTTGAATATAAAACTACAAGCAAGATGAGAATATTTATCATAGAAGACGAAAAGGCAGCACTAAGAAACCTTAAGGCAATACTTGAGGAGGTATGTCCCGAAACGGAAATAGTTGGTGAGGCAGACAGCATAAGCGAAAGTATTGAATGGTTGGAGAGTAATGACATGCCTGAGCTTATTTTCATGGATATACATCTGGCTGATGGCTCAGCATTCGAAATATTTGATCATATAAAGATTACTTGCCCCATCATTTTCACTACTGCGTATGATGAATATGCACTAAAGGCATTCAAGGTTAACAGTATTGATTACCTGCTGAAACCTATTAATGCCGAAGACCTGAAAAAGGCCTTTGTGAAACTTGACCAGCTGGTTTTGCACAAAAGTGATAGTGAAAAACAAAACGACATAATAAACGAGATAGTAAAGAAACTCAACAAGGAAGAGAACTATAAATCACACTTCCTGATACCTGTAAAAGGAGATAAATTTGTTCCTTTGACAGTCAATACTATATTGTTTTTCTATATATCAGACGGAATGGTAAAAGCAGTTGATGAAGACGGGAAACAACATCCGTTTACAATGTCGCTTGACGAACTTGCAGATATGCTGAATCCAAAACTGTTTTTCAGAGCAAACAGACAGTTTCTGATATCAAGAAAGGCTATAAAGGATATAAGCCTGTGGTTTAACGGACGTCTTGTAATAAACCTGAATATCCCATTTGAACTGAAAGACAAGATTATAATAAGTAAGGCAAGGGCTTCCGAATTCAAGGAGTGGTTCTGAAAAGAATATTTTGATTTATAAATCTTTTTATTTAAGTTTGCAGCACAAATTCTGAATCACATGAACTATAAAGCTTGTAAATATTATTTTAAGAAAAGCGTACGCTTCCGTAAATGGAGTCGTAAAGCTTATGCTATATTTGCAAGTATTTGCTATCAGGTGAGCATAGGACATGTGAATAAGGATATTGCCGACTCTGCACTTGCAAAGAAGGAATATAAGGAAAGTTCATCTTTAATGTTTTATAATGATGAACAGGATGAACATAAGGATAAAGAAGAGCAAAGAAACATTTTATCCGATATCTTTGGGATAAATGTACCTGTTCAAAACTATATACATTCTACTATAGTTTTGGACTGCAATCCCGCAAACTTTTATAATTATATAACTGACAGGAAGACCTTCAGCTCAAAAAGGAATATCCCCTTTTGAGCTGAAGGTCTTCTTTTTTATTACAATTAAGTATGATTGCTGAAATTCGACAAAAGATTTTTAATGGAGACAATGTCAATACAGAAGATATTCTTCATACAGTCAAGCATTGTCCTCTGCATGAGGTAATAGAGTTGGCACACCAGATAACATTGAAGTATGCTTCAAACAAATTTGATATGTGCTCCATTATAAATGCAAAATCCGGAAGATGTCCCGAAAACTGCAAATGGTGCGCACAATCGGTTCATTACTCCACAAACATAGAAGAATACGGGATAGTTTCAGAAGATATATGTGTAAAACATGCTGCCGAGAACGAAAGATACGGAGTATCAAGATTCTCTCTTGTCACAAGCGGGAAAAAGCCTAATGACGGAGAACTGGACAAGATATGCAGTATATATAGGAAAATAAAAGAGAACTGTAATATAAAGTTGTGTGCATCACTTGGCCTTGTCAATTACCAGCAACTGCAGAAACTCCATGAATCAGGAGTGGAAAGATACCATTGCAATCTTGAAACATCACCGGGAATGTTCGGGAAACTGTGTAGCACACATTCTCAGGAACAAAAGATAGAGACGATAAAGGCTGCACAGAAATGCGGAATGACTGTCTGCAGCGGTGGTATAATAGGTATGGGCGAGAGTATGGAGGACAGAGCAGAAATGGCTTTAATACTGAAAGACCTCGGCATATTGTCTATTCCTATCAATCTTCTTCAGTCCATAAAGGGAACTCCTCTTGAAAATACGGAAAAACTCAGTGAAGAGGAAATTCTGAGGACTATAGCTTTATTCCGTATGATAAACCCTAAGGCATATCTCAGATTTGCGGGTGGAAGAAGTCAGATCAGTGAAGAAGGTGTAAAGCAGGCTCTTTACACAGGGATAAACTCGGCCATTGTAGGAAATCTGTTGACTACAATCGGTTCAGGCATAGATGAAGACATTAAAAGAATAAAAGAAAGCGGATATGAACTCTAATGAAAATATAAACTTCGACTCTTTCGACAGAGAGCATTTGTGGCATCCTTATACATCAACTATCAATCCCCTACCCACTTATAAGGTGAAAAAGGCAGAAGGATGCAGAATTTACCTGGAAGACGATACGGAACTGATTGACGGAATGTCGTCATGGTGGTGTGCCATACACGGATATAATCACTCGGTGCTGAACAAAGCTATAGAAAACCAGCTGAAAAGTATGTCGCATATAATGTTTGGCGGACTCACACACCAGCCTGCTATAGATTTGGGGAAACTTCTTCTCGGTATATTGCCGGATGAAATGCAACATATATTCTATGCCGACAGCGGTTCGGTGGCTGTAGAAGTTGCATTGAAGATGGCTGTACAGTACCAGCATTCGCAAGGCAAGAAAGAGAAGACGAATTTTGTCACCATACGTTCGGGATATCATGGCGACACATGGAATGCCATGTCTGTATGCGACCCTGTAACCGGTATGCACAGTCTGTTTGGCAGTTCACTTCCGGTGAGATTCTTTGCCCCTTCTCCACAGTCACGCTTCGGAGGAGAATGGCTGCCAGCTGATATTGAGCCATTGAAAAATATCATCGAGAATCATCACCACGAAATTGCAGGACTGATACTGGAGCCAGTGGTGCAAGGTGCAGGAGGAATACGATTCTATCATCCGCAATATCTTATTGAAGCATCTGAGTTGTGCAAAAAATACGGTCTGGTATTAATCTTCGACGAAATAGCTACAGGATTCGGAAGAACGGGTAAACTTTTCGCTTACGAACATGCAGGAATAGTACCGGACATTATGTGTATCGGTAAGGCATTGACAGGAGGATACATGACATTCTCTGCTGTAGTTACAAATGAAAAGATAGCTCACGGAATATCTTCCGCATCGCCTGGAGTATTTATGCACGGCCCTACATTTATGGGTAATCCGTTGGCATGTGCTGTAGCCAAGGCTTCACTAGAATTGCTTCTCTCTTCAGGCTGGAAAGAGAAAGTTGAAATGATAGAGAGACAGATGAAGATAGAACTTGCACCGGCAAAGGAATGTCCTGAAGTGGAGGACGTAAGAGTATTGGGTGCAATAGGTGTAATAGAGATGAAGAAAGAGGTGGACATGGCTTATCTCCAGAAACGGTTTGTGGAAGAAGGCATTTGGGTACGTCCTTTTGGAAAACTGGTTTATATTATGCCTCCGTTCATTATCACTGCCGAAGAGTTAAGCAAGATTACATCATCACTCCTGAAAATCATAATGAACTGACCATGAATCATATAGAAACAAGAATACATAATGAACTTCAGGAACTGGAAAAGTCCGGAGGTTTGAGAAAATTGCCGGACATTATACATGACGGTAAATTTGTGACCATAAAAGACGGCAAATACAGTAGTCCTATGCTTAATCTGTCGTCAAACGACTATCTGGGTATAGCATCCGAAAAAGAAATACAGGAAGATTTCCTGACAAACAGCAGAATTGCAGATATCCCGTTCACATCTTCCTCCTCACGGCTTCTTTCCGGTAATTATCAGATTTATCAGGAAACGGAAAGCCTGATAGCAAAGAAGTTTGAAAGAGAGTCTTCCCTCCTTCTCGGAAGCGGATATCAGATGAATACTGGAATCTTGCCTGCCATAGCTGATAAAAATACACTTGTTCTGGCAGACAAACTGGTTCATGCCAGTATAATAGACGGAATCAGACTCACAGGCTCACAATGCATTAGATTCAGGCATCAGGACTATGAACAGCTGGAAATGCTTGTAAAAAAATATTACAACTCTTACAGTAGCATAATAATTATTACAGAGAGTATTTTCAGTATGGATGGAGATGTAGCAGACTTAAAACTGCTAAGCGAAATAAAGAGAAAATACCCTATAGTAATGCTTTATGTTGACGAGGCCCATGGCATAGGTGTAAGAGGAGAAAGAGGACTCGGTGTGGCCGAAGAACAAGGCTGTATAAATGATATAGACTTTCTTTGCGGCACTCTAGGCAAGGCTCTAGCTTCTGCAGGTGCTTATGTGGTATGTTCGTCTGATGTCAGACAATATCTGATAAACAAGATGCGTCCGTTTATATTTACAACTGCATTACCACCTGTTAATATTGCCTGGACCGGATATATTTTCAGCAGACTGGAGGAATGGAATAACAGAAGAAAACATCTGTCTCTCATATCGCGTATGGTTAAAGATAAAATCACGTCCATGGGAATAAACTGTATATCAGACAGTCACATCATTCCTTTTATGCTCGGAAGCAATGAAAAGGCTATAGCGGCTTCAGAGCTGATGCAAAAGGAAGGATATTATGTATTGCCTATACGACAACCCACCGTACCTGCCGGCTCCGAAAGACTAAGATTCTCGCTTACTGCATCTGTCACCGTGAACGAAGTCAACAATCTGAATGATAAGATAGAAACAATAATATAATGTATATGAAACAAGTATTTATAAAGAAAGAGAATAACCATGAATTAATATTGTTCTTTGCCGGATGGGGGTCAGATGAGAACCTCTTCTGTAGAGATATAAAAGAGGGATATGACTATATGCTGTGCTTTGACTACCAAGACCTTGAATTCGACTATACGCCTGTGATGCAATACGAAAATATTACTGTATTGGCATGGTCAATGGGGGTATGGGTTGCCACAAATATACTTTCAAAAGAGAAAGCCAGTACTCTGAAAATAAAAGAAAAAATAGCTTTCAATGGGACTACAAATCCTATAAACGATACTTATGGCATTCCTGTAGAAATATTCAAAGGTACAATGGACAATTTCTCCGACAAGACTCTGACAAGATTCAGGAGGAGAATATGTGGAAATACCGAAAATACAAAAGAGTTCCTTTCACACCTGCCGTATCGTAGCATGGATAGTCTTAAACAGGAACTATGGGGTCTATGGAATATGGTTCACGAGGATGATAAGGAAAAATCACTGAAATGGGATATGGCTATAATAGGTATGTCTGACAAGATATTTCCACCGGAAAACCAGATTGCATCATGGAAAGATACAGAAACACAGGTTGTAACCCAAGCGGATATGGAACATTATTGCTCTGAGTTTTTCAATCACTTTCTTCTGAATCCCGAGAAATCAAATATTTACCAGTATGGAAAAGTATATTGATAAAGGTCTGGTCAGACAACGTTTCTCAAAGGCAAGACATACTTACTCTGACAATGCTGTAATACAGAAACACATAGCCGAGCAGATGAACAACATTATAAAGAGATTCGCTTCACAAACAAGGAAAAATAATGTACTGGAGATAGGCTGTGGAACAGGCCTGTTTACACGTATTTTTCTTAAGGATAGTACCGTTAACAAATTTATAATGAACGATATATGCGAGGAAATGGAATATCAGATACATGAATTGCTTTCTGAAAATAGCAGTTTCTTGCCCGGTGATGCCGAAACCATAGAACTGCCAGAGAATCAGGATATGATTATTTCATGCTCGGCTATCCAATGGTTTGAAAACCCTATAGGCTTCCTGAACGGATGCAGAAAAAAACTTACAGATTCCGGTATTCTTGCAATAAGCACCTTTGCTCCGGATAATTTCAGGGAAATAGCTTCGGTCAATTCCTCGATGTTAAGATATATTGATGTGGAAACTATCAGAGATGCTTTGACAGAGTATTATGATATAATTTATTCGGGAGAAGAAAGAATATGCCTGTATTTCAACTCTCCTGAAGATGTATTGAGACATCTCAAGAAGACAGGTGTGAATGGCATTAAGAAAGAGAAATGGACACGAAAGGAACTGAACAGTTTTATTACCAGATATAAGGAACTGTTCTCGACTGAGAATGACATGGTAACACTGACATATAACCCAATTTATATAATCTGTAAAAAGAAAAATCATGAAGAAAAATAACATCTATTTTGTGAGCGGTATAGATACCAATATAGGCAAGAGCTATGCTACTGGATTCTTGGCTAAATTATGGAATGAAAAAGGAATCAAAACTATTACACAGAAATTCATACAGACCGGTAATACAGGTATATCGGAAGATATAGAACTGCATAGAAAAATAATGGGTACGGGGCTTCTGAAAGAGGATTTAAACGGAACAACCATGCCCGAGATATTCACATATCCGTGCTCGCCGCATCTTGCTGCTGAAATTGACAAGAGAGGGATTGACTTTGACAAAATAGAAAAGGCAACAAATATTCTGAGCGAAAAATATGATGCAGTTTTGGTAGAAGGTGCAGGAGGACTGATGGTACCGCTCACACGAAAATTATTGACAATAGATTATATCGCAAAGAAAGAATATATGCTTATTTTTGTAGCTTCGGGCAGATTGGGTAGCATAAACCACATATTGCTAAGTCTGGAAGCTATCAAAAAAAGAGGAATCAAACTACATACATTCATCTATAATCTGTATCCGGAATGCGATGATAAAATAATAAGAGAAGATACCGAAGAGTATGTCAGGAGAATCATTTCGGAAGAGTTTCCTGAAGCTGATTTTCTGGAAGTTCCTGAAATTTCAATCCCATAATCCGATAATATCAGTATCACCCCAATAAAAATGGGTAAAACTGGCTATTACATTTTTATACCTGAACAGAGGGGTACCGGAATCCACCCCTCTGGTATTTTCGATAGTTACTTTTGAGATTACCGTATTGTCAGTGTCACTATTCTCAAACGACAAATATCGCGACTCATACCCTTTAAGTCTGACTGTATTGTGTGAAAACATCCTATATCCGGAAACTATACCAGACTTGTTTACGAAACAGTGTATAGGCAGAATACCACTCATCTCATATGATGTACCTCCATCTCTGGCTGTTATGGTTTGAGCCAATAAAGCTACAGCTCCACCCTCTGCCAGAATCTTACCTCCTCTGTCTGCATATGATTTGAGATGATGCAGAAATTCCTTTCTTCTGTATAGTTGTCGTGCAAAAAGTTCAGGGAATCCTCCTGGTAAGTATATCATATCTGCATCAGGCAATTCTTTGGCATATAAAGGACTAAAGAACTGTATATCCCCCAAGGAGGACAATCTGTCAAGGTTCTCCTTGTACATGAAGTTAAAAGCACTGTCTCTTGCTATAGCAATACGAAGCTTCTTTTCCAGGATAACAGGACCTGTTTCCTCCACATCCGATGTATATGGCAGAGTATACTCGCATGGGAAAATTCGTGTACACATCTTCAGAATACGGTCTATATCAATATTCTGTTCGATATATACAGATGCTTTTTCTGCCACTTCCTCTATTTCCGAACGGACAGACTGAGTAAGAGCCGTATGACGCTGCGGAAGTTTAAGGCTTTCATCGTAAGGAATATGTCCAAGGCAGTTCAAACCTGCATCGGTACATGCATCTTTCAAATATGAAAAATGTGTGGGCGATGAAACATGAGTAAATACCACTCCAACGATTTTTACCTGAGGACGGAATAACTTATAACCATAAAGCATTGGAGCTACTGAATAGGCTGCAGAACGGGCATTGACTACCAATATAACAGGAACAGAAACCAACTGTGACATCTCTGCACTGCTGCCTTGCATTCTCCTGTAACCATCGAACAAAGCAGAATTGCCTTCTATCATGCATACATCTGCTCTCTCGCCGTACTTATTATACACATATTGCAAATGAGTACGTCCGGCAAACCATGAATCGAGATTTACTGATTCAACGCCTGAGGAAATGGCGTGTAATTGTGTATCCATAAATCCCGGGCCGCATTTATATGGCTGAACTCTAACTCCACGCTTTTTCAAGGCACGAAGAAATCCCAAAGCGAAAACAGTCTTTCCGCTTCCTGAAGTTGCGCCTCCTATGAGAAATTGTGGTTTCATTCAGTTGTTCCTATTAAAAATGCGTTTGCAAAATTAAAAAAAATATTCTTTCAGCATAACATTGAAAGATGTCTATACCTACAAAATCATAGCAGGAGTAGGTTTTTCGGGCTATTTTTTGTAAATTCGCGCAACTTTTTCCGTCTTGGAAAAGTCCAAAACACAAAATACGAATAACGATATGAATATAAAGTTTTTAAGCCTGGCAAGTGGTAGCAGCGGTAACTGTTACTATCTGAGCAATGGCAACACATCTGTACTTATAGACGGAGGATTGGGTATACGCACTGTGAAGAAGGTTTTCAAGGACCATTGTCTGAACTTGGCTGATGTGAAAGCTGTATTCGTAACTCACGATCATGCAGACCATATAAAGGCAGTGGGACATCTGGCCGGTAAACACAATATTCCTATATATGCCACTCAGGAGGTACACGAGGGTATGCGAAGAAGTTATTGCATGACAGAGAAACTGGCAGACAATATGAAAAGGTATATCTGTAAAGGAGAAACTGTACAACTGGATGATATTGAAATAACATGTTTTGAAGTTCCTCACGACTCGACCGACAATGTGGGATACAGCATAAAGATATGCGACAAGATATTTACTTTCATAACTGACATAGGACGTATCACTCCTACAGTAGCTCAGTTTGTGGGTAATTCTGACTATCTGGTGATGGAAGCCAATTACGATAAGAGTATGCTTGACTGTGGTCCATACCCTACTCATCTGAAAGAAAGAATAGCCAGCGGAAACGGACATCTGTGCAATAAGGAACTGGCAGAATTTATTTCCTGCAATTTTCCTCCTCGCTTGAAATATCTATGGTTATGTCATCTTAGCAAAGACAACAATCATCCTGAACTGGCACTGAAAACAGTGGAAACAGCCCTGAAATCAAGGAATATCATAGTAGGAAGAGATGTGGAAATTATTCCTTTAAGAAGGACCTCACCTACCGGCATATTCGAGTTATAGTCAAGAGCGAATTTTGGCAAGGAAATCTGAAATCAAAGGAAGCATGTCTTCGGGTTCGGAAAATCCATCACACAATGTCTCCACAGGACAGCGTCCTGTTCCGTCGCGGTTTATAATATAATCTGTCTCTATATCAAAATCTATAAGTACTCCGGCTTTGCGTAAAAGACACAATGCCGGAGTACTTATTATATGTGTGTAAAGTCTTGAAACTTTTCCTAGAATCATAAGGGCGGCAGCTCCCTTGCCTACCACCTTATCTGCAATATATGCTCCATGCAGCAGTTCTGGTTCTGTATGAAGTATATCATATAGGTCTGCAACTCCCCTGCGTGAGAATGTCCTCATATCTGTCCCATTACCTACAACACATGACCAACCGCCATTTTTCAACTCGTCCTTTAGTGACGACATCTCACCGTTCCAGGATTTAATCATAACTTATTCTGTTTTAACGACTCTACAAATCGGTCAATACGATGCAGTTCACGAGGGATATTAATATCCTGCGGACAGTGGTCTACACATTGTTTGCATCCAATACAATGACTAGCCTGTCTCAGTTTCGGAACACTTCTGTCGTATCCTATAAGGTATGCTCTGCGAGCCTTATCGTAATTCTCGTCCTTGCTTGACTTTGGAACATTACCTTCGTTCACACACTTGTTGTAATGAACAAGTATTGCAGGAATATCTATACCATATGGGCATGGCATACAGTATTTACAGTCGTTGCAAGGTACCGTAGGATATTTCTTGATGAGTTGTGCTGTCTCTTCCAGAAAATCCTTATCCTCATCTGTCAGAGGAACCAATGGAGAATATGTACGTATATTGTCTTGTAAGTGCTCCATATAGGTCATACCGCTTAAAACAGTGAGAACTTTATTCCAGGTTCCGGCAAATCGGAATGCCCAAGATGCCACACTGTCCGAGGGGCGTTGTTCCTTGAATCTGTCAACAATATGCTGAGGTACATTCGATAATCGTCCTCCCAAAAGAGGTTCCATTATGATGGCCTGTATATTTCGCTTTTCAAGTTCTGCATACAGATATTCAGCATTTACATTCCTGCCGGATGCATGACGCCAGTCGACATAATTCAACTGTATCTGCACAAAATCCCAATGAACCTTGTCGTGCATGGCAAGTACTTCGTCGAACACATCTTGTGTGCCGTGGAATGAAAAACCAAGATTACGGATTCTTCCAGCCTTTCTTTCTTCGATGAGGTAGTCTAGCATGCCATTATCAATGTATCTGGCACGGAAAGTTTTCATTCCTCCATTACCTATGGAATGAAGCAGGTAATAGTCAATATAATCTACCTGAAGCTCTTCGAACGACCTCTTGTACATCTTTATTGAATTCTCGCGCGTGTAGTTAGAGAAGTTTGACAACTTTGTAGCTACATAGAATTTATCTCTAGGATGACGTTTGAGTGCTATACCTGTAGATTTTTCCGACCATCCCTGGACATATACAGGTGATGTATCGTAATAGTTTACACCATGAGCCATGGCATAGTCTATAAGCTCGTTTACAGCGTCCTGGTCTATCACATTACCATCGCCTGCAGGAGATGGAAGAGTCGGCCAGCGCATACAGCCATATCCCAATAATGAAACCTTGTCACCGCGTTCAGATGTGCGATATGTCATTTTATCTACAGGAACCGGTGATGTAGGGTCCGAAGATGCATTTTTATCAGACTTATTTGTTCCGCATCCGTAGAATAGTCCGCTTACTGTAGCAGTACTTATTCCTACTATCTTGATAAAATCTCTTCTGTTTATATTTTTCTTTTCCATACACTAATTCTTTATCAAATCATTCTATGACGTTCATGTCCTTCTACGTAAATAGCACTGAAAGGACGTGACGGACAAAGGTTCTCGCATGCTCCACATCCTATACAACGTTCTACATTGACAGACGGTATTCTCGGAGCTTTCTTGTCTTCCTTGTTACTGCGTATCATCTTGATAGCAGCAGCCGGACAGTGGCGTGCACAGTTTCCACATTCTACTTTATCTTTTACAGCAACACAGTTTTCCATGATAAATACAGCATGGCCTATCTGTGTAGAGGCCTTGTCGGCCAGTGAAATTAAATTTATGGCGCCGGTTGGACAAACTTCAGAGCATTTTGTACATTCCGGACGGCAGTATCCTTTTTCATACGACATCTCCGGTTGCATGAGTCGCATTAAATCGGTGGAAGGACGCAAAACCTGATTAGGACACACAGACACACACAATTGGCATCCGGTACATTTCTTTGCAAAACTATTCTTGCTTAATGCTCCTGGAGGAAGAATCGGTGTATTTCTTTGCGGTACTTTCTTGTCAATAATTTTAGCCAGACCTCCGTCAACTTTCATTTCCTGGGCTTTCAGTGCGCTTCCGGCAGTGATAACGGCAGCGGTTGTGAGGAATGCTCTTCTGGAATTATCAGTTTCAGTATGTTTTACGGTTTCTGCTTCATTTGATTTATCTTTGTGGAAACGTGACACATAATGTATTGCACCGTGCTTGCATGAGTCCAAACAGTTCATACATGTTACGCATCGGGTATAATCTATGCTATGATTTTTGATGTCAATACATGAAGACTTGCACTGTTTTACACAAAGGCGACAATGCTTACATTTATCTTTGTCTATCTTTATTTTTAATATAGAAAAACGAGATACAAACCCTAATATTGTACCTACCGGACAAATAGTGTTGCAATACGTACGTCCGTTACGCCATGCCAAAATAAAAATCACGATGAATGTGATTATTGCTATAATAAACGTAGGAAGACTCTTTAACCAGATTTCCGTAGAATAAAAAGCATAACTTTCAGCACGTTCTGCAAAATATGCAAGAATATTATTTCCGGCCTGCCATACAGGAGACAACAGATTTGAAGCTATTCTTCCGTAAGAACTGTATGGTGACAGTAAAGCCACAATCGAACCTGCTCCCAGGAAAAATGCAGCAATGAATATTGCCAAAACGATGTATCGCAAATAAAAGAGTGCCGGGGAATACGTGAATCTGTTTTTCTTTTTCTTACGCATTCCGCTAATGCGTGAAATTACATCCTGCATAACACCTAGAGGACAAATTACGGAACAATATATACGTCCGAATATAAATGTAAGCAGGAGTAGGAAAACCAATACTACTGTATTTACGGCAAATAAAGCAGGCATAAACTGGATTTTTGCCATCCAACCAAACCAGGCATGTACTGTCCCGGTAAAGTCAAGAAACAATAGTGTTATACAAAGGAAAAACACTATTGCAAGAATCTGTCTAACTTTTCTCAACATAATATCATAATGTCATTTATATACATATTCATACAAAAGTAGAAAAAATATGAATATTTTTGAAGAATTGCACCGTCAATGTGTAAGCATATAGCTTTAATTAGAATGAGTATAGATAATCCTATTACAACAGACATACTTTGAATAATCATTTTTTTTCCCCATATTTGCCTGTATAATTATTTATCTATCTTATGAGAAAAAAACACATCTTAATTTACAGCCTATTATGTTTGCTTACGGGCTGCGGCTCTGTACCGCTTACTGGACGCAAGCAGTTGTTACTTGTTTCTGATTCGGAAGTCCTTTCATCAAGTCTTACCCAATATAATGATTATATCAAAACTGCCAAGAAATCAACATCTTCTTCGCAAACGGCTATGGTAAAACGCGTAGGTCAGAAGATAGCAACTGCAACAGAAGAATATCTTAGACAGAACGGGATGTCAAGTGAAATAAAGAACTTTTCGTGGGAATTCAATCTCGTTGCCGATAAACAGGTTAATGCTTTCTGCATGCCTGGAGGAAAAATTGTGGTATACGAAGGGCTTATGAAACTTGTTGCATCGGATGATGAACTGGCTGTGGTGATAGGTCATGAAGTGGCACATGCGGTAGCGAAACACAGTAATGAAAGAATGAGTCAGCAGATTGCAGCACAATATGGTTCGCAAATTCTTTCGGCTGCATTGTCAGAAAAAAGCGCAATGGTAAAAAATGTAGCCGGAACGGTATATGGCATAGGTACACAGTATGGTGTAATGTTGCCGTTTTCAAGAACGCATGAACTTGAAGCAGACTATATGGGACTTATACTGATGACTATTGCAGGGTATAATCCGGAAGTAGCTGTTGGCTTCTGGCAAAAAATGTCGGCACAGTCTGGTGGAGGTGTTCCTGAATTCATGAGTACACACCCGAGCGATGCACACAGAATAAACGAAATAAAGAAGATATTGCCAGAACTGAAAAAATACACAAGATAATGTTATTCCAATCATAATATTTAAAACCTATTTATCTGATACAATGAAAAAAAGAACAATCTTATTTTTACTTTGTGTGGCTCCCATTACGTGTACACCTGAAATGTCGGCACAAAATGTAATTCCACATCCTCAAAGGATGACTGTAAAGGAAGGAAAACTTGATATTTCTTCATATTTGTCCTTTAAAACCAATCTGACAGGAAAAGAACTGGGTGATATGGTGGAATATATTAAAGATACTCCTCTTAGAATAGACTATTCCGCAGAAGAAGGGCTAAACAAATGCCTTACTATGGAAATAGATAAAGAAAACGAGCTGGGAGATGAAGGATATATTCTGAAAGTAGGTGCTAGTGGTATCAATATTTATGCACAGACGTCAGCGGGACTTTTTTATGGTCTGCAGTCAGTTCTGCAACTGGCAGAGGAGGATAACTATAACAGTATTAAATACGTTGAAATATTCGATAAGCCACGCTTTGAATATCGCGGATTACATTTAGATGAGTCACGTCATTTCAGCAGTACTGAGTTCGTGAAAAAACAACTTGATGCATTGGCGCGTTACAAAATGAACCGTTTTCACTGGCATCTTACTGATGGAGCCGGATGGAGAATAGAGATAAAGAAATATCCGCGACTGACAAATTTTGCTGCATGGCGTCCGTATGAAACATGGAAAGAATGGTGGAATGCAAACAGACATTACTGCAACCAAGATGATGCAGATGCGCATGGTGGTTATTACACCCAGGAAGAAATTAGAGAAATAATTGATTATGCTGCCAAAAGACACATAACAATTATCCCGGAAATAGAAATGCCTGGACACTCTGAGGAAGTACTTGCAGCCTACCCTTTATTGTCATGCTCAAATGATATGTATAAAAATTCTGACTTTTGTATAGGAAAAGAAGCCACATTTGCATTTATCGAAGACGTGCTTGACGAAGTAATTGATTTGTTCCCATCACACTATATACATATAGGTGGAGACGAAGCGGCAAAGTCCGGTTGGAAAACATGTCCTGACTGTATGAAAAGGATGAAAGAAGAAGGACTTAAGGATGTAGATGAGTTGCAGAGTTACATGATACATCGTGTAGAGCAATATGTTAACAGTAAAGGACGCGATATTATAGGATGGGACGAAATTCTGGAAGGAGGACTGGCACCAAATGCCACAGTCATGTCATGGCGTGGCGAACAAGGTGGAATTACTGCTGCCAAATCCGGACACAAAGTTGTAATGACACCAGGCGATTTTTGCTATCTGGACAGTTATCAGTCGGATCCTTCATCTGAACCTGAAGCTATTGGTGGATATCTGACCATAGAGAAGGTGTACTCATACAATCCTGTTTCTGCCGCATTAAATGACGAGCAAGCCGAAATGATTATTGGTGTACAGGGGAATGTGTGGAGAGAATATATGCCTACTCTTGAGCATACGGAATATATGATTTATCCGCGTATACTCGCAATTGCAGAAGTGGGATGGACTATGCCTGAAAATAAAAACTGGAATAATTTCAGAGAACGTGTAAACAATGAAATACCAAGATTGATTCGAGAAGGATATAATCCATACACTCTTTCGGCCGACATAGAAACACCAATGCGAATTGATTATAATAAAAAAGAAATAAAAGTTGCATTGGAATGCGAGAGAACAGGCATAAATATCCATTATACTACAGATGGTACTGAACCCAATACAAATTCACCAATATATGAAGATTCTCTGACTGTTAAAGGAACAATGCATCTTTCTGCACGCGCATTCTCCGAAGGTAAGCCTGTGGGAAAAGTGTTAAGGAAAGACATAGACTTCCATAAAGCTATAGGCAAGAAAATAACCCTCAAAACAAAATATTCCCCCAATTATCCTGCATCAGGAGAATATACTCTGATAGATGGATATCATGGCGGAAAAGGTTATAATGACGGAAAATGGCTGGGATTTCTTAATACTGATGTAGATGCTGTAATAGATTTAGGAGAGAAAACCAGAATATCAAGAATATCAACTCTTGGAATGCAGGCTAAAGGTCCGTACGTATGGTTACCTCAATACATAAAGATACAGACCTCAAACGATGGTAAGAAATTCAAGGATTTAGATACTTTGACACATGATATCCCTACGGACAGAGAAGGTGTAGTATTTCATGATTTTGTATGGGAAGGAAAAACAACAGCCAGATTTATAAGGATATATGCAAAAATAGTTGACATCGAAGGTGGATGGATTTTCCTGGATGAAATTGTAGTTAAATAAACTATGAACCTTACCATATAAATTATATAAGCCCTAAAGATCATTACGACCTTTAGGGCTTTTTTGATACTTGGATTCATTCTTTATCAAACCTATTCCTGCTGTGTATAAAACGACAGCTCATTTTACTAAAAACGACAGTTCGTTTAATGATAAACGACAAGACGTTTTTTACAATAATCAACAGCCAATGAGGTGTACTGAATTTAGTTGACAGGTTAATAATTAAAATCATATATAGGTTTACACCTTTTACATGTTAAGACC